>JAIBBR010000141.1 GCA_019694575.1 Myxococcaceae bacterium
CAGCGAAGGGCGCGAGCCCGAAATTGGCCGTCGCGGGCCCGGCTCGAGGAATTTCGCCCTCGAATCATTCCTCGACTGCCATACCCTCATCTCAACCCCTCGAAATCTCTGCGCCGATCAAACCTGGCGAAGGCCACGCAACAATGTCGGGCGAGGTGCGACAACCCGAACAACAGGAGATAACCATGGCGTTTCAATTCGCGGTGAAGCACAGCAACGGTTCGTTTTCGATGCGTCAATTGGGCTCGCCGAATGTGGAGACGAAGTATTTTCCTCCCGCGGGCGTGAAGGTGATTCCCGAGCAACAATTCGGGCAGCTGCAAAAGGCGCCCGAGAAGCTGGTGGCCGAAGTGCTGGGCAAGCCAGGCGTGTTCGCGCCTTGGTCGCTCGGTGGAAACCCGGTCGCCGCAACCACCAAACGCATCGCCACCGCGGCGCGAGCGATTTACGCGTGGGAAGCCGCGGGCCGGCCCGACTTCGTCACCACTTCGGCGGTTCCGGGACAGAATACGGTGCCCGCACTCGCTGAGGTCAATGATTCGCTGGGCATGCTGGCTCGCCATCTTGAGAAGCCGTTCACGATGCGTGCATTGGCTGCCGCTACCGACACCGAGCGCACGGGCTTGAAAGACGACCTCACCCGGCTTCAAAAGACGATCGTCAATCTCTCGGGCGTGGCCTTCATCGGCGGAGAGCTCAGCGATGCCGTGAATGCCCTCGGCGTGATCAACCGCACCAAGTTCGCTTTCGGCGGTCAGGGCGGCACGGTGGGCAACGTCACCGTCGACGCGGGACATTCCGTCACGCTCACTTCGCGGCGAACGGGCGAGTCTGCCTCGCTGAACATCAATCGCCTCGGCCTCACCTACACGCCGTAAAGCGCGAGCTACGGGTTGACCGTCACGGTCTTCTCGTCGCCCACATAAAAGGCGCCGGCTCGCACCGCCGGAGCTTCCACGCCGTCACGCCAGACGAAGATCTTCGCGTTGTACTCGCCCTTTCGCAGTGACAGCTTCTGCGAGGGGTCGTTCATCGCGCCTTTCGGCATGCTGAACTCTTCGCGGGTGAGCATTTCTTGCCCGTCCCACACTTGCAGCTCGACGCGGCGAATCGACGCGTAGTCGCCGCCCAACTTCCACGTCAGCTCGCGGTCAGCGGGAAGCAGCCCGAAGCCGCCCTTCCACAACCACGCACCCAAGATCAGCGCGACGATCAACGGCAAGCGAACAAGGAGAGGAGACCGCTGCTTCATTCCTCTTTCTTCTTCTTGCCGGGCTGCTTCACCTTGATGTCACCCACGTTCACTTTGGGCAGCACGCCGCCTTCAACGCCTTTGAGCCGATCAGGCACGAGCTTCACTTCAGCTTTGATTTCCACCGTCATGCCGGCGAGCAACTTCAAGAATTCATCGCGCAGCTTGTCTGACTGCAGAAAGCGCCGAACTTCTTCGCCCACCACGCGGCCGACGTCGTCTTTGGTCTTCTCGGCTTGCTGGAGCAGATAGCCCAACGCTTCTTTCGGCAGCTTGAGCTGATTGGCGAGCGCGCGCAGGCCTTCTTCGCCCATGAACACCGCGCCCAAACCGGCCACCGCCACTTTGCGCACGAAGTCAGGCACGAACTTGCGCCCGCTCTTGTCGTCGTCTTCGAAATCGTCGAGCGGATCTTCGTTGTCGGCTTCGATCATTTTGTCCCCCGCTAGCTCGCGGCCGCGACCACAGGCCGGCTGGCCGCCGCGTTCTCTTGCGAAATACGCCCCGCCACCACTTGCGCCACTTCCATAAAGCGCTTGGCTTCAGCGCTGTCGGGGTGACCCACCACCACCGGAGTTCCCTGATCGCCGCCCTGCCGCACCTTCAAGTCCAACGGCAATTCGCCGAGGAAAGTGATCTCCATCAAGTCGGCTGCCTTCTTGCCGCCGCCGGTGTCGAAGATGTGCGTACCTTTGCCGCAGTGAGGGCAGAGAAACTGACTCATATTCTCGATGATGCCCAACACCGGCACATGCACCTTGTCGAACATCTGCTTGGCGCGCACCACGTCAGCCAGCGCAATGTCTTGCGGCGTCGTCACCAACACCGCACCTGCCGACCGCACCTGCTGCGAAATCGAAAGCGCCACATCGCCAGTGCCGGGCGGCAGATCCAAAACCAAATAATCGAGCTCACCCCAGTTCACATCGCGCACCAGCTGCATCAACGCGCCGTGAAGCATCGGCCCGCGCCATACCAGCGCTTGATCGGGCTCAATCAAAAACCCAATCGACATCACTTTGATGCCGTGCGCCTCGAGCGGCTCCAAGCTCTTGCCATCGCGGCTGACGGGCTTCTTGCGAATGCCGGTCATGATCGGAATCGACGGCCCGTAAAAGTCAGCGTCGAGCAAGCCGACTTGCGCGCCGTGCTTGGCCAACGCACACGCCAAGTTCACCGCCACGGTGCTTTTGCCGACACCGCCTTTGCCTGCGCCCACCAGCACCACGTTCTTCACGCCGGGCAGCAAGGTGTCTTTCGAAGCACCCATCGGCGCAGCCCGCACCTTGGCGCCCCAATTGATCTTGAATTCACCGATGCCGGGCACGTCTTTGAGCGCGGCTTCTGTGTCTTTCTGAATTTTATCTTTCATCGGGCAGGCCGGAGTCGTCAGCTCCACCTTCAAGGAGACGTTGTTCCCGTCAACCTTCAAGTCTTTGATCATGCCCGCTTTAACGACATCGACGTGTAACTCAGGGTCAATCACCGTGGCCAACGCGGCCAGCACGTCGCGCTCTTGAACGCTCATGTACTTTTTTCCTCTTCCAGCTAGAAGCCTGCGTCACACTTAACCCCGACCACCGCAGAGTCAAGGCACGCATGAACCATTACATCTCGGGAATCATCAAAATCATGATTCTCGAGGCAGGTGCAGCACTGCTCCTCTTCGACCGTTTTTTCGCCGAGCGTTTTGAGCGCCAACGAAAAATCGGCTTCGCGGTGCTGGCCGGGCTGATGGTCTTCGCCTGGTGTGAATATGGCAACTTTCGTGTGCACTATTGGGAGCAGTTTCATTTTTATCTCGGCGCCAAATACCAGAAAGAAGTGGGCTGGTTTGATCTCTACAAAGCCGCGCTGATCGCCGACCGTGACGTCGACGGGCCGCACATTTTGGGCAGCGTGACCGAAACGCGCGATCTCACCAACTTTGAGGTGGTGAAGGTTGAACAGGCCTTGGCTGACGCGGGGCGAGTGCGCGCGCAGTTTTCAGACGAGCGCTGGAGCACCTTCAAAGAAGATCTCCGTCGGTTCTCAGCCCTGGTTCCATGGTGGCAACAGCCCGGGCGAGACGGCCGCACGTCGTGGCAAGCGATGATGTTAGACCACGGCAATTCGAACTCCCCCGCGTGGGCGATTTTCGCGCACCCCATTGCCAGCCTGTTGCCGCTCACCGCTGGCAACTTGGCGCTGATCGGCGCGCTCGACATGTTGCTGATGATCGCGCTCTGGGCGGCCGCTTACCGTGTCTTTGGCGTGCGGCTGGCGAGCATCGGGTTGCTGATTTGGGCCACCGCGCCGAACAGCTACGGCTACCTCGCGGGCAGCTTCTTGCGGTGGGACTGGCTGTTTGCACTCGGGCTCGCTTGCTGTTTCATGCAGAAAGAGAAGTGGGCCACCGCAGGCGCGCTCTTTGGCTACGCGGTGGCGAGCAAGCTTTTCCCCCTCTTCTTTGGCGTGGCGCTGCTGATCTGGGTGGCGATGCGGCACTGGAAAGAACGCAAGCTGCCAATGCCGTACGTACGTTTCGGCGCAGCCACCCTGGCTTCGGGTCTGGCTTGGGTGCTGATCGCCGCGGCGATGTTCGGCACGTTCGACGTGTGGAAACAGTACGCCCAGCGCATCGAAGTGTCGCAGCACGAGAAGTTCTACAGCATTCAATATTCGCTGAAGACAGTTTACCTGCAGGTAGTCGAAAGCCCTGCCAGCGAGCTCGCCCAACGCGGTCTTTTCCCGACAGAGATCAAGCAAGCCCGCGCTGACGTAAACATTGCTGATCATTCCAAAGGCTTCATGCTGGTGCAGTTGCTCTTCGCCGCGTTGATTGGGGTGTTGTTGTGGAGAGCGCCAAACGCCGTCAGTGCCTTTACGCTCGGGCCCTTGCTGGTCTTCACGTTTCTGACCGTCAACATGTACTACTGGAACATGCTGGGGCTTTTGGCGCTGGGGTTGGCGATGCGCCCACAGCGGCCTTTCTTTTCGCTGCTGCTTTCGCTCTACGCTATTTTTTGCGGCTATTTTCTCTACCAGCACACCAACAATGGGTTCGCCGAAGGGTATGTGGTGGCGTTGCTGCTGACGGTTGCGGTGATCACCAACGCAGTGGCCGAGCTGGTGGCGCTTCGACGAAGCACCGTCGCCACTTAAGCCACCCAGAGAGCTCTTTCTGCTGCCGCCCGAAAAAAAGGCCAGCCTCACATCGAGGCTGACCTTGAAATTGTGCTTTTGAAGCGAAGGGCCAAATTACTTCTTCAGCTTGTTGCCCATGACGTCGCCGAGGCGGGCCTTGCTGTTCTCAGCCTGCTTCTTCAAGTACTCGCGGTAATCGTCTTCACCCTCGTGCAAGAGCGCCTTGATCGACAGCGCGATCTTGCGATCTTGAGTATTGATGTCGATGATCTTCACGTTGACCTCTTGGCCCTCGTTCAGAACATCGCGCGGGTTCTCGACGCGCTCTTCCTTGATTTCAGACACGTGCACCAAGCCTTCGATGCCCGGTTCGATCTCGACGAATGCGCCGAAGTCAGTGACCTTGGTGACCTTGCCCTTGGTGCGGCTGCCGACCGGCGTACGCTCCGACAAGGTCTCCCACGGATCAGGAGTGAGCTGCTTGATACCGAGTGAGAACCGCTCGTTCTCGACATCGATATTGAGCACGCACGCCTCGACTTCATCACCCTTCTTGTAGATTTCGCCCGGGTGCTTCACGCGCTGAGTCCACGAGATGTCGGACACGTGCACCAAGCCGTCGACGCCCTCTTCAACGCCCACGAAGACGCCGAAGTCGGTGACATTGCGCACCTGGCCTTTGATCACCGAGCCAATCGGGTACTTGTCTTCGAGCAAGGTCCACGGGTTCTGCTCGATTTGCTTCATGCCCAACGCGATGCGCTTGGCCTTGGGGTCGATGTCGAGAACCACCGCTTCGACTTCTTTGCCAGCCTCGAGCAACTTGGAGGGGTGCTTGACGCGCTTGGTCCACGACATTTCAGAGACGTGCACCAGACCTTCGACGCCCGGCTCGATTTCGACGAAAGCGCCGTAGTCGGTGAGGCTGACCACCTTGCCCTTGACGCGGGTGCCGACCGGGTACTTCTCGTCGGCACGGTGCCACGGGTCTTCTTGAATTTGCTTCAAGCCCAACGACACGCGCTCTTGCGAAGGATCAAACTTCAACACCACGACGCGCACTTCGTCGCCCACGTTGAACATTTCAGACGGGTGGCCAATGCGGCCCCACGACATGTCGGTGATGTGGAGCAGACCGTCGATGCCGCCCAAGTCGATGAAGGCGCCGTAGTCGGTGAGGTTCTTCACCTGGCCCTTCATCACCGCGCCTTCCTTCAAGTTTTGCAGCGTGACTTTCTTCTGCTCTTCACGTTGCTTCTCGAGGAGCGCCCGGCGTGACAACACGATGTTGCCGCGCTTGGGGTTGAACTTGATGATCTTGAACTCGAATTCTTTCGAGAGGTACTGATCAAGGTTGCGCACGGGGCGAATGTCGACCTGCGAGCCCGGCAAAAACGCCTTCACGCCAATGTCGACCTGCAAGCCACCCTTCACGCGGCCGGTGATGATGCCCTTGATGATTTCGTCTTTCTTCGCGGCGGCGGTGATCTCGTCCCACACGCGGCGCTTGTCGGCTTTCTCTTTCGAGAGCACGACCATGCCCATGTCGTTCTCGCGGCTTTCGACCACCACTTCGACGGTGTCGCCGGGCTTGATGCTGACTTCGCCCTTGGCGTTCTTGAACTCGTCGAGCGCGATCTGCCCTTCAGACTTATAGCCGATATCGACGACGGCGTAGTCCTTCGTCAGTTGAATGATCGTGCCTTTTACAAGCTTCTCTTCCTCGGGGAAGGCGTCACCACCGAGCGAGGCCTCCAACATCGAGGCAAAATCTTCATCACCTTCAAAACCAACTGGCTGATTCACGTTCGCCTGCATTCTTTTGAGCTTCTTTCGTGCTTCGGTACAGCTCCCGGAAGAGTGGACTATCGTCAGTTCAGGACGCCGGAAAATCGCCTGAAAAGCCCAAACACCACGATTGGTGCGAGAGGGGCGCGCACACTAGGCGTGCCCTCGAGAGAACGTCAAGGGCCGGCAAGGAGCGTTTCCTTTCGGTAACAAGGGTTTACGCGCAAGGTGGCGCCCAGGCTACCGCGGCAACTGAAACAGTCTGGAAATGCTCAAGTTGGGCTGGCTGCTGGCCCACGCCGCGAGCGGGCGATCTCTCGCATCGCCCTCGAGCCTTGCGAGCACTTCACGCTGAACGCTGCGCCGGGCTTCGGCCAGCCATTTCGAAACCGACACGCGGTGGGCGCCGACGAGTGTCGCGAGCTGCTCGACCGAAGCGCCCTGCAGATATCGCATCGACAACAACAAACGCCCGCGATCATCGAGCGTTAGCAGCGCCGCCTCGAAAGCCTTCTTGAATGCTTGTTGCTGACTTGTTTTGAGCAGGCGCAAGTCAGCGCCCAGCGTCAGCCCAAGCCGTTCTTCTTCAACGTCATCAAGCGCGAGGTCTGATGTTCGCGCAGCCGAAGTTGATCGCAGTGTATTGAGAGCCCGCCGCACGCTGACGATTTGCAGCCAGCGATCGAGTGGGCCGCGGCCTTCGAATTGCGCGAGCTCGCTTTGCGCCCCCACCCCCCACAAAGCGCTGCGCACCTCTTGCATCGCATCGTCACGGAGCGCGGGTGGAAATCGCTGTCGGCGAAACCACGCCTCGAGCAAACGAATGACCCACGCGTCGATCACCTGCTGCGCCGATGCATTGCCCGCCAATGCCAAACGAGTGAGCAACCATTCAGCGCGACGTTCTCGAGAAAGCGAAGGCCAAGCTGAGCGACAGGCTTCTTTTGCGTCACCGCTCGTCTTCAGCAGCGGCCAACGCGAAACACAATCACCGAGCGTGGCCACCCACTCAAGCTCAAACGGCATATCTCGGCGCCTAACATGGCGCTGTTTGTCCTCACAAGCCGGCCCATGCCATACGAATCGTGAATGAACGCTGGTGAGTGCCCTTCGCCTGATCAACTCCTCACGCCGCAAGGGTTGGCGCCCGACATTCTCAGCCATGTCTCTCGCTGCGAAGGGTGCCAAGCGGCCGTGGCGGCCGTGTCGACTTCGCCTGAAGAACCTCGTGACACCCTCGTGCTCGCCGAACGTTACCGGCTCGAAGAACGGGTCGGCACGGGCGCGCACGGAGAAGTCTGGCGCGCCACGGACATCACCCTGGGTCGGCCAGTGGCAGTCAAGCTCCTGTGCGGAAAAAGCACTGATCAACTCTCGGCGATCGTGCGGCTGCTGCGTGAGGCCCGGGTGTTGGCACGGCTGAACGACCCTCACGTGGTGAGGGTTTACGACGGAGGAATGCACCAAGGTCAGCCGTACCTGGTCACCGAATGGCTCGCCGGAGGCGATCTGGTGCGGTGGCTCGCGGCAAGTCACCGCAATTGGCGTGGGGTGGTGACGCTTTTCACACAGGCCGCTTCGGGGTTGGCGGCGGCGCATCGTCACGGCGTGATTCACCGCGACTTCAAGCCGAGTAATTTGGTGCTCGATGAAGCAAGCACGCCGCGGGTGGCTGACTTTGGTCTCTCGCGCTTCGAAGCTGACGTTTCGTTCGCCGACGTTCTCGATACACCGATCGATCTCACGATCACACGGAGCGGTCATGTGGCGGGCACTCCCGCGTATTTGGCGCCTGAACAATTGCGGGGCGAGGTCGCCACGCCGCTGTCTGATCAATACAGCTTCTTCGTCTCGCTCTACGAAGCACTCGAAGGTGCTCGGCCGTCTGACGCTTCTGCTGCGGGCTTTTCGTCGCGTACCCCACGCACCTTGCGAGCCGTTATTTCTCGCGGGCTCGAGCGTGAGCCCGCCCGACGCTGGCGAGATCTCGAGCAGGCCCGACACGCGCTGTTCAACGCGATGCAAGCGCCCGCCCGCCGTCTGAAATGGCTGGGTGCCGTTGTCGCGCTGATGTTCATAACTGCGGCCGCCGTGCTCGTTCCACGGTGGCAGCGAAGAGCCAGCTGCCAATCACTGGACTCAAACCTGCGGTGGACCGAGGTGGAGCGGCAAGCCCTGTTCACCAAGCTGCCCCTGACTTTTCCCGGGAGTGAGCAGGCGCTTTTCGCGGCGCGCGAACGGTTGCAAAAATTCGAAGACACTTGGCACAGCGAGCTCGAGACCGCGTGTCTTGCCAACGCCACTTCGCCCTCACCTCGCTGGCCGGCCCAACACGAATGTTTCCGCCGTCAGATGCTGCAGGCCAAAACGCTCTCGCAACATTTCACCGTGCGCAAAGCCGAGCAGCTCCCATTGCTGATTGAAGCCATTGCTGAATTACCTCAGCCAGAAGAATGCCGCGAGACGCCGGCCCGGGCACCTCGCCCAGGGGAATTCGAGAGTCTCAAGATAAAGGGCCTCGATATTGGCCAGCTCGACGCGCTGAAGACGACGCATGACTACGCGCACGCGAAAACCGAGGCCGACACCATCGCGCACCATGCGCGTGAGCATGGGTTTCCCGAGCTCGAAGCCGAAGCGCTCCTCTATTCCAACACTGCGTCGTATTACCTCGGCGATGAAACGCAGTCGCTTGCGGCCATGTCGAGTCTGCTGCCGAAGGCTGAAGCGCTCGGGTTAGATCACTTACGGTTCCAAACAATGCTTCAGCTCGCCTTTCTGATGGGCGCACGCTTCGATCGTGCTGACGAAGCGCAGTTGTTGATGGCCCAGGCCGACGCACTGGCAACGCGCATCGGCATCGCCCCACGTGAGCAGGCCGAGCTTGCGTACACCCGTGGCGTGCTGCGCTTTCACCGTGGAGACCGAACAGGCGCGATCAAGTCACATGAGCAGGCGCTGGCCCTGTTGACCGAGCGTGGAGAACAACAATCGCCGCTCGCCATTCATGTGCTGCGCGTCATGGCCCAGGCGCACCTGTGGGAGCATCGCTCGGCGATCGCGCTCACCCAGTACCAACAGGCCAATGCGATCGCCGTGGCCACGCTGGGCAAGCAGAGCCTGATCTACGCCTCGACGCTCAACGACTATGGCACGGCGCTGGCGGACAACGGTCGGTTGGCAGACGCGCAGGCAGCGTTAAAAGAAGCTGTTGCGCTGAACGCACCCCAATCACCCAACCAATTGATCACCCGCAATCATTTGGCATGGCTCGAGGGGGAAATCGGGAACCTTACGAAAGCCCAAAGCGACCTCGAGCAATTGCTCGCGGACTACCAGCAGCTGTTTCCGGACCGACCGTGGCAAACCGTCGGAGTGCTGCGCGGGTTGGCTCAACTGGCGCTCGCACGAGGCGATACCGCGCAGGCATTGTCGCACGCCAAGCGAATGATCGAAGTGGCGCCCGCATCAGGGCCCAGGCGACTCAGTGCGTTGTGTCGCGGCGGGTTCGTCTATCTCGCGACGAATCATCGCGCCGAAGCGCTCGAAGCATTCGCAATGGCCCCGCCGTCACCGGCAAACGAAGACAGCCCTGAGCGTTGGTGTCTCGACACGGGCCGTCTGCTCGCCCGAGACAAAGCCATGAACGCTGAGGAGCTGCTCCCCCGAATGAGCGCGGCCGACACCCAAGCCGCCGCGCTTTACCAGGCAGCTGTTCATTTCGCCCTCGCCCGGTCTGCGCTGCAGTCACGAAAGCCCGAAAGCGCCGCGACGCTCGCTGAGCAAGGCAAGCAGGTGTTGACGGGCAGAATCGGCCGACGCGTTGAGGCATATCAACGAGCGCTTGATCTGTTGAAGGCAGGTCAGCTCGCCGAGATTCCCGCCGTGGTTCCGTAGCGAAAACGCGCCGCTACCGGCAGGTCACGCTCCAATACTGGCCAAGGTTATTGGAGCAAGTCGACCCTCCGCTGGAACAAGGGCCGGTGGTGCTCGAGAGATAGCAGGGGCACATGTCGGTCGTACCGCCGTTGCAAGTGGCAAGGCCCGACTCGCACGCCGATGACGAACCACGGCGAACGCAGACTTGGCTTGAAGAGCACGCGTTACAGGGGTTCAGTGAGCCGCCTCCCGAGCCGCCGCTGCCACCGCCTGTTGCGTTTGAGCCTCCTCCTGAACCACCGGAACCGCCGCCGGTTCCCGAGGACTCATTGCCTCCACCACACGACAACGCACCCACTAAAAGCAACGCCATAACCCAGACAAAATACAAACCACGCATTGAGGTATCTCCAATGAAAAGTGACTTCATTGGGTTCGACACGTCAGGCTCGTCAGATGTAGCCAAAAATCGACCGACAGAAGAAAGGAGCACACCTCAGCTGGCCGCGCCCGGCCCAGCCGGAAGGTTCGTGAAGCCATGCACACCTCATTTCGTTGTTAGCCCAGCGCTAACTCGGGGATTCAACATTCGCCAGCTGCCCGCACGCCGCGGCGATATCGCGACCGCGGTTCTGCCGAATGAACGCGGCCACATGCCCTTTGGCGAGCGCCTCGCGAAACACTTCGGCGCGCGAGTCTTGGGTGGAGTGAAAGCCCAAGCCCGGGTTGTTGTTGTACTGAATCAAGTTCACCTTGGCGGGAATGTCCTGCAGCAGCTTCACCAGGCGCGCGGCATCGGCGTCAGAGTCGTTCACGCCCTCCATCAACACATATTCGAAAGTGATGCGGCGCCCCTGCTTGAGCGGAAACTTACGGCACGCGTCGAGCAGCGCCTCGATGTTCCACTTGCGGTTCACCGGCATGATCTTCGAGCGCGTCTCGTCGTCGCTGGCGTTGAGCGAAATGGCGAGCTTGACGTTGGTCTCTTGCCCAAAGCGCTCGATCATTGGCACCAGCCCCACCGTCGAAACCGTAATGTGGCGGCTTGAAAAATTCGGCCCGTCTTCGTGCTGCAAAATCGAAAGGGCGGTCTTCAAGTTCTCGAAGTTGTGCAGCGGCTCGCCCATGCCCATGAACACCAGGTTGGTCAACGGGCGCAGCGTTGAGGTGATGTTTTCATTCGCGCGCACTTCGCGGTTCACCTGGTGAATCTGAGCCACGATCTCAGAGGGCGTGAGGTTGCGCTTCAACCCCAATGTTCCCGTCGCGCAAAAAGAGCACGCCATCGCACAGCCCACCTGGGTAGAAACGCACAGCGTCTTACGATCAGGCGACGGCATGTAGACAGATTCGACCAACTTCCCGTCATGCGTCTTGAAGCGGTACTTGATCGTGCCGTCGGCAGAGCGCTGTTCGAGGTCTTTTTCGACAACGCCAATGTGAGCGGCGGCGGCCAGTCGAGCGCGCAAGTCTTTCGAGAGGTCGGTCATCTCTTCGAAACGCGTCGCCCCCCGCTGGTGCAGCCAACGGAAAATCTGCTTGGCGCGAAACGGCTTTTCCCCCAGTTTCTCAGTGAGAAAGGCCGTCAGCGCTTCGAGCGGCAGACTGGCAATATCGACAGGTGAAGTCACGCAGCTAACGAGCAGCGTCTGCATCGAGAAGTGTGATGCCAGAAAGATCAACCTGCATGGTGACCTTCACCGCACCATCAGACAAAATTTCATAATCACCCACCATGTGGGCGCCCTGTATATAGCCGCTGGCCTTCGTCTCGACGCGACTGCTCGTCATCACATGCCCTTCAGAACGGCTGTCGGCGACAATTTGCATCTTCACCGCTTCAAGCAGCTTCGCCAGCGCGCCGATATAGGCAGCGTCTTTCGCCAATTCACGACCGATGGTGGCGTTGCGAGCATTGGTGGGAGGCGACCCAATACCTGTCGCGGTAATGATGGTTTTGCCCTGTTCAGCGGTGCCGCGAACCGTGCTGGGCCCCGAAATCCAACCGGTAGACGGTTCTTCCGTCACCGCGGGCTTCGGAGGAACGGCCGGCCCCGTACCTTGGGAGCGCTGGAAAGGGCCCCGCACCTGAGGGTTGCCGAAAAACCGCGATCGAACATCTAACTCGTCACCCATATGCGTGCTCCTTCACGGCCCGAAATCGCCGTGGCGATTGTGTGGTGTGCTGTTTCAAGGCTTTCTATTTGGCACGCCTTCAAAGGTAAGCTCAAAGGTGCCATCGTCGTTGAGTTCTTGCCCGACGATTCTCGCGCCCGGCAGCATGCCTTGCACTTTCAGCTGCATCGCGTCGCTCTCAGCGTCGCGGTGGGTCACCCGCTTACTGATGCTGAGCTGTAGCCCTGTCACCCGTTCGAGCATCTTTACAAAGCTGAACGCCACCTGTTCGCCCTCGCGTTCGGCCTGGGGCACAGGGCTTTTGTTGGGCAGTGGCACCGGCGCTCTGGCAGCACGCACACCCTCAAGAGCCGCGGTATGAATGGCTACTTCCAAACTCGTCAGCGGAACATCATCGTCGTCGATCAATGGTCGATACCAAGGCCGCGGAGGGGGCGCCGGCCGGTGGACGATGCGAATACCCATACGATCATTGTCGTACGGCACCCGGCTCTGGTTGCCGCAGCGCTTTTGGCAATAATTTCAAACAAATAGCCACCCACCCCGGAACGGAGGGGGCCGGGCGAAAAAAAATGACTTTCCCGCCCGACAACGTCAACTGACTACCTTCGCCTAAAGGCGAAGGGTTCTTATCGGGTCGACTGAAGTCGACTGAACGCCTTCGCCACGGTGATGCAGGCTCACTCTGATATTTTGAAGTCGTCGTCCTGGGTCTCGACACC
>JAIBBR010000013.1 GCA_019694575.1 Myxococcaceae bacterium
GCACCGCGCGGGTTAGAGACGCCCGTCACTTCACGGCAGCTGCTCGCTATGGAGCCCACACGAAGAAGTCTGACCCACCGGCCGAGGTGCGCGTGGCGTTGCCGAAAAGGGTCGTCTTCTCGAAACTGCCCACCACCAAAGGCTGCAACCAAGGCAACCACGCCACCCCGAAGGCAACGTCGGCCGCCAAGGCGCCGCCAAACGTGTGCACTTGCGTAAAATTGCCCGCTGCATCGAAGCGCGCCGCGAAGCCGTCAGAGGCGCCCTTGCTCGTCACCATGTGCGGACCAAAGGTGGCTGCGCCTTCGAATTCACCGCCCACGAGGCCGACGCCGCTGCTGTTCACCGCCACTGTCCAGCCGACGTCGGTGTTCTGCCCGCCCGCCGACTTTGCCCAGTCAACCGCCCCCGTGGAGTTGAATTTGACGACGAAGGCGTCTTCGCCGCCGACTGACTGCATCATTTTGCCACTGCATGAGACGGTGCCGTTCACCTGCCCCGTGACGTAGATGTTCTGGTTCGTGTCCATGTTCATGGCCCAACCAAAAATGGTGTCGCTCAGGGTAGAGGAGTTGCAGCCCGTCGCCCACGTGTAAACACCCTGCGCATCGAGCTTGGCGGCGAAGGCGCCCGCGAAGCCTTGGGTGGTGAGCATTTGCGAGCCGAAAGTCGCCGAGCCGCCGAAGGTGCCTCCGATGGCCACGCCGTCTCCCGAGGTCACGGCGACGCCGCGCGCTTCGTCAGGTTCAGAACCACCGGCCGACACCGCCCACGTCGGCACGCCGTCGGCGTTGAGTCGAACCACCAACACGTCGGGGCTCTGCGCCACTGACGTGAGCATGATGCCGCCCACGTTCACGGTGTTGTCGTAGGTGCCGGCAACGTAGATTGCGCCGCTTTGAGACACTGCTACGCGCCCAGCCATTTGCGCGTTGGCGCCGCCCGCGGTGAAGGTCCACTCGAATTCGCCGTTCGCGTTGAGCTTGGTAACGAAGAGATCGCGTGCGCCGGTAGCGGTGATGGTCTGAGAGCCGAACACGGCTTGCCCGGTAAAAAAGCCCGACACGAAAACGGCACCCGATTGATCAACCGCAATCGACTGGGCTTGTTTGATGCCCGTGCCTTTCACCGCGGTCGCCCACAGGTACGCACCGTCTCGGCTGACTTTGGCGATGAACACGTCGCGCGGTGCTTGAGAGACCAGCTGATGGTCACCCAAGCTGATGGCGCCCGCGAAGTAACCCGTGAGGTAGCTGTTACCTGCCAAGTCTGTCGCTACGCTGAACGCCGCGTCGTCGCCGCTGCCCCCAGTCGTCACGGTGAACGGCGTGGGCGCGACACATTGCCCCGCCGCCGAGCACACTGCCGTCTGCGCGCATGAGCCGCACGAGGTGCCGCATGAGCTCTCGGTGCCGCACACACGGCTGCCGCACTGAGGCACGCAGCCGGCGTCGTTACCGGCGTCGTCGGAGCCTCCGTCATTTCCTCCCATGGGAGGGCACGCTGAAAACAACGTCACGGCAACGGCAAGGGGGGCAATTCGCATCGACGGAACTCCTGCAAGAGAGAGAGACAGGTGCCGAACTTTCAGCTCAATTGCTTCAACATGGTGGCGGCGTCGCTCACTTCGAACTTGCCGGGGTTCTCGACGTTGACGTGCTTCACCACGCCGTCGTCGACAAACAGCGAAAAGCGCCGCATGCGCAAGCCCATGTCGGGATATTGCTTTTCAAGACCGAGTTTCTTCGCAAACTCACCCGAGCCGTCGCCCAAGAAGCGAATCTTGCCGAGCGCCTTCTGCGCCCTGCCCCACTCGGCCATCACGTAACCGTCGTTCACCGACACGCACCAAATCTCATCGACCTTCAGGGCCTTTAACTTGTCGAAGCTCTCGAGATACCCAGGCACATGCCGGGCGGAGCACGTCGGCGTGTAAGCACCCGGCAAACCAAAAATCACAATGCGTTTGCCTTTGCTCGCTTGGGTCGTCAACACCGGGTCAGGGTTGAGCGGGCACGCGTCGCCGAACTGGGTGGTTTCGTACAGCGTTGCTTCAGGAAGACGTTCACCAATTTGAATTGTCACGATGGCTCCTTGGCGGCTGGGTTGCGTTACGGCGGTCATTTACCCGTGGCCCTCGGGTGACGCCATCGCTTTGTGAGCGATTGAAAAGCACCTGACGGTTTTCTCTACGTAAACACTTCAAAATGTGACGGGCGCGGTGAATGCCCGGCCGATAAAGAAAAGGTTCTTTAAGCTCCTCCCTTGAAGGCGCGTCAGGGTGCACATGTTGGCCTGGGAACTTTTGATCATCGTGGTTCTGGTGTTGCTCAATGGGGTGCTGGCCGGCGCCGAGATCGCCATTGTGGCAATGCGCGACACTCGGCTCTCTGAGTTGATCGACAAAGGCAGCAACGCGGCATTGGCGGTGCGGCAGCTGCGTGGTTTGCCCGAGCGCTTTTTAGCCACGGTGCAAGTCGGTATCACCTTGGTGAGCGCCACCGCGGGTGCGTTCGGCGGCGCGGCATTCGCTGAAGACTTGTCGCCCCTCATTTCGAGCGCATTGCCCTTTCTGGCCCACTACGCGAGAGAAGTGTCGTTCGCGGTGGTGGTGCTGGGCATTTCGTACCTCTCATTGGTGTTGGGCGAGTTGGTGCCAAAGTCGTTGGCGCTGCGTTCGTCAGAGACGTACGCGCTCTTCATCGCTCGGCCGCTGTTGTGGCTTTCAGTCGCAGCGAGGCCTTTGATTTGGTTGCTCACCGCCAGCTCGAACGCGGTGCTCAAGCTCTTCGGAGACCGCACCAGCTTCATTGAAACGCGGCTCTCTCCGCAAGAATTGCGGCAGCTGCTCGAAGAAGCAGGCCACGCCGGCACGTTGCACCCTCAAACCGCGAAGATTGCCACCCGAGCGCTCGGTTTTTCGGGGCTCACCGCGGCCGACGCGATGGTGCCGCGCAACGAAGTGGTGGCGATTTCACGCTCAGCCAGCCCGGTAGAACTGCGTACCCTGCTCTCGAAGAACGGCCACTACCGGCTACCGGTCTATGACGGCACGCTCGACAACACGGTGGGCTACGTGAGCATGAAAGACTTGCTCGCCCTGGTGTGGGAAGGCCGGCCCTGGAGCATCGACGCGTTGGTTCGCCCTGCCTATTACGTATTGCCGTCGACCAAGGCGATTGATCTGCTGACACAAATGCAGCGCCGTCACATGCCACTGGCGATTGTGCTCGAAGAACGCGGCGGCCTGGCGGGCGTGGTGACAGTCGAAAGTCTGCTCGAAGAATTGGTGGGCAAAATCTTCAACGAGTCGGTGTTGAACGAGCCCGCACCCATGCAACCCGAAGCCGACGGCTCAGTGACGGTGCCCGGCAGCGCGATGGTGCGCGATATCAACCGTGAGTTGGCTTTCGATTTGCCTGAAGAGGGCGACTACACCACGGTGGCAGGCTTGTGCATGGTGCTTACCGGCCGCATTCCGAAAAAGGGTACCACTGTCATCACGCAGCAAGGCTACGCGCTCGAAGTTCTCGACGCGTCGACGCGGCGCATCGGCACGGTGCGGGTGCACCCTCCTCCGCCGCCCTCGCACAAGACACAGAACAGAACGCCCCAGCCCAGCCGGCACTGACGCTGGAAATGAGCAACGAACGCCAGGCGCGAACCAACTCCGAGCGGAGGCGGCGTCTTCCATTCAACGAACTCGTTGAACGAGTACGTTTAAATGCTGCAGGTGAGAACTTGTTCAAAGCCGCTCGGGTAGGAAGCGTACGAAGCGCGAAACGGGTCAAATTTGAATTGCACCGTTCCGGCAGGCTGCCACTTTGGCGAGAGCGTGTGCACCGTACCGGACATTCCCCGCCAGTCGAGGGGATCTCGGGTCAGTCCCTGTGTATCGACATAAACGTCAAGGCCGGTTTGCCCCGCTTGAACGCTCTGCCCGTCGCTGAGGACGAATATTTCGCGTGCGTTGAGCACAGCGCTTAGGTGAGGCAACCATACGGTGTAAAAGCAGGGGCCACTGCGGCAATACGACTGAAGGTTCAGGGTGAGCGAAGTGGCTGCTGTTTGCCCGGTGGTGAGATTTCGCTCACTGAGCTGACACGTCCTCAGGCGGCTGACCGGTGGCTTGGTAGACACCACCAGCTCCGAAGAGCTCTCGGCAACCTCCGAGGCGTCGAGAGCTTCTGGCATGTTCACCCCGCACGATGAAAAAGCCACCACAACCGGCAACGACGCTAGCCAGAACAGTTTTTGGGCACCCATTTGTACACCTCCGTTGTACTTCGTTTACGGTGCTGTCTCAGTAACCGTGTGCGCGTTACACGTCCATTGCGTTGGGTTGAGAGCCGTGGGGTGTGGCGAAGCGACTCAACCGGCGGATGGCACGTGTTGGGCGCAGAGTTCAAGGAAGGCGCGGTACGGCTGGTGCTCGACAAGGACCACGTCGCGGTGACCAAGGTCGAGGCCGCAGCACCGAGAGCTCCGTTCATGCGGCTCGACGTGATTGTCGAAAACGTTGCTCCAGCGTCGCCTACTTCGCTGACCGTGCTTTAAGAACAACAGGCTGCCTTCGCCGTATCAACAGCAGGCCGAGCACCGAAGCCCACAGCCAACCCGGCGCCGACTGGCAGTCGCAACCGACACCGAGCGCAATGGCGCGTGGTTCTTCACCCGCATCAGCCGCAGGCCCGGCGTCAGGCTCCGTTGGGCCGGTGCCGGCATCGATTTTGGCATCAATACCTCCATCGACGCCCGCATCGATTCCCGCGTCGCTGCCTGCGTCGATGCCCGCATCAATACCCGCGTCGAAGCCACCATCGAGGTCACAGCCCGCATCGCGCGTTATACCCGCGGGGCACGTGGGCAACAGGCCGTCGCAGCTCTCAGGCATGTCGCAAGCGTCGAGTGCGGCACGGCACTGAGCGCCCATGCTCACCAGTTGATCGACCGGGCATGAGAACGCAACACCGTCGCACGATTCAGCCAAGTCGCACGCTCCCGCCGATGGGCGGCACAACGTGCCCGGCGGCGCCGCTTGGTCAGCGGGGCAATTGATGCCTAAGCCCGTGCAGCGTTCAGGGGCATCACACACGTCGGTCGACGGGCGGCATTCAGTGCCGGCACTGACAAACGCATTGGGCGGGCACGCCATGCTGCTGCCCGTGCACGCTTCAGCCACGTCGCACAAACCGGCGACAGCGCGGCACGGCGTTCCCGCAGGCAACGTCAAATCGACCGGGCAGGCAGCCGAGGCCCCCGTGCATGATTCCACCGCGTCGCACACATCAGCCGCGCCTCTGCACGTGGTACCGGCGGCGGCGAAGCCATTCACTGGGCACGCCATGCTGCTGCCGTTGCACGCTTCGGCCACGTCGCAAATGCCCACCGAGGGGCGACACGAAGTGCCAGCCGAAGCAGCAATATCAGCGGGGCATGCTGCGCTCGAGCCGGTGCACGCTTCAACCGCGTCGCACACATCAGCCGCGCCACGGCACGTGGTGCCGGCGGCGACGAAACCATTCGCCGGGCACGCCATGCTGCTGCCGTTGCACACTTCGGCCACGTCGCAAATGCCCGCCGAAGGGCGACACGAAGTACCCGCAGAAGCAGCGAGATCCGCAGGGCACGCCGCGGCCAAACCGGTGCACGCCTCTACCGCGTCGCACACATCAGCCGCGCCTCTGCACGTGGTACCGGCGGCGACAAAACCATTCGCCGGGCACGCCATGCTGCTGCCGTTGCACACTTCGGCCACGTCGCAAATGCCCGCCGAAGCACGGCAGGGCGTACCCGCTGTCGATGCAATATCTGCCGGGCACGCTGCGCTCGAGCCGGTGCACGACTCCACTGCGTCGCACAAGTCGGCAGCGCCACGGCATTGCGTACCCGCGGCGACAAAACCATTTGCTGGGCATGCCATGCTGCTGCCGTTGCACACTTCGGCCACGTCGCAAATGCCTGCCGAAGCACGGCAGGGTGTACCCGCCGTCGACGCAATGTCTGCAGGGCACGCGGCGGCCAAACCGGTGCACGCCTCTACCGCGTCGCACAAGTCGGCAGCGCCACGGCATTGTGTACCCGCGGCAACAAAACCATTTGCCGGGCACGCCATGCTGCTGCCGTTGCACACTTCGGCCACGTCGCAAATGCCCGCGGCGGCACGGCAGGGCGTACCCGCCGTCGATGCAATATCTGCCGGGCACGCCGCGCTCGAGCCGGTGCACGACTCCACTGCATCGCACAAGTCAGCAGCACCACGGCATTGCGTGCCGGCCATGGCAAAAGTGTCGGCCGGGCACACCGCGCTGCTGCCGTTACACACTTCGGCCGCGTCGCAAATGCCCGCGGCGGCCCGGCAGGTGGTCGCCGCAGGTAAAACGCTGCAAGTGCCATTGACCGCCGCGCCCGCAGCCACCGAACACGCATCGCAGCCGCCACTGCACGCGGTATTGCAGCAAAAACCGTCAGAACAAAAACCTGACGAGCACGCGTCAGCGGTAGTGCAGGCCGAGCCCGTCGGGTCAGCCACCGACACGACTTGCCCGTCGCTCAACACCGCGTTCACGACCACGCGCGCCACGTAGCGGCCTTTCGGCAAGCTCGCCGGCAACACCACCGTGGCAGTGGTAGCGGTCCACGCAGTGGTGGTACCGAAATAAATCGCTTCGTTGCCCTGCTTCATCAACATCAGCAGGGGAAAATTGGTGGCCGTCGAAATGTACGTGCCGTTCGACGCTTCAGAGAGCCCGAAGAAGCCGGTGCCGGTAAGGTTCAACGTGGCTCCCGGTGTGGTGGCGCCGAGGGCCGACACGGTGGGTATCGCCGCCAGCGCTGAATTGCGGCCTTCATTGAAAGCGTAAATATTGGCGCCGCTCACCATCATTACCCGGCCATCAACGGTGAGCGCCGAGCTGGCCGTCGACGTCGTGAGCCCTGAATTGACGGTGGTAGACCACACCGCGCCCGCAGGGTCGAAAAGTTCGGTGGTATCGAGATTGACGCCGCTGTTCTGGCCGCCGAACACCATCACCTTGCCGTTCCACAGCAGGTGCGAAATGTGGCTCGAGCGCGCGGCCGACATGACCGGGCCGGCGGTGAGCGCGTTGCCAGCCGGGTTGTAGTACCAGCTGTTGGTCAACGCGGCGGTGGCAGCACCGTTGCGGCCGCCGGTCACCAACACCCGGCCGTCAGGCAACAAGGTCGCGGCATGGCCTCGCAACGACTGCGCATAGGTGCCACCGGCTGACCAAGTGCCAGTGCCCGGGCTGTACACCTGCGAGAGTGTGTCACCCGCTGCGTAAAGTTGGCCGTTGCGCATCAACGTCAGCGTGGGCTCACACAGGGGGCCGGGCAACGCTCCACTTGCGGCCCACGTCGCCGCGCCGGGCTCGTACAACAACGTGCTCGCATAGCAGGCGCCGTTGCTGCCACCCACCAGCAGCACTTGTTGGTCTTCACGCACCGCGGCTTTGCCAAAATTGCGCACCGCAGGGAGCGCCACATTGCTCGAAAAAGTACTGCCCGTGGGGTCAAACTCTTCTGAGTTGGTGAAGCCAGCCAGCAACGCACGGCCACTGCCCAGCAGCACCGCCGTGTGGTTCGAATGGGCCGACAACATCGCGCCCAACAGCGAAGAAGTGTTGGTGGTGGAATTGAACAGCGCCGCTGACGTGGAGGCCGCGGTGCCACCGGCCACCAAAATGTGCCCGTTGGGTAACAACACCGAGGTGCTGCGGTTACTCGAAAATGACGACGCGGTGAGGTTCGACCACGAGGGCGAGAAAGCGTCGACCAGCTCGGTTGTCTGCAGCGCGGTGCCGGCGCTGTCAATGCCGCCGACAATCAATTGCCGACCCGTAGGGAGCAGCAGAGACATGTGATCATGCCGTGCCGTCGACAAGACGCCGCCCGAGGTCCAGCTGTTGGTGGCCGGGTTGTAGATCTCGATGTTGTTGTAAACGCTGAGACCATTGGTGCCACCAGTGGTCATCACGCGGCCATCGGGCAGCAGCGTCTGCGTGTGGTTGTACGAAGGAACGGCGGTGGCGTTGGTGGCCAACCAATTGTTACCCGCCGGGTCGTAAGTCGCGGCCCCGGTGTTGGCACGCACCAAAATGCGCCCGCTGTGGAGCAGTGTCGCGGTGTGCGCTCCATTCGACGTCATGGGCATGGCCGTGCGTGCCGCCCAGGTGTTGGTGCCCGGGTTGTAGCGCTCAACGGTGGCGTCGTTGCTTCCCGCTCCGCCGAACGCGTAAACCAGCCCCCCTGCCACCACGGTGGGAAAGTCACTTCGCCCCAGTGACATCGACGCGGCGGCGCTCCACGTGTTGGTAACGGGGTTGTAAATTTCACAGGTCGCCGTTCGGGTACCCATGTTGTCGTTGTAGCCACCCACCATCAGCACCCGCCCATCGGGCAGCAAGTTGCCAGAGGCGATGTTGCGCGGGGTCGACATCGTGCCCGCGCTCGACCAGGTGTTGGTAACGGGGTTGAAGCGTTCAGCGGTGGCAAGCGTAGTGTTGCCGGCGCCTTGGCCGCCCACCACCAACACCATGCCATTGCGCATCACCACCGCCACGGGAAACGCGCGCGCCGTGGCCAGCGACGCAATCGAAGACCAGGTGTTGGTGAGTGGATCATAAATCTCGGCTGAACTGACTGGCGTGCCGGCCGCGCCAAGGCCGCCCGCTGCCAACACCTTGCCGTTGGGCAGCAGCGCCAAGGCTGGCTCGTCGCGCGTCGTCAAAACGGGCGCGGCGAAAACTTCTGACCGCTTTGCACGGCTTTCAGGTGCACCGTCAACGTCGTCACGCACACCGTCGCACGCGGCGCAGGCGAGAAAGACGGCGCACAGCACGTCTTGAGGTCGGCGGAGCATCGGGGAGCGCGAATGGCATGAAATTTTGCGCGTTTTCCGCGCTGCCTTCAATGTCGGACGTCACGGCACATCGCCCCAATGCGCCGCCTTGCCGTTACCCTTCTCGACGGGCTGTTTCATGACTGAAACGATTGCCGAGCTACAGCCTGGTTACAGTGAGCAATGGCAACCCCTTAGCGACGTGTTCCGCCGTCGCGGGTAGCACTGCGCATGCTCATGCCCCCATCGAGCAGCATCGAACCGGTGCCGCCGCCCATGCCCATGCTCCCTCCGCCCGTACCCATGCTGCCCCCAGTGCCCATGCTCCCGCCTCCCGTGCCCATGCCGGTGTTCGACTGCGCCAACACGAAGCGCGAGTAACCCACTGAAAGCGCCAACGTCAGCGCGCAAAGAGACCAGAACGTCAATGAACGCATGAAAGACTCCTTTGTAAAACCCAAGTGCATTTACCGGCCAAAATCGGGGCGACCGTGTGAGGCGTTTTTCGCGGCCCGGTGGCCATGACGCTCGAGCGCGGGTTCGCGCTCCTCGTCGTCCTCGTCGTCGTCGTCGTCATGTTCTTCTTCGTCATCATCATCATTTTCTTCGTCGTAGCCCCCTTCACCTCCTTCACCCTTTGTCGTCATCAACGCCGCTTCACGCAGCTCTTCATCTTCAACGTGACGGGGCTCACCAAAATTTGGCGTGAGCTCGGGGTCTGAAATCACCGGCTCTTTCGCTGCCACGGGTGTGTCTGAAACACTGTTCGATCGTCGCAAAGCGTTGCTGCGCGAGGTCTTTCGGCGAGGTGCACTTGCCCGCCGTGAAGCGTTGGGAGACTTCGTAACCTTTCGCCTCGAATGACCGTTAGTGCTCGCGGCACGGGCCCCCCGGCCATTGCGTTTTGCCTTGGCCACCGGCTTGCCGCTGCGCGCCGACGCAGTGCCACGGCCCGCTTTCTGTCCGCCATTTCTTCTCGACGACTTGCGCCTGCTTTGTTTTTGCGTGTCCATGGTGAGCTCCCTCGAAAGTGTTTTCAGGGGTTGACGGGTGCAACGAAGAAGCCAACCGCCTGGCCTGCGGCGATGGGCGCCAGCACAGCGCATTCAACCGCCACCCCGCCTCAGGGTGAGGCTTTTGGTCTCAGGAGCAGAACGTCGATGTGCAACTAAAAGCCAGCGACTTCGGGCGGCATGGCGTGGCCGTTGCAGTCCTCACCGAACAACCCGAGGAGGCAAACCATGAAAGCAGTCGTGTTCCGCGGCATTGGTGACATTCGTCTCGAAGATGTGAAAGAGCCCAAGCTCGAAAAACCCACCGACGCCATCGTGCGCATCACCGCGAGCGCCATTTGTGGCACTGACTTGCACATGGTGCGGGGCACTTTGCCCGGCATGGTTCCCGGCACGGTGCTGGGGCACGAAGGCATTGGGGTGGTGCAAGAGGTTGGCCCCGACGTGCGTAATTTGATGCCCGGCGACCGGGTGGTGATTCCTTCAACCATCGCGTGCGGCTCATGTGTCTATTGCCGCGCCGGCTATTTTTCGCAGTGCAACGTGGCCAACCCGCACGGGCCTGACTCGGGCACCGCGTTTTTTGGAGGGCCCGCGTCGACAGGGCCTTTTCACGGCATGCAGGCCGAAAAAGTACGTGTGCCGTTCGCGCACGTTGGCCTGGTGAAACTGCCCGACGAAATCAGCGACGACGACGCCATTTTGCTCTCTGACATTTTTCCCACCGCGTGGTTCGCGGCGAAGTTGGCGAGGGTAAAGCGCGGCTCGACGGTGGCGGTGTTCGGCTGCGGCCCAGTGGGTCAACTGGCGGTTGCGAGCGCATTGCTGCAGGGCGCCGGGCGCGTGTTGGCGGTCGACAGCGTCGGGTCACGGCTGGAGCAAGCTACCCGGCAAGGCGCCGAGGCGATTAACTTCGACGTCGAGCACCCCGTCGAGACGATTAAGCGGCTCACCCACGGCATCGGAGTCGACCGCGCCATCGACGCGGTGGGTGTCGACGCCGAGCATGCCCACCGTGGCCCCGCGCTCAAAGAAGCAAAAGCCAAACGCAAAGAGCATGCGCGTGAGGTCAGTGAAATCGCTCCGAAGCAAAACCCCGACGGTGCCAATTGGCACCCGGGTGATGCCCCGTCACAAGCGCTCGATTGGGCCGTTGAGGCATTGGCCAAAGCGGGAACACTGGCCATCGTCGGCGTGTACAGCATCGCGTCGACGCATTTTCCCATTGGCAAAGCGATGGAAAAGAACCTTTCTATTCACATGGGCAACTGCAACCACCGAAAGTACATACCCGACTTGGTGGGGCTCGTTCGTTCAGGTGGCTTTCGACCATCGAAAATTTTGAGCAACCGCATGTCGATAGAGTCGGCGATCGACGCGTACAAAGCGTTTGACCGGCGTGACGCAGGCTGGCTCAAGGTAGAGCTCAAACCTGCCGCCTAGTTCTACCGTGATGCGTCGCTTCTTGCGCAACAACGGCCTCACGCTGACGCTGCTGGCGCTGTTCGCGGCTTCGCTGGCCGGCCATGCCGTCAGTGGTTGGCTCAACCAGCGCCAAGAACGGCAACTGCATGGAAAACCCGCGCAGACTTTCAGGGCATACCTGTGCTCGAGCGACTTTGGCGAAACTGTCTTCGAAAATTGGGAAAGCGAATTTCTACAAATGGGCATGTACCTGGCGCTCACGGCGCTGCTCTTTCAGAAGGGGTCTGCTGAATCACGTGACCCGGAGCAAAAAGACAACGCCGACTCGCCACCGCAACCTTATGTATTGAAAGACAGCACTCCATGGGCCGTGCGGCGTGGCGGCCTGTGGCTGGCGCTTTATAGCCATTCGCTTTCACTCGCGTTCATCGGGCTCTTCGCGCTCTCATTCACCCTGCATGCGATAACGGGCACGCACGCGTACAACGACTGGTTGGGCGCACACGGCGAGGCTTCACGCGTCACTGTGCTTCGTTACTTGCGCACTTCTCGTTTCTGGCTCGAGTCTTTTCAAAACTGGCAGAGCGAGTTTCTTTCCATCGCGGCGATGGTTTGGCTGTCTATCTACCTGCGCCAGCGTGGCTCGCCTGAATCGAAAGACGTCGCGGCCGCCCACAGCCACACCGGAGCTTCGTAATGCTCCTCACCCGTCGTTCACCTGCGGCTTTGAACGTCGTCAGTAGCGAGCGCGCACTGCGAACGGCAGCGAAGCCGTGCCCAGCGCTTCGTTGGTGTCGGCGTCGAAAAGTTTGAGCTCGAGCCGCACTTGCGCTTCACGCTCGGTGACGAGTTGAAAGTAGACAAAGCCCTGCACGCTGCCTCCGTTTTGCAGCACGCCTTCGGGCAACGCTTCGGCGAGCATGTCGTCGGTCGGCAGGGGCTGCGGCCACACCACGCGATCGTAATAACCCGGATCGTAACCAAACCGATTGGGCCACGTGTAGTAGCCCGGGTAGTAGTACTGGTAGTGCGGCGCCACCCAGAAGCGGTAGTGATGAAAACGCGGGCGATTGAACGGCCGCACCGGGCGCGTGCGGTGAAAGTCAGCAGCGGGCTCGACGACCGGGTCGACCGAGCTCACGGTGCCGCGGCCCGGCATCGGCGCCATGGCCGGGTAGACGAAGCCGCTCGAGCCCACCAACTGCATGTCGGCATATGAAACGCGTACCGGCCGGCCAGACACATTTTGAATCGAGAGGCTCACCGGCGTCAGCACTTGAGCCAGGTGCTGAGGCTCACCCCGCCACGCCGTGCCGTCGGCATAAATGCGCACACCATTTACTTCGGTGAAAGCCATGAAGGTGTTGCCTCGCACGCGTTGAGCCGTGCGGTCAGGCACCAAGACGGGTTCGATGAGACAGCTTGAGGTGGCGAAGAGAAAACACGAGAGCAGAGCAAGAGGTTTCATGGCGGGCTCCTTTGTTACGTTTTGTAACGAAAGGCGCGCTCCCTGGCCCGCGTGTCTCACCAAGAGCACAGCGCGGCCAAAAAAAGGCGCTATTCTTCAAACCAATGACGACTTCTCAGGGGTTTCGCTTTCACGAAGCGGTGCACGGCGTTTATTTCGACGACCTCGACGCCTTTCACATTTTGCACAACGCGCGTTACCTGTTGCTCTTCGAGCGCACCATCGGAGCATTCTGGCAGCGGCTGGGTTGGGGCGGCACGTTAGACATGCAGAAGAACCCCGACCAGTTTCATTTGGTACGCGCCAACCACATTGAATACCTCAAGCCCATTCACGGCACCGGTGAAGTTCGCGTGCGGGTGTGGGTCGAAAAACTCGGCCGCTCGAGCCTCAGCTTCGGGTTTTGCGTGATGCCGATGGACGAAGACATCGACTACGCCACCGGCAGTCGCGTGTTGGTTCGGGTCGACCCTCTGACGCGCACGCCCACCCCGTGGACCGAAGCGATTCGCCACGCGCTCGCGCCGTACGTCAAACGCAGTTAAGGCACACCGCAAGCGCAGGGCAAAGTGCTACCGAACCGTACGGGCCACCACATTCCACGCGGTGGCGGGCGAGCAGCGCTCTTGCCAGGTGATGACCAGCGCGTCTTCGACAAACGCCATCGACGGGTACACTGCTTCACATGCAGGGTCTGCGTCGAGCGCCACGGGGTACGGCGCCGTGAAGCCTGGCCGCGGAGGACCTCCAAAGTCGACCGGGCCGCCACCGGCTCCTGACCACACCGAACCCGCAATCGTCTTGAGGCGAATGTCGCCTCCCGACGAGTACACGACATAGACATTGCCGCCCCAACTCGCCACGTCGTAACCCATGACGGGTGTTGTCGAAAACGTCTGCATGCCCGCCGCGTCTGCGCGCACCAGCGAGAGCGCGTTCATCGCCCCTGATTCAACACCCAACAACAAAAGGCCGGTCGCCAGCGGCTCCCACCTTAGCGACGTCACATTGGTGTGCGTGCTCGAAGGGGTGAATGTGCTCCACGACAAATCAGTCGTGTTGCGCTTGCGAATGAGCAACGCCCGGGTAGGCCCAGTGGCAGCCGCCACCACGTTGCTCGCCGAAGCCACCAGCGGCGCTTCTGACAACCCTGCCGCCGCCACGTCAGTGGTGGTGAACTGCTGTGAACCGGGGCTCCAGGTGTCAACGAGAATGCGGCCTGTGCTGCTCTCGAAACGAGCAGTGCGCATTTCGGTGCCCCAGTTGTCGGGTGTACCGGTGAGGCCTGGCCACCCGCTCCAGGTGCCGCTCGCATTGCGACGCGCGGCAAAAGGAGCCACCCCGCCGTCTGTCGATGCAGCCACAAAGAGCTCAGCGCCGGCGTACATCGCACGGTGCCCAGTGGGAACAGCGCCTGCCGGTAAACCCAAGTTCACTGCGGTGTTGCTCAGCACACACGACGGGTTGCAGGTCGGCCGTTGCGCGACGTCGAGCCCGCCAAAGCGAATCAACGAAGCGGCTTCTGTCGCGACAAGCTCGTAGCCGGCAACCGCGCCAGGAACAACGCCCGCTGCCTCTTGCGCTTCGCCCGGCACTTGACTCAAGGTCGAAACGACGGGCCGTGGGTCAACGAAAGTAGCGCTCGAAATATAAGGCCCGGCCCACACCGTTGACACTGTCACCGTGCCGTTGCCGAACGGCACATTGCTCACCGCGTTGGGAAACTGCGCCTGGTCGGTCATGTCGGCGGCGAAGGTGTTGCAACTTGCGCCCTCGGTAATCACCACATACTGGGTGCCGGCAATAGCGCTCTTAAAAAGCAAGCGGCTCACCATGCCGTAGGCCAGCGACGGGTTACAGTTCATCGAAAGTGCGGCTGCCGACAGCGGCTCGCTGGCGTGAACCAACACGCCAAAGCGACCCGTGCGTGTCGCTTCGACGTTGCTCGACAACACCGTGGGCGGCGCGGCGTCGCGCAAAAGCACACTGGCACGGCCCGTGAGCACCATCGGGCTCAAGGGAAACTGCCCCGTAGCGGTGACATCGCAGTTGAGGGTTTGGGTGGCTCCCACCACGACGGGCGCCACGAAGCGCGGCATGAGTGTGTTGCCATTCACCAGCGAAGTGGTGGGGGTGCAGCTCCACGACACGTCGTACTGCGGGCTGGGTATCAGCGGCGCCGCAATGCTGGCGTTGAGCTGCACCTGCGGGGGTGACGCCCCCACCGCGATGCTCTGCGTGGGGCCCGCGTCGAGTGTCCAGTTGTTGGGGCTCACCCCGCGCACCGTGTAGAGCTGTTGCTCCACGTTGGAACGTACGCCAATGCCGTTGGTCACTTGCAGGGTGAGGCCGCCGATGGCGTCTGGGTCGCCGAAGTTGACCGCGGGCGTCTGCCAGAACGCGGTGGGTCCGCCATCGGTCATCAACACGCCGCCGCTGCCGCTCGCCAACTTCCAGTCGTGAAAAGTCAGCACCACGCCCGCATCGTCGAACGAGGTCGAAGTAAAAGACACCGTTTGCCCACCGGGAAACACCGCGCCTGCGTCGGGCGTGAAGCGTGCCACCGGCTTGGTGCCAATGCCCACGCGCACCGTCGAGGGAGCGCTCAAGTTGCCCAGACGGTCTTCCACCACCAGTTTCATTTCCACCACCGTGCCCGCGGCCGGAGCCGTGAAGCGCGGGCTGTGGGCCAGCGCGGTGTCGTTGACACTCAAACTCACCGCGGTGCCGGCGGTCTGTAACCACCGGTAGATGAGCGGAAAATCACCGGTGCTGCCCATGCCATTGAGCGTGACTTGGCTGCCGGGCGCCGCCACTTCGGGGCCGGTCGCCACGGCGAAGGGGCCTGAGCCCGCATCTATCGGCCCCGTGTGGCCACCGTCGGTCACGCCACCGTCAGGGCTGCCTCCTGGGTCGCCGGTACCCAAGTTCACCTGGCTCGAAGTGCCGTCAATCAACTCGAAGGTGCCCAGGTCGTTGTCACCGGGCAGCACCGCCACGTTGTACACCGCGATAGAAAGTGAGCCGTCACGTTCAATCGCGAACGCGTACACGCCCGCCGACAGGTTGCTCAGCGAGAAACCGTCGCCCACTACGGCCACGGTCTGCTCCATGCCGCGAGAACGCACGCGCACTTCTGCATTTTCGACCACCGAACCATCGGCCTTCACCACTTTGCCGTGCACCGTTGCCGGCCCATCGACCGCGGGCACCAACGTTACCGCGCGCAACGTTTGCTCTTCGCCCGGAGCCAACTGCACATCGAGCCCATTCACCGCGTAACCCGCATGAAAAAAAGAAATTTGCAGCGCACCTTCGGGCAGCGCATCGAGCGTGTAGCTGCCGTCATCAGCGGTGAGCGCGCTCCACGGCCCTCCCGGAACAAAGACCGTGGTGCCATTCAAACCCGTGGCGTTGGGTTGCCCTTCGAGCGTTACACGGCCGTGCACCACGGCGTTGCGCGAGAGCACCACTTGCCCGAGCGAAATATCGCGCCCTCTGCCAGCGCCGACGTCTTGCAGCCGCAAAGTGCGTTGCCGCTTCACACCGTGATGCTCGTGCTCCACCAGCACCACGCCCGCGCTCGCGGCAATGCCAGTGAGCAAAAAGCGGCCTTCGTCGTCTGCCGTCGCCGACAAACCGGTGCTCAGCACTTGAATTTTTGCCTGAGCCGCTGCCTCGTAACCTGGACGGCCCGGCTCACTGAAAACGAGCGTGCCTTGCAGAGTGCCAGGGAGCAACGTGGGAGCCTCCGACGGCACAGTGAGATTTCTGCAGCCGGTGAGAAACGCGAAGACAACAGTCACAGCAAGCAGGCTTTTCGTCATCGGGGGCCCCTTTCGAGATGCTCAAGACAGTGCTGAAGCGAGGCTCTCGTATAGCCGAAGCGCGCGCTCGCTCAGAGCGGTTTGAAAGGTTCTCTAAACCTTTTACAGCATGCGTTGGTTAGTCTCTCGCGCTCGAGAGCACCATCGCTTCAGAGAAGGCGCCGCGCCGCTCACGCAGACGCAAGGCGCCATTGGCCACTTCTCGCTCGAAGAACTCGCCATAGCCGCAGGTGGGCCCGGCCGAGAAAATGTGAATGTCTTTTTCGCGCGCCAGCTCGCCCAAGGCGTGGGCCACGGTGCTCGCCACATCGCCCCGAAACGGGTGGTAAAGGTAAAAAATCGAGCCGGGTGTGAAGTCGACATCGCGCGCGTCTGAAGCCACGAAGCGCGCGTTGCGCAGTGACAGACTGGCGGCGGTGCTGCGCGCTTCATCGACATAGTCAGAATAGAATTCGACACCCACCACTTGGCTCAAGGTGCTCGCCGAGACGGTGAGCGCGAGCTTGCCGCTGCCCGAGCCGATGTCGAACACCACGTCGTCACGGCCTGGCTCAAGCGCACTGATGAAGTCGGCCGCCTGACGCGCTCGGCTGCCAATGTTGGGGTTGCCCAAAAAAGGCAGCGGCAATTGCGCGCAGTGCTCGGCGGCAAACAAACCATCGAGATAGTCGTCAGCCGGAGTACCGGCATTGTCTGAGTGGGCGGCGAAACCCAGCCCTTGCCATTCGGCACGAAACGCAGCGGGCCCCAACGCGCCACTCGACACGCGGCCACGCACGCTGTTTCGCGCCGCCACCAGTGCGTGACGGGCCTGGGTTTCACGCTGCTCGAAGCGCTCCCACACGCGCGCCACTTCGGGGAAGCGCGCCACGTCTTGTGACAGCAATGCAGGCTCGACGTTTTCGCGCACGAACTTCAAGCTCTCGCACAGCCGCCACAGGCGGCCCAAAGCAAGTGAAGAGAGATCGCCCGGCTCGAGCAAACGCGCCACCCGCTGCACCCACCACGGCTCACCCGGCATGAAGCCATTGTGCTCCAGATTGGATCGGTGTGCGCCAACCAAAGTCAGTCGGAGGCATGCTGCATACGTGTCGGCAGTCGCGTCGCGGTAGCCGAACAAGGCAAAGCAATTCGCGTGTAGCGCTGCTCGCCCATGAAAAAAGAGCCCCTGGAAAAAAACCCAGAGGCCCTTTCGTTCTACATGGCGAACCTAACGACTAACGCCGAATCACTTCCCAATCGTCGAGCTTCACGGTCACCGGCCCACCTGGGCTGGTGTACGTGAAGTACACGTATTCAGCGGTGAACGTGGTCGACGTGAAGTCGAGCGTGAAGTCTTGGTACGCAGTGGTGAGGTTGATGGTTTTTTCTCCCACCGCACCACCCGCCCGCGTCTTGACACCGATTTTTCCAGTCAACGGCACGTTGGCCAGCGCCGAGACTTTGAGCCGGTAAGGCACCGAGAATTCTACCGGCAGATCTTGCGCCAGCGTCTTCACCACGCCGGTGTCGGTGCTCGACAAGGTTGCATTCTTCACCCCCGACTTCGGGCCGCTGTTGGTGGTGACAGCCGCGGTGCCAATGGCCCAGTACGGGTATTGGAGCGCGGTGCCGGTGTGAGCCTCGAAGCCCGGGTCACGCACCAAGTTCAAGGGAGCCGTCAACGCGGTCGGCACCAGCGCCAAGTCATCGACATACAGCGTCACGCTGCCGCCCGGAGCCGAGTAATACACCGCGACGTCGACCCACGTGTTCGGGCCCGAGTTGAACTCGAGCGTGAACGGCTCGTACCGATCAGGTGAGACGACCGGCGTGAGGGTCTGGTACCCAAGCCACCCTGAAGCGGCCAACACGCTGACACCTTGGTTAATGGTGGTGGTGCCACGGGTGTAACCGGTGAACGAGTAGAACGTGTTGGGCCGCACAGCCACGCGCTGCTTAATGGTCTTGAACTGACCGGCGGTCACCGACGACAGGCTCACCGCGTTGTTGCCGCGGCGGCTCATGCCGTTGCCTTGCTCGACTGTGCCCGTACCTCCGCCGAGATCCCACGGGGGGTTGGGCAGGTTGGTCTGCTGGCTGTCGAAGCTCGGGTCGACAATCGCATTGTTGAGTTTGATCATCGGGCTCACCGGCGACACTTCGAAGTCGTCCAGGTTTATCCACTGAGTGCCTTGAGCCGTGACATAGTTGAAACCCAACTCGAGCGGCGATGACGTCAACGTGCCCGAGCTGAAATAGGTCTCAGCGACTTGCTGGTACGCGGTGGTGCTCGCGGGAACAAACGGCATCGACGTGAGAAACGCTCCGGTCGTCGGGTGCTTCATCGTCAAGCGGCCGTTCACGCCCGAAGTGCCGCGCACCCACGCAGTCACGCGGTAATCGGTGTTGGCCAACAGGTTGACGGTTTGGGTGTACGCCCGCCACCCAGGGGCGGCATTGGCGTCAGAATAGAGTATCGCCGCGTCGAGGCCGCTGCGTTGCTTGCCGATGTTCTGTTCAATCCACCGAAAGTCACCCACGCCGCCCCAAGGCGCCGCGACGGCCGCGCTGGGGTTGAGCTCGAAGCCAGGGTCACCCACTTGGTTTGAGTAGGCGGTCGGCCAACGGGAAACCAAGTTGATGAAGTTACGCATGTTGGGCAAGGGCCCAATGTTGTCGGAAGCGAAGCTCGTCTGCCCGCGACCGGTAGCGACGAGCAACGTGCGCATCTCGGCAGGGGTCAAACGCCGGCCCAACTTTGAAACGGCGTACGACTGGGCCGAACCTACGAAACCCGCGACCATCGCCGAAGCCGAACTGGTGCCGCCGAACAGCGCGGTATATTTCTGGTTGACGTCGCTGGCGTAAAACGCGAGGTCGCCGTAGCCCAAGGTGGTGACGCCACTGCCCCACGCTTGCACGTTGACGCGCGAACCGTACGTGCTGAACGTCTGACGAGCGCGCGCGGTGGTGCCAGCGCCGACCATAATCGCTCCACTGTCGCCCCGAGCGGCCCAGGCTGCGTACGTAGCAGTGTCGAGGTTGACGTTACCGTTGCCCGCCGCCTCGACGACGATAATGCCGGCCTGCGTCGCGCTGCGAATGAGATCGTACGTGGCCTGGTAGAACTCCATGGGAATGTACTGACCGTCAGCGGTGAACCAGGTTTGCAATTCAATCAGAATCACGTCGCCCGCCACTGACTGGGCAATCGCACTGGCCAAGGCCGCGTCGGTGTTCGGCGTGACGCGCGTCAACGTTTGAATCGGGTAAGTACCGATGGTCGACAAGGGAGACAGCCCGGTAACGCCATAAGCGTTGTCACCACCGACGATAATGCCCATCACCGCGGTGCCGTGATCGTAATTCGCTTCAGACATCGTGCCGGGAATCGTCTGCCCCGCCTCGAGATTGAGGTTGATGTGATTGAGGTCTTCGTGAGCGCCGCGCCAGGCGTACTCGACGTCAGAGATCTTGATGCCCTGGCCTTTGGCATTCAGCAAATGGGCGTAAGACACATCGAGCCCCAGCGCGCCGGGGTACACTTGCTGCCCCATGAACGCAGCCGACGTCGGAGCAATGTCAGCCGGCAACGGCACGTTCAGTGGCTGCAGGTACACATATTCAACGGTGTTCAGTTTCTCGAGCTCGCGTGCAACCGAGAGCAGGCTCTTTGCGTCAACGGTGTCTGAATCGAGCGTCATGATGCCAGCGAGATCAGGCTGAGCCACACCTGACGCTGCTTCAGCGCGCTCTTGCACGGTGCGCAACGTCTGCGCGGGAAGGTCGAGGTATTGCTTGAAGCGCAAGCCACGCGACTGTGCAATCGACTGCGCCGCAGCGGGGTCAGCGTGGGGGGTGACGAACGCGAGCCCCTGGGTGGGAGTCACGCGCGCGTGCAGCGCATCTTTGAACTTCACGATCAGTCGGTATTGCTGACCTTCGACCGTGCGCTCTGGCAACGGCATCGACGGCAGCACCGAGCGCGGCGTCAAGCCGGTGTTGGCCGCCACATCGACGGGAGCAACATCGGCTTCATCACCTTGAGGCAGATTGCAGCCTGCAAGGGCAATGAGGGAGGAACAAAGTACAAGCGGGGAGACACGGGGAAACTGCAGCGAAACAAACATAAATACGGTACGACCTTTCGACGCTTTTACGCGCGGTTTGGCCCCCCTTTGAGTTGGCCTGCGCGGCGCTTTAACTGATGAGCGACGGGTGTGAACAGCAGGTGTCAGTCGAGATTTTGAACTCGAAACACGGCGCTACATTCGGCCATGCGCAGCGCTAATTACCTTTAAAAATCATGCAATTGCGGCCATGGCGGCCAAGCAACAGCTGGTGCGAGCAAGGGCCGGTTTCAATCGACAGTTTGATCAGAACTGCTGCCGTCGAAGATCGAGCAGCCAATCTTCAAGCGTTTTTTTCGCGGTCTCAGTCGTCTGGGGTGGAAGCAAAGAACTCGCCAACGCCGAGTCCAACCGTTGAAAAAAACCGTCGACGCGCGTCCGCCATTCGGCAGCGAGCACTTCGGGCATTTCTGATTTTTCGCCGCGCTTTTTCTGCTCAATCAACTCGGCCACGCCGGTAAGGGCGTACTCACCAATGAGCGAAGAAACGTCTGTGACGATTTCTCCTGTGAGCAGCACGTGAATGCCTGTCATCGTGGTGCGCACTACGTAGAGCAGCTTCTTGGTGGTCTTGAAGCCAGTCTTTTCCCACTCTTTGAACTGCTGCCGAGCGAAGCCGTTATAGTGGCGATACAGCTCGCGCGAGAGGCACTGCTTTACCACAGGGCGCAATGATGCCAGCGCTTCACCTTGGTAAGGCTGCAGGTGGCCCAGCACGCGTTCGACGTAGTTACCATTGCCGTTGAGCACGCTCTTCAAGACGTGCTGCAATTCATTCGAAGAATAGTCGAGCTCGACGCCGTCAATGATCTCCATGCGTTGGACAGGACTGGGTTCGGGGCTCAACCCCAAAAGCTCGCGGGTCGGCGCAATGTGAATCGCCTTCAAGTCGAGATCGCTATCAGGCGAGGGAAAGCCGTAGGCATGCGCACCCGAAAGCGAGATGACGAGATGCCGCCGTTTCGCCGATTCTTCAGCGAGAAATTTTTCGGCCACCGCGGTTTGGTGCGGCGTGAGTAAACCGTTCATTTCAGGAATCTCTCTGGTTTGGCTCAGGAGGAACCGGCGCTTGCATTCCCCATGCTCCGGTGGTCTTCGAAACCCAGCGGCGCGCGCTCTCTTCACCTACGCGGCGAATCAAACGGTGGGCACGCACCACATCAGGCGCTTCAGGCAACGGGCTGCGCTCGCGCGCTTGCTCGAGTTCGGGCGACATGGCTTCTGCTTGACGCAGCACCTCATCGAGCGCCACCCTGCCCTCTTTGATTTCGAGCAAGCGATCTCGAAAAGCACCGGTGGCTTCGAACATAGGCTCGCCCGTCTTCAACCAGCCCGACGCCAGCGCCATCAAACGGAGCAAGTTGTACGCATTCTTCGGCCGCAGCGATCTCGCTTCGGGAGGCCGGCGGCCTCCGTCAATGGCATAGCGCTTGAGCGCCGCGAAGTCGTTTGCTTCGAGCAGGCCTTGATCAGCGAGTGAGCGGTAGAGCTGCTTGATGTACGTCTTCGCAGCGAGAATCGCGTCTTTTTCACCGGGGAACTCGCGCGGCGAAATCTGGCTCAACCTCAGTGCAACCTCGTCGAGCGAGATGTCATGGTTCTCGCTCAACCAACCGAGCACGAGATCGCGGTGCTCGGCCAACCGCTGCGACTTGGCCAACTTGTCGAGTTGGCTGAGTGCATAACGGCCGAAGCTGCCGAAAATCAGCTGCGAGACAAATGCGTCACGTTCTTCGAGCAACCACTCGCCCATTTCATCGAGCGGCTTCACGCTGGGCACGAAGAGTAGCTCGAGGGTGTTGGGGTCGGCGCGCAGGGCCTGCTCAACCGTCTTGGCGGCTTCCCAAAAAGTTTGGCTGCCGTCGGCACTCACCAAATCGCGGGGCGCTTCGACCAACCCCACCGTCCAGGGGAATGGGAGTACAAAAGTGCCACGCAAGTCAGTGTCTGACGCATCGTGCGCGAGCCCCCAGGCGCGTGAGCCGACGGTGGCCTCGATAATTTTGCACGGCTGCAGCGCTTGCCACGCGGCGGCGCGGCGAACCGCGAACGAGAGCTGGCCGGCTCGGCGTGGGGCAATTTCTTCGCGGCGGTACCAAACCTCGCCCACTCCGGCGATGTGAAGGTCAAAGCCACCTTCGCGCTCACGAACGACTCGCCCGATCAGCCCTTGGGGAATTTGCCGGTTTCCAAGCGCGCGAGGCACACGGGTTGTGACCTCGGTGCCATGCGGCAGAGGGACAGCCAGTGGGTCAACCGATTCAAGCGCTGTGATGCGAGCAGCCATTTGCATACTGCGCTTTGGCATGGCTCGCCGCGGGTACAAAGTGCGCTGTGCTAAATCTTGCACGCCGTGTCGCCTTCACGGGTCAAGAGCGCCAGGCTTAGGGTCAGTCTCGCTCAGGACCCGTCACCTTCTCGAAAGCATCATCGCCCTGACCGACGCTGGTGAGCACCTTACGAACCTTTTCGTTTTTAAATGCCAACGCGGTGGTGCGCCAGTCACGCACACACGATTCGAGGGGTTCCATCGAATCGGTCGAAAGACTCTGTGCAAGCGCTTCGAGCAGTTCCCGCCGAAACGACAGCTGATCGTCTTCATCAAACGCTTCGAGCCAAGCGAACTCACCGAAGTCCGTAACTCGCCGGTCTCGTTTGGGTCGTTCGAAAGCGGCCTGGAGCGAAACGAAGCGTGCGACCTGTTCTCGCAGCTCCCGAAGAAGGTCAAAACTTCCCTGGGGAACCAACACCAACCCCATTCCATCGGTGTCTCGAATCTGCGCGAAGCCTTCGCGCGCCGCGTCGATAACAAAGGCGTCGCTCTGTTGTTGGAAATCGAACATTTACGGCGTTCTTACCTCGTCGAAACCCGTTCGACGCCTTTCGACGTTTGAAAATGAAACGTCTCGCCTGGCACTGGGAGCGCCCAGGCCTGCCCGTGAGGACCGCACGGTTTCGCTCTGGAGCACGCTGCGCCTTTGTTAAGCGGAACCACTCCACGGCTGCGCGGTAGCTGCGCATCGACGACATCGATGAAGCGCTCAATCGCCGGCGCGTCGAGCACCTGGCGCAAAGGCGACAGTATTTCTTGCCGCGGCTGAAAAAAGTCTTCCCAGTGCGCCGCGAAAACGTAGCGCGCGCGCTGGTTCTCAATCAGCCCGGCTGGGTAGTCATCGCTTTGCTCGAAGCCAGGCACGCAGGCAATCGCGACATCGACGTCACGTTCAGCAATCACCGAGGCCGACGCCAGCCCGTGCGGAGGCGTCGCCGCGGCATCGGTGTAATGAATGCGAAAGACCACCTTGCCTTGCTCATCGAGCAAATCGATGAGGTACGCCCAGGTGGTGCCAAGCTTGTAATCGTCGGCATGGGTAGGCAGCGCACGCAACGGGTCCTTCTGCCTGCCCCCATAAGCGGCTACGTCTAAGCCCACGATATTGAGATGCGGTGCGTGCGCGTGGTGAACGGGCGTGATGCGCACACGATCGATTGGACACTTGTTCGCCGAGCCCACCGGGTCGCGATAATCGACAGCAGCGACGCAGCCGAAGCGCTTCGACATGGCCGCGAGCAAATTGACCGTCGAGCGATCAGCCAATAATGCCGGCTTACCAGCGACAGCGGTAGACGACGCCAATCGCGACCTGTTGCACGCGAGGCCCGTTTTACGGAGCCCAAGGCCCATGGTGCCGGACGCCCACGGTACCGGACTTTCCATATTTCCGTTATCTCGGGTTCGCCCCACGGGCTCGGAAAAGCGGCGGAGCCCGGGTAAGGGGCAGCACCGGGTGCACGGGGTCGATTCACCCTACCGAGATTCACCCTTCTTCGGCGCTCACCCTGCCCTTTCCGAACCGCGCGTACAGCACCGGTAACACAAACAACGTGAGCAGTGTCGCCGAGACGAGCCCTCCAACCACCACCGTCGCCAGTGGTCTTTGCACTTCAGCCCCCGGCGCCGCTGACAGCGCCATCGGAATGAACCCCAGCGACGCCACGAGCGCGGTCATCAACACTGGCCTCAGGCGCAGCTGCGCCGCCCGCGAAATCGCCTCGACATGTTGAACCCCCGTCTCTTCGAGGTGCCGCGCAAACGAAACCAGCACCAAGCCGTTGAGCACCGCGACACCGAACAACGCAATGAAGCCGACACCCGCCGAAATTGAGAAGGGAATGTCTCTTAACCACAGCGCCACCACGCCACCGACGGTCGCGAATGGCACGTTGACGAAAATGAGCAGACCCGCCCGCATCGAACCGAACGACAGCCACAAAAGAAAAAGAATTAGCGCCAGCGCCAGCGGCACCACAATCGACAACCGCTGACGCGCCTCGGTGTAGTGGTGAAACTGACCTCCCCACTCGAGGCGATAGCCCACCGGCAGCGGCACCAGCCCCACCGCCACCTGCGCGTCATTCACCACTGACATCAAGTCGCGCCCACGCACGTTGAACTCTACCGTCACGCGGCGTGACTGCGCTTCGCGCGAGACTTGTGCTGGCCCAGTGACGAATTCTAGCTCGGCCACGTCGCCCAGCGGCACCACTTGCCCACTCACCGAACGCAGCGGCAGCGCTTTGAGCGGCTCGATGTCTCCTGCGAAGCGATGCTGCGTGCGCACCACGATTCCAAAGCGCCGTTCGCCCTCGAGCACGTCACCCACCCGGTGTCCGACGGCCAACGTTTCGGTCACTTGGTTCACGTCTTCAATGGTGAGCCCGTAACGCGCCAGCCGGTTTCGATCAGGCTTGATGCGCAGGTACTTGAGCCCCTGGGTTTGTTCTAAGCGCACATCGACAGCACCGCGCACCTTTCGCGCCGCCGTCGCGACCTGTTCACCCAAGCGAGCCAGCTCTTTCAAGTCAGAACCGTAAATAAGAATGCCCACATCAGAGCGAATGCCCGCCACCAATTCGTTGGTGCGCATTTGAATGGGCTGCGAAATCGCACCGCCCACTTCAGCCGAAGCGGCCAGCACGCTTTCAAGCTTTTCGGCGATGTCGGCCTTGCTGACGCCGCTCTGCCATTGCTCGCGCGGCTTCAGCACCACATACACGTCAGAAGCTTCGATGCTCATCGGGTCGGTCGCCAATTCAGGAGAACCAATGCGCGATACCACGTGGTCCACCTCGTGAATTTTCTTCAACGCCTTGCCGAGGTTGATGTCGGTGCGCACTGTTTCGCTGAGTGCCGCGCCGGTGAGCCGCCGGGCTTCAATGAGCAAGTCGCCCTCGTCAAGTTGGGGAATGAACTCGGCGCCCAACCGCGTAAAGAGGCCGACCGCAATTGAGAGCGAGACGACTCCCACACCGAGCGTCAACACCTGGTGCCGCATCGCCTGACGAAACAACGGCACGTACAGCGCGTGCACCTTGCGAATGAACCACGTTTCTTCATGGCCATTTTTCGGTTTCACCCAGTAGCTCGAAAGAACCGGTATCAACGTCACCGAAAAAATGAACGCGCCGGCCAGCGCCAAAAGCACCGTCGTGGCCATGGGTTTGAACAGCTTGCCTTCGGTGCCGGTGAGCGCCAGCACTGGCAAGTACACAATCGCAATGATGATTTCGCCAAACGCGCTCGCGGTGCGTACTTCTTTCACCGCGTCTTCCACCGTGCGAACACGTTCTTCCTTGGTCAGTGGCCGACTCAATGCGCGCTGGCGGTCTGACAACCTGCGCACCACGTTCTCGACGATAATCACCGCGCCGTCGACGAGCAGACCAAAATCAATGGCTCCCAAGCTCATCAAGTTGCCCGACAGCCCCGTGGCATTCATCACCATGATCGCAAACAACATCGAGAGGGGAATGGTGACCGCCACCACCAAGCCCGCGCGTAAATCTCCCAGCAAGACGAGCAGCACCAACACCACCAATAGCGCGCCCTCGAGCAGGTTCTTGCCCACTGTCTTGATGGTGCGGTCTACCAAGGCAGCGCGATCGTAGAACGGCTCGATGCGGGTGCCCTTCGGCAGCGACGGCTCAATCGCTCTGAGCTTGGCTTTCACCGCTTCGGTGACAGTGCGCGAGTTTTCACCCATCAACATCAACGCCACACCAACCACCACTTCACCTTCTCCATCTTTCGTCGCGGCTCCCCGGCGCAAGCGCGCCCCGAACTGCACGTCGCCCACCGTTGCGATGGTAATGGGCACACCCTGCGCAGTGGCGCCAATGACCACATTGCGCAAGTCATCGAGGCTGGTGACGAGACCGTCGGTTCCAATCACGAAATGCTCGCGCTGGTGCTCGATGTACCCACCGCCCGCATTCGCGTTCGACTTCTTGAGCGCTTCAACCACCTGCGCCACCGAAACGCCCGTCGCTTGAAGCCGCGCGGGGTCTAACACCACTTGGTACTGGCGGTCTTCTCCGCCAAAACTGTTCACTTCGACGATGCCCGGCACCATGCGCAACTGCGGCGCGATGTACCAGTCGAGCTGCTCTTCCAGCTGCATCAGCGTCATGTTCTCGTTGCGAAGCGTGAATTGGTAAATCTCACCCAGACCGCTCGAAATCGGCCCCATGTCAGGTCGGCCGTACTGCGCTGGCACGGCGTCTTGCGCCTCGCGCATGCGCTCGTTCACCAGCTGCCGCGCCCAATAAATGTCGGTGCCTTCTTGAAAGGCGACCGTGACGACTGAAAGGCCGTATTTCGAAATGGAGCGCACTTCTGTCGTCTTCGGAATACCCGCCATCGCCCGTTCTACCGGCACCGTCACGTACTGCTCTGTCTCGACTGGAGACAGCGCAGGCGCCGTCGTAATCACCTGCACCTGCACGTTGGTCACGTCAGGCACTGCGTCGATGGGCAATTGCGTCGCGGCGCGAATACCCATGAGCACGAAGAGCGCCGTAGCCAGCAAAACGATGGGCCGGTTGTTCAACGACCAGCGAGCAACCGCCGAGAAGAACGCCAGCATCAGTGCGGGTCCTCCGCCAGAGAAGACTTCAACAGCAAACTCTTCAAGGTGAAGACACCGTTGACGACGACTTCTTCGTTCTCGTCGATGCCCGAGAGCACTTGAACCTGCGCGAGCGCCGCGTCACCGAGCGTCACTTCATGCACCACGAAATCGCCGTCGGCGGCTTTTACGAAGACGATGCTTTTGCCTCCCACGTCGGTCACCGCACTGCGCGGCACAATGATCTGCGGTGAAGCTTGGTTCGCCTCTTCCACTTCAACACCCGCAGTGCCGAATAAGCCGAGCCGCAGCCGGCCGTCGGTATTCTTCAAGCGAACACGGACGGTGAGCGTGCGCACCACGGGGTCTGTTTGTTGCCCCACGTAATCGACGACACCTTCGAAGCGCTCGCCGGGAAAAGCGTTGAGCTGCACCGCGCTCTTGGCTCCGGGGCGAAGCCTGCCCAAGTCTTTTTCGAAGACACGGCCGAGAAACCAGACCTCCGAAAGGTCTACCACTGTCGCCAAGACGTGCTCAGCCCCAATGGGTTGGCCCACCACCGCGTCACGCGAAACAACCACCCCTGCAATCGGCGCGCGCAAGGGCACCAGGTAACCGCTCCCTGATGCCGCGTTGATGCCGATGGCTCCGAGCTGCTCGGCAATGGCCTTGGCTTCGGCCTCTTGTGCCCGCGCGTCGGCTTCGGCGTCGACGAGCGCTTGTTCAGCACCGAGACCACTTTCTTTCAGCGCACGCAACCGTTCAGCATTCGCACGCGAGGCACGTGCTTTCGCGCTGGTGGCCGCCAGCGCGCCGCGCAACCTGCCTACGTCAGGTACACGTAACCAAGCGAGCACGTCGCCTTTCTTCACCACCGAGCCTTCGTTGAAGCTGACTTGCTCCAACTTTCCACTCGTCGCGGCCGACAGTTTCGCCGTGCAATCAGGAGAAGCGGTGATTTCGCCCGGCAACCCAATGGTCATGGCGAGCACCCCTCGCTTCGCCACCATGCTCTTAAGGTCTGCTTCCTTGGCTATTTTCAAAGACACGCTGAGTTGTTTGGGCAGCGCGCCGTGGCCTTCTTCATCGTGGTGCTCCTTCGCTTCGCCTTTGTTCGCGAGGGTGAGCGGCTCACTGTTTTCTTTGCAACTGCCGGCAACGGCAACGACACTGACGCACATCAACCAGGCGGCATTTTTCATCGAGCGTTTCCCTCAATTGCGCTTCCCGCCGCGCGTGCGATGCGAGCCGAGGCCAGGCACAGCACTTCACGCGCTTCGATGCCTGCCTTGAGTTGTTCGACCAGTGCTTGTTGCGCGAGCAGCGCGTCACGCACAGGCAACCGCCCTGCTTTCACTTGCACCGCAATGGCGTCGAGCCGCGTCGTGGCCCGTTGCACCCGCTCAAGCGTGTAGAGCTGCCGGGTACGCGTCGCCGCCTCGAATTCAGCCTTCGCCGTCGCCAGCTCTGCTTGCAGCTCGCGTCTCACCCGTTCACACTCGGCTTCGGTGCGCTCGGCCAGCGCTTCTGCCTCGGCCAACTGACCAGCGCCTGTTCGGCCCACCGGTTGCGGCAACGGAATGGGAATGCCCAGCCCCAACCCAAGCACGCGCTCATCGAAGCCGTCGTTCTGAGCGAAGAACGAAACAGTCAGGTTGGGAAACCGCTCGCGACGGAGCAAATCAACTCGCCGCCAGGCTGCTTGTCGCTGCGCGTCAAGAGCGAGCAACGCCGGCTGCCGAGCCACTGAAAGTTGCTCCACTGAAACATGCAGCGGCTCCAATGCACCTTCGACCGGAGCATCGACACCGCAACCTGTCATTCGGCCCAGCTGGGCTTTCGATGCGGCCAGAGCGCTTTCGAGGGCCAGACGGTCTGCCGTCGACTTCAACGCCGCAGTGTCTGCGATGTCTGCGTCGACTTCTGCGCTGACGCCGTTCGCGGCCATCGCACGCACGGTGATGGCTACCGAGGTGGTGGCTTGCTCCAGTTTAGCGGCCAATTGCAGCCGCTCTTGCAGGGCGAGTACCGCGAAGTACGCCGACCAAGCTTGCGCGACAATATCTTGACGCGCTGCGATGACACGGTGGCCCTGCGCGCGCAGCTCACCGTCTGCGACATCAGCGCGAACTCCACTTTGGCCGGCGACTTCGAGCTCTTGGCCAAGCGAGATGCTCCAGTTCGTAGTGCGGTTGTCGGTGGTGGCGCGAGAGCTGACAGAAGCTCCCACCGTTGGGTTCGACGGCAAGAACGGGCGCGCGGCGTCGCGGCGCCCTTGCGCGGCGCGTTGTTCAGCCAGCGCTTCGAGCAGTTGCGGGCTCGCACCGAGCGCGCACGCCATGAGGTTGTTGCGGTTGATGAGGCCTAAGCATTTCTCCAAAGACACAGCTTCTTCGGCCACGCCCAAGCGTGACCACAACAGAACGGCGAGCCCGAAGGCTGCCGCCCCAAGACGGTTTTTCAAGAGACACCTCGCGTGAATGAGCCAGAGCGTGGCTTGAGCTTTCGGCCCGCCGACGCTTTAGAAACAGCTTCGACTACGCGAGAGGTGCTTTGGGAACGTGCAGAATGTCGCCCGGCTCAGGCGACGCGGGAGGTACTTGCGCCCGCCGGGGAAAACGTTCGGTCAACAGCGACGCCAAACCGATGTCGGGGGCGACGGCCGTCGCGCTCGGCAGGTGAACATGTGGGTGGCAAAGCGTGTGATCCGAGCCGTGGTGAGGGTGATGACCGTGCGCGCCCTCGTGGCTGCCGTGGTCTTCACTCGAGCTGCTCGAAAAAACGGGCAATTCTCCGTCTGACATCGAGACGAAAGCAGCCAGCGCGATAGAGAACGTGACGCGCACCATGAATGACATTTTATGGCGTGACCCGCTGAGCAGGTCAACTAGCACGGTGTCAGACTTTACATATTGTCGTTCGAATCGTTGCTGGCGAGCAGTCTCTGCTACGTAGCCACAATGACCCTACCCAAACTGGTGTACTTCGCATCTCGCGGCCGCGCTGAAGTCATTCGCCTTGCTCTTGCTGAAGCCGGGGTGGCGTACGAAGAAGAAAACTTCACTGGAGATCAATTCGCGGCGCTCAAAGCGAGCGGGCGGCTGCCCTTTCTCGCCGTGCCCATTTGGGAAGAAGACGGCTTTCGCCTCGCGCAGAGCGCCGCCATTCTCAACCACATCGGTCGCGCGCAGGGTCTGCGCGGCAAGTCACCCCGCGAAGAAGCGAAAATCGACGAAGCACTGGGCGCGGTGGAAGACGTGCGCATCGAGCTGCGCCGGTTAATGTTCGCCGACCCAGCCAAGCGGGCTGAGGTTCGTGCTGATTTACTAAACACCACCCTGCCACGTTGGTTTGCGCTGCTCGAAAAGCTGCTCGCGGCGAACCACGGAGGCGCCGCCTTTCTCGCCGGCGAATCGATGTCGGTCGCCGATTGCGCGCTGTGGTACCTGCTCGAAATGTCGGTCGACAATGGCTTCGGCGCGGCGCTGGGCGACTGCCCGAAGCTTCAGGCCTTCTCGAAACGCGTCGCGGCCCGGCCAAACATCGCCGCATACCTCGCATCACCCAAGCGGCATGCGTTGACGCCAATGGCGAAGTAGAGGCAGGCAAACGGTGAAAAAAAACCTTTTGCACCGAGCACTGTAACGTCGCTCGGCCTCGGCAGACTAACAGGGGCGGTGCACACCGTGCCGTTCCATCTCTTAAAGGAGCTTCACCCATGAACAAGTCGATGAAAGGTTTGGTAATCGCCTCAGCCGTTGCCTCGTTGTTCGCCACCCAAGCTTTCGCTGGCGACAAGGCGCCCCAAAAAGACGCCAAAGACGCAGCCGCGAAAGTTAACTGTGGTGGCGTCAATGAGTGCAAGGGCAAGGGCGAATGTGGCGGCCCAGGCCACGATTGTGCGGGGCATAACGAGTGCAAAGGCAAAGGCTGGGTGTCGCTCTCTGAAAAGGAATGCAAGGCAAAGGGCGGCAAAGTCATTGTGATGGCAAAGTAACCAACCGACGGCCCGACAGCTCGCGGTGGCAACGCTGCGAGCCGTCTTTTGCACCAAAGAAAGTTTGCCATGTTTACCCGCCCCTCTCTCGGCCACGGTGTAGGGCTTCGGCCGAAGCATTACGGCCAGTTTCTCGACGGTGCGCCTGATATCGGCTGGGTCGAAGCAATCAGCGAAAACTTCATGGGCATTGGCGGCCGGCCGATGGCTGTTCTCGAAAAAGCGCGGCGAGACCGCCCCGTCGTTCTTCACGGCGTATCACTCGGCATTGGCAGCACCGAGCCGCTCGACGAGCGCTACCTTGCCGACCTGAAAGCGCTCATTCACCGCATACAACCGGCGATGGTGTCTGACCATCTGTGCTGGGGCCACGCCCATGGGCGCTATACGCACGACCTGCTTCCCATGCCGTACACCCGCGAGTCACTCGAGCATGTCGTCGACCGCGTGCAGCAAGTGCAATCGCTTCTCGGTCGCCAGCTCTTGCTCGAGAACCCGTCGACCTATCTAGAATTCGAAAGCTCTGAAATTCCCGAAGCCGAATTTCTTGCCGAGGTAGCAAAGCGTGCCGACTGTGGGGTGCTTCTCGACGTCAACAACGTCTATGTCAGCGCGCGCAACCACGGGCTCGACGCCCAGGCGTACCTCGACATGATTCCCACGGACCGCGTGGGCCAATTTCATTTGGCCGGCCATCAAGACCGCGGCGCCATTGTCATTGACACCCATGAAGGTCACGTGGCCGACGCGGTTTGGAAACTTTTTCGACATGCGGTGGCCCGCTTCGGTGACGTGCCGACGCTCATCGAGTGGGACGAAGGCGTGCCCGAGCTCGACACGCTGTTGGCCGAGAGCCGCAAGGCCCAGTCGGTCGCCAACGACGTGTTGTTGGGCGCATCTGCTTTAGAGGCTTCACCATGAAGCTGGCACAGGTACAAGACACCTTGTTTCAAGCGGTGATGGGCGAAGGGGCCCTGGCAGAGTCAGCCGCGCTGATTCGAAGCGGCGCACTCACCCCTGAAGACCGAATTGGCATTTACGCCGAAATGTATTGGCTGCGAATGCGCGACACACTCCGCGCCGATTACCCTTTTGTTTGGCACGTGTTGGGTGATGAACCGTTCGACGTGTTGGTGGCCCGCCACATCAGGCGAAGACCTTCGACGCACTACTCTCTCGGCCGTCTCGGCAGCGAGTTCGCCGAAACACTTCGCGATGCTCACCTCGAATGGCCCTGGGTGGTTGATCTGGCAAAACTCGAATGGGCACGGGCAGAAGCGTTCATCTCACCCGACGCACCCGTTCTCGCGTTCGCTGCCCTGGGAGCGCTTTCTGATGAGACGTTTCATCACTCTCGGCTTCAAATCAGCCCGTCGGTCAGGCTGCTCAAACCGACGTGGGACGTATTGACAGTGTGGCGAACCTGCGAGAGCGGGGGTGACTGGCGGGCGATCGCCGTTACCCCAAACGCCACTCCTGTGGTGGTCTGGCGGCAGGGTTTTGCCGTCTTTCACGTCGCGGTGGGTTCAGCCGAGCATGACGCGTTGTCGAAAGCCCAACAAGGCTTCGCTCTGCCAACCGTCTGCGAAGCCTTTGCCGATGCACCCGAGCCTGCGCAGGCGGCTTTTCAGGCCATTGGCAGTTGGGTTTCTGAAGGCATGGTTTCGTCACTTAAGGTCGACGGGGGCTAATGCATTCGCCCCTGTCTTCACCGAAACAGGCAAGGCCGAAGCCATTTCGTTCCTCGTTTCGCGCAGGCTGTGCTACCCGAAAGCGATGACGGGCGGTCGCCAGCCGATTTCACCAGACAGCGACCTGGTACGACGACTCGTCGCCAAAGACGAGGGTGCGTTTCTTGAATTGGTCGACCGATACCATGCCGGCTTGTTGCGCTTCGTCACCTCGTTTGTGCGCTCACCTGCGGCCGCCGAAGAAGTGGTTCAAGACACGTGGAAGGCTTTCATCGAAGGCATTGAGCACTTCGAACAACGCGCCTCGCTCAAGACATTTCTTTACCGCATCGCCGCCAACCGGGCGCGTACACGAGCGGTTCGCGACCACCGTACCCCCACTTTGTCTGACCTCGAGCACGAAGGTGACGAAGCGTCGCCCCTGATCGATCGCTTCGGCACAGCGGGCAATTGGCTCGCTCCACCCACGCCCTGGGTGGCTGAAACCGCAGACGCCATTCTCGAGCGCAAGCAAGCGATGGAAGTGCTGGCCCGCGCCATAGAACAACTGCCCGAACAGCAACGCGCAGTGGTTCAACTGCGCGACGTCGAAGGCCTGGCCTCAGACGAGGTCTGCGAAATGCTCGGCATCAGCGAAGTTCACCAACGGGTTTTGCTTCACCGGGCGAGAACACGGCTGCGCGCCGCCCTCGAAGGCCACTTCAGTGGGTGACGCATCACCCACTGCACAGGGCCACCCTGGTGCTGTTTCTACTGTGACGAAAGGGTTACTTCGATGGCGCGGCTTTGGGGTCGCCGCGCTTGGTGAATTCGAGCTCGAGAGAAATCTTCACCTCTTTGCCCACGAGAACACCGTTGTTGGCGAGCGCCATGTTCCAGACCAGCCCCCAATCTTCTCGGTTGATGTTGGTGGTCGCCGTGGCGCCGCGGGTAAGCACGCCGCTGAACGGGTTTTTCACTTCGGGGCTCAGCGTGGCGTCGAGAACAACCGACTTCGTCTTGTCGCGAATGGTGAGGTCGCCCGTAATGCGCAGCTTTTCAGCCGAGACCTTTTCAATCTTGGTCGACTTAAAACGCAGCGTGGGGAATTTTTCAGTGTTGAAGAAAGCGTCGCTGCGCAGGTGCTCGTCGCGTTTCTGATTCTTGGTCGACAGCGCGGTGACGTCGATTGTGGCGTCTATCTTCGACTGGGTAATGTCTTTCTCGTCGAGCTCGACGGTGCCCTTGACTTCTCCGAGCGTGCCGTGAACCTCAGACACCATCATGTGCCTTACAGCGAACTGAGCCGTCGCATGGGCGGGGTCGATGTCCCACGGGGCAGCGAATGACTCAAAAGACAGCATCAGCACAGCAGCCAGCAGTGTGTTTTTCATGGTCATGCCTCCTAAAAGAGCGCCCGACGTCTTGTCGAGTGCAACTTTTGTCTTGGCAAGGCGCTGCGCGTTACTCCCGCGGTTTTTGCCCACCGCGAAAAAGTACCCTTCGTGGGCAAGGCGCCGAGGCTTTGCTGTAACGTATGCCGGCGCCGCGGTACTTAAAAGGTGTGTCCTTCGCCGCGGGGCGAAAAAGGTCTTCATGCTGAGCTGTCGCGAAATCACCGAGCTGGCCACCGCGTACACCGAGCGAGCGCTGCCCTTCACCGAGCGCATTCGCTTCTGGGTACACCTTTCGATGTGCAAGCACTGCCGCCGTTATGTGAAGCAGCTTCGTCTGACCATCGACGCCACCGGGCAGGTGATGTTTCCTTTGCCCAAGCCCAGCCCGCAGACCCAAGCGGCGCTGCTTCGTACGTTTCAGAACTGGAAGAAGGGCCCCGGCAAACCGCCGAGCCCGTAATGCTTGGCGCGCCGCAAAGACAGTGAGCGCATGGGACCCACTTCGGTGAACAAATTGGCGCAAGTCGTTCGCGAAGAAGAACTGTCACGCACCTATGGGGGGGGGGTGGAATTTTCTGAGCAGCTGATACTGAACAAAAAGTCAGTTACGCATGGTAAGCCTCGCGCTTCCCATGTCACGCCGAACTGCCGTCTTTTTCATCGAGCCCGACGACCGCGCGTGGGTAGCGCCGTTCTGTGACGCCATTGGCTTCGAGGCGTTGACCGTGCGACGGCCGAGCTTAGAGCAGCTGGCGCGGGCGGCTCCCGACTTGGTGGTCTTCGACTGCCGTGTGTCGATGCCCAACCGCTGGGTGCAGGTGCTGCTCGAGCTGCGGCAAACGGCAATGTTCGAAGCGACTCCGGTGTTGGTGACGAGCTGCGACAGCGAGGCGGGGTTGCAATCACACGAGCTTCGCAACGTGACCCACGTCATGAAACCCTTCGACATTGATGAAGCGGTGAAACGGCTCGCCCGCCTGGGCATTGAAATCGACACGCCTGATCAGCCCCATGCGCAGGCCATGTCATCGGTATTCGATCGCCGCAGCGCTTCTGCCCGGCCCAAGAGCGACAAGTTTCGCATTCTCGATTCGCCTTCGCTGTTAGAAGGCGATTTGCGCCGCGGAGCCGGCCCGCTCGGTGGCGCAGTGCTGTATCTCGATATTGATCACTTCAAGCAACTCAACACCCAGTTTCTTGAGCGCGAGGTTGATCGCTCGGTGCTGATTCCGTTTCAACGCCTGTTGAATGAATGGGTGGGCACGAATGGGCGCGTCTACGCAGAGGGAGGCGATGAAGTGATTGTTTTTCTGCCCAACGCCACACCGGCCATGGCCATGGCACTGGGTGAAGCGATTTTGACGAATACGGCGCAGGTTCAGTTCGACGTGAAAGGGGCTCGCGTGCAACTGACCGTTTCTATCGGTTTGGCCACCGCGCAGGCGGGAGAGAACCTGTTTGCGTTGCCTGATTTCGCCAATGAAGCCAAACGCCTGGCGAAAGAATCAGGGCGCAATCGATTGATCAACGCGGCGGTGCTTTCTGGCCGGTTGCGGCAGTGAGTCGTAGAAAGTGGCTCGCGCGGGCGCTTCAAGCTTATCCGCCGACGTTGCACGTAAGGCTGCACGCATTGCCCTGACGCTCAAAAATGCCGCTGACGAATGTCGTATCGTACTTGCACTGCGACCCGGCTTGAACGCACAGGCACCACTCATCTGAATCACACATCGGCGCCGGCATGCATCGACGCCGGCTATAAGAGCCGTTGAACTCGGGAACATCGGAATTCACGATTTCGCAAAATTCCCATGCCCCGCACGTTTGGGTGCCGCAGTTCGGCGTAGAGGGTTGCGGCGCGCCGCGGGCGCTGCAACCGGCAAATGAAAAACAAGCTGCTGAGCATTCTGCGCAGCCGACGCCCTGAGATCTCGCCGGTTCAGGGCACGTACAGTCGCACAACTCGTTAAAGTTGCTCTCACAGGCGCTGTTCGCCACACAAGCTGCTTGGTCAAGGCCAGCGCAAGCGTCGAGTGTCACGCCTGCATCGGGGTCAACGCCGCCGCCATCATTAGGCTGCTGGGTTACCAACACCTGTAGGCTTCCCACGTTGTATTGGCCAAGACAGCTCGAAAGAAGGCCTGTCGTCAGCAGCAAACCGAATAGCGCTTTTGAATTCATCATGCACCTTGGGGCACGGCACCCACCCAAACCTTACAAACCCTCGAGCGCACTCTTGGCCTGAGCGACGAACCGGCCAGCAGGGAAAAGCGTCAGGTAGCGTTCGAGCTCTGCCCGACTCGTCGCTTCGTCGCCTTGAGTAGCGAGGCATGCGGCACGCCAGTACATCGCCCCTTCCTTGAACTCTGAAATGCGAGGCTCAGCCAATGCACTGTCAAAAATGGGCATCGCCGCGCCGCAGTCGCCAAATTCAGCGAGCAGCTGCCCGTGTAACAGCCGCATTTCCTCTTCGTGCGGCACTCCTGTGAAGGTGGTTGGCGGCAGCGATTCCAAAGCGGCGAGCACTTCGCGGCGCCGGTTCAGCGAGAGCAAAGCATCGACACGCGCCAGCGACGCTTCTTGCGCGAAAACGCCTTGAGGAAAGCGCGCCAGATAGTCGTCGAGCATGGTCAGTGCCCTGGCTGGATTCTTCGCTTTGCGCAGTTGCTCCAACGCCGAAGCCAATAGTCTCGTTTCGATGGCAATGAGGCTTTCGACAACAGGCGAAGGAACTGTTTCATGGGCGAGTGTGTCTTCGACCGGCGCCTCGGCAATGACACGGGCCCGCCCACCTTTTTTCACCCCGGTCTGCTGGAGCAATGGCTGAGGAACAGGCGTGGCCTCGCGCTTGCCGGCTGAATTGTCGGGCAGAGAATCGACCCCCGGCGCCACAACCGGAGTTACGACTGAACTGGGCTTGAGGGGCAACCCGCGCGACGGCGAGGCGTTCACCGCAGAAACCGTTGGCCCCCAATACAACGGAGCCCACTTCGCCACCGCAGCCAAGGCAAAGGGGCTGGCCAGCACGGCGATCAGCGCCCATTTCCACCGCGTTTGCAGTGAGCGTCGGAGGGGTGACGTTGTCTTTGAAGCCAGCTTGGCGCCAATGCGATGCACCACCGCAGGGCTCACCCAATCACCCAAGTCGCCCTGCTTGAGCAACTGCGCAGCTGCCGAGTCTTCCGAGTCCGTCAGCCGCGTACGCACAGGTCCAGTCGCCATCAGCGCTCCTCTCTGGCTCGAAGCTGCTCAACGTGCTTCTGAAACTGGGCCCGCGCCCGGTGCAGCCAGACCCAGACCGTCTCGACTTTGGCTTCCATCACTTTGGCAATCTCTTCACCGCTCAAGCGTTCCATCTCAAAGAGAATGAACACGGTTCGGTATTTTTCGCTCATCATGTCGAGCACCCGGTAGAGCCGTTTCGCCGCGTCGCGCCGTTCGACATCGTCCACCGCCGTGGGCCCAAGCGACGGCAAATGCCCCGCGACCTCGCAAGCGCTGCCTCCCAACCACTGGTGCCACCGCTCTTTGCGACGGCGGTGCCCAACCACGTTACGGGTAATTTGAAAAAGCCAGGTGGCGAGGTGCGCGTCGCCACGAAAACCGCCCAAGCTCTTGTGCACCCGCAAGAAGACATCTTGCACCACGTCGTCCACGTCAATGCTGGGGCCACCCAGCCGAAGGGCCCAGCGAACCACGGTGGGTCCGTACTGCCGGTACACCTCTTCAAGCGTCGGCGACGCACGAGGGCTTTCGGCCGCGGCGGGCCGCTCTTGAATCAGAGCCGGGCTCAAATCTGGGTGAATGAGGCGCACGGGGCTCTCAAACCTTACGGGCTCATCCAAGCTGCCCCAGCAACCAACGACAGCTCGAAATTCGGCACCACCGCGAACCCATCTACAAAAGTCACCCGCGCTTCTTGCCGGCGCAGCCAGCCTTTGGCTTCTAACTTCACCCAAGGTGCAATGGGGCCTTGGGTCAAGAGAGAGCGAATGCCACCGGCCGCGCCAAAGTCGAAGCCCCGAGATGAAGTGTCATCGGTGAAGCCCGAGCCGTTCAGCAGCAGCAACGCACCCGTCGCCTGCGCGTAAAAGTCGACGTGGGGTGTACCTGTGGTCAGCCGGTAGCGCGGTCCCGCGGCGAGCTCGAAGCGTTGCCAACCGACTGAGCCAGGGCCCAACGGCACCCTGCGCTGGGTGTTGCCAGTCGCCGTGATCAGCCCTCCCCAGCCACGTTCGGGTGAGCCGAAAGACACATCGAGGCCAGCGCTCAATGCATACGAAGCGACCGCCGCGGGAGCCATTGACACACCGAGGCCGAGCCCCACTTCGATGGCGCGCGCCTTGGGGGCTGGCTGCACCGGTGGCGGTGGTAACGGGCGAGAGAGCTTGAGCACCGGGGGAATCTGCGGCGGCACCTGCGCTTCCCACGCGGTGATGATCACCGCAATCGCCGTGGCCGCGTCGTCGCACGAGAGCGCTGCAGGCACAGTTCGTTCACCCAACAATTCATCGGCACTGCCGCGCATTTCAACGCGAATGCCTTGAGCAGCCTGTTTGATGAAAACTGCGCGCGGTGACGACGCTCGTGCGCCCTCGCCCACCAGCGCAGCGACACTGGCTTCGACCTGGCTGGCGCTTGGGCACGACAGCTGCGACGAAATTCTAACGGCCCCCAGTGAAATCTTGAGGGCGCAAACCATCAAAACAGCGGGCACGAGCACTCCAGAAAGAAAGGAGTGAGTCGCTCAAGCAAGTCGCGTACCAGAGGTCAGCGATCCCACGACGTGTCATTGCCGCCCCCGCCCTGCTGTACTAAGATTTTAGTAAATGGCACGAATAACCAGTTTCAGCTTGGGGCCCGAGCTCGACGCTTTCGTGCGAGAGCAAGTGACGAGCAAGGCCTATGGCTCGGCCAGCGAAGTGTTACGGGCCGCGCTCACCGCGATGCAGGACGAGAAGCTCAAGCAAGACGCCTTGCTCGCCGCTCTCGATGAAGGCCTCGCGAGCGGTCGCGCGCGCCCCGGCACGTGGAAACGCGTGCGAGCGGCGGTCAAGAAACGCCTTTTGTGAAGGTTCACTATACGAAGCGGGCTGAGAGCGATCTCCACGATATCGCTGTCTACACGTTGATTCGCTGGGGGCCCGAGCAGTGGCAGAAGTACAGCTCGCTGCTTCAAGTTGCGTGCGAAGAGATCATTCCTCGCAATCTGCGTTATGCGCAAAGCGTGCCCGAGCGCCCTGGGCTGTGTCGCTGGCAGTGTGAGCAACACGTGATCTTCTTCAGGAAGGTCAAGGCAGGCATCGAGATCGTTCGCATTCTGCACGAGCGCATGTTGCCCATGGGCCATCTCTAGAGCACCCGTGGCGGTGAATTCAAATCACCGATGCTGACTGGGCAGCTCGATGGCGAACTCTCCACCGTTCGCGCGATCGTGCGGCTTGAGATTGTTGGGGGACAACGCTCCACGGCTTCGACTTGGCAATTTTCGTCGCCGAAACGCAGCGGCCGTCAGTGCGCGACAATTTCCAAATCGAACGAAAAGGCCTCGTTGATGGCCTCGAAATCTGAACCGTCAGAAGTGAACACCGTCGCCCCGATGGAGCGCGCGGTAACCGCGATCAGCACATCGTTGACGAGCGACGCACGGCGAATTCCGCGCCCTCGTCTTCGAAGGGTTTTCAACGTTCGACCGCACTGATCGAACACCTGGAGTGAAGGCCCGACAATACGATTGACGCGATGGTACACCCCAAAAAGACCGTCCAATGCGCGGCCAGCTCGCGCGGTGAAGGCGCCCGCCCGAAGCTCCATCTGAACAACGGTGCTCAGGTAGCGCGTCAATTCCCGGCCCGCCATCAGCTCTTCATGTAAGCCGTCGCGCAGCCAACCCACCCAGATATTCGTGTCGAAGATGGCTTTCTTCATTGGGCCGCGAAGGGGTCTGAAACACCGCCAACCCCTCGAACTTTGCGGTGGGCACGAACAATCGCCGCCTCGGCCAAGAGCAAATCGAGAGCCCGCTCAATGGCTTCCTGTTCGGTCTTGACCCCCAAGTAACGGCGCGCCCGTTCAATTTTACTTTGCTCGAGCTTCAAGTGCTTGTGCTTAATTACCATGTACATAACTTACGAACCTGTGTACATAACGTCAACACGCGCCGATGTTTGTTCTGCCAGGCGGCACGCAGTATTTCCTTTTCTCGCCTTGCACCACGCCCCAGCCAAGAGCAGAACCGTGACATGGCCCCGCACGACAACAGTTTCCGCGTGTTGTTCACCCGCCGCCATCTCATCAAAACGGTCATCGCGGGTGGTGCCAGCGCCGTCGCACTCTCAGGTTGCCCCGTCGAGCACACACCGGTGCTCGATGCTGGCCAACCCTCCTTCGATGCCGGTCTAAAATTCACGCATTCCCTCGCTGGCGAAGACTTCAGCCGTTGCCACGGTGTCCGTGACGGTGCAGCGTTTTCCAAGGTCGCTCCCACACAAACCGTAGAAACCGTCATCGTCGGCGGTGGCCCGAGCGGCCTCTACGCGGCGCACCGTTTGGCCGACCGCGACGTGCTTCTGCTCGAAAAAGAACCCGACACCGGGGGCAACTGCCGCTTCGACGAATGGCGCGGCGTGCGCATGTCCACCGGCGGCGCCTACTACAACGAAAGCGAAACGCAGGTGGTCAAACTGCTGGCAGAAATTGGCGCCCAAGGCACACGCGTCGAAGGGTCTGACTCGCTCATCATTCACGGTCAGCCCACCGTGGACATTTTTCGTGACGGCGCGCAGCAGTTGCCCTTTTCGCAAACCGTGCGTGACGATTTCAGGCGCTCACGCGAGGTGTGTCTCAAGCTCGTCAAAACGAAGAAAGCAGCCGAGCTCGATGCCCTCACGTTCTCCAAGGTGCTCGAACCTTTCAGCGTCGAAGTGAAGCAATTCTGGGACAGCTTTGGCCAATCGAGCTGGGGCGCAACGACAGACCATACGTCTGCCTACGTGGGCTGTGAGGCTTACAGTTGGGCGGGCGGCGCCGACGATGCCCGCTACACTTACCCCGGTGGGTTGTCGGGCGCGGCGGTGAAACTGGCAGCGGCAGTCAAAGCCAAGCGCGGCGAGTCGTTGCGCACCGGCGCAGTGGTCACCTCCATCGAAGTGGAAGGTACGGGCCAGTCAGCGCGTGCGATCATTCGGTGGTTCGAAGGCGACGAGCCCAAAGCCATTCGCGCCAAGGCTGTCATCGTCGCGGCGCCCAAGTACATCGCCAAGCGAATGCTGAGCGGCTTGCCACCAGCCCGCGTCGAAGCCATGAATGGCCTGCGCTATTTGCCCTTCTGCATGTTCAACGTATGCCTGGACAGCGTGGGCCCCGAACCGGCGTACGACAATTTTTTCATCGACACGCCTTTCACCGACTTCATTCCCGCAGACTGGGTCATTCACGCAGGCAAGGGCCCGAAAGCGCGCCCGACAGCGCTCACCGTTTATCACCCTCTGGCCGAAACACGCCGGGCCGAGCTGCTCAGCGACGAGCGCATCGCCGCGCTCGCGGAAGAAATAGCAGAGCATCTCGAGCGGCACTTTCCAGGAACAATGTCGAAGATTCGAGAGATGCGTGCCTTTCGCCGCGGGCATGCGATGTACGCGTCCACGCCGGGGAGCATGGCGCGATCAACACGCGTGAGCACTCCGATTCCGCCGGTGTTTTTTGCCAACACCGATTGCAGCAACTTCTCGACGTTCGGTGATGCAATCAACGCTGGCCATCAGGCGACGCTGCAATTGCGAAAGTACTTAAAGGCGCGGGGCTAAAGCAGAACACGCCTGACTTGGCCGAGCTTTCATCGAGACTGTCGCGGCGGCAGAACGCTAATATATCTACGCGATGAGCCTCTTCAGTGTCGTCACAGTCGGAATACTTCTTGCGGCGCCGGTGCAAGTCGCGGCTCCTGGCTTCAACGCGCACGGCATGAACGAGTCGGCCGGCACTTTCTATTCTGACCAAGTGGCGCAGCAGCTCTCGTTCCACGGCTTGAAAGTGATGACGCATTCAGAAGTATTGGCGCTGCTGGGAAACAACCGGCAAAAACAGTTGCTGGGTTGCAACGATGACTCCAGCTCGTGCGCACTCGAGCTGGCCGGAGCACTGGGAACCGACGGGTTGCTCTTGGGCGAAGTGGCGAAAGTCGGCGACACGTATCGCCTTTCGGTGCGAATCATTTCGTCGAAGAACGGCGAAAAGCTGTCTTCCGCCGTGGTCAGCAGTGCTTCTGAAAATTCACTGCTCGAGGCCTTCTCTGCCATCTCGGCGACGATGGCGAACGAGGCGGTGAGCCGAGCACGAGGCGAGCCCGCGGTGGCGTCTTCGGTGTCTACCCTGCGTACAGGCACGCGACGCTTCTTTTGGATTCCCGCGGCCGTCGGAGCACTTGCCCTGGGGGCCGGTACCTTCGAATACTTTCAGGCGAAGGCGCGCTACGATCGGCTGCGTTCTAGCGAGACATTGATCGAACCTGACCCGACTCGGCTGCGCAGCGAGGGTCAGACAGCACAAACACTCGCGTTCGCCGGCTTCGGAGTCGGGGCCGCGGCGCTATTGGGTGCAGGAGGCCTGCTCATGTTCGGAAGCGAGGCAACCGTCGAAACAGGCGTCGTGCTGGTACCCGACGGGGGTGGCATCAGCATTTCGGGGGTGCTGCCATGAAACGATTTGTGCCAGTGCTCGCCGTTCTTCTTCTCACGAATGCAGGCTGCTTCGATTTCGAGGGCGCCTACAAAGCCTGTTACGACACGCAGCGCTGCAAGGAAACCGCGGCCGGCGCACCGGTCGTCGTCGCCACCGTGCCTGCGCAGCGCGCCGAAAATGTCGAAGCCAGCACTCTCATTCAAATCACTTTCGACAAAGCCATGGAGCCCACCAGCGTCATTGCCACCCTGACTCCGGCGGTCAATCTCATTGCCCCGTCATGGAATACAGAAGGAACGACGGTGACCTTCACCCCAGAATCACCGCTCGCCTTCGCGACGTCTTACACTGTTCGGCTCGAAGGCAAGGCGACCGACGGAGGAAAGCTCGCCGCGACCGACATTGCGACGTTCACCGTGAAGGCGGCGCCGCAGGGGCCCACTTTGGTCAGCAGCACCCCCGTCAACGGTGCCAACCTGGTACCCCTGACCATCGGCCTGTCGCTCACCTTCAGCGCCCCGGTCAGCCCCAACGGCTTCGTGGCCATTACCGCGCCTGCCGTGTTTCTCGGCAACCCTCAGTGGGCCAGCGATCAACTGACCGTCACCTACCCCTCGGCCAGCGCATACTTGCCCAACACGCACTACACGGTGACTTTCGCTGGCAAAGGCACTGACGAACGGGCCATCGTTCAACCGATGCCCGCGCTCGCTTTCGACACTGTCGTCGATGTGGTGCCACCCACCGTTCAGTCGACCACGCCCGCGAACGGAGCGACTGACGTCTCGGTATCTGCGGTGCCTTCTCTCACCTTCTCAGAAGAGATGGTTCCCAGCAGCGTGCTTTCTTCAGCCACTGTCTCGCCGGCAGACGCAGGCTGTCAGTGGTCTATCGACTCCACCAACCGAATTCTCACCTGTCAGCATGCTGCGGCGTTCGCCGACGATGCCGGGTACACCATTTCGATTGGGGCCGGCGCTACCGACTTGGCGGGCAACCATTTGCAAAATGCCTTTTCATACAACTTCAAAACGGGCTTGGCCCCTGACGTGACACCACCCACAGTGGTGAGCACCACGCCCTCTGCGGGTGCCACGGGGGTTGATCCCGCGGCGCCTCTTTCGGTCACCTTCTCAGAGCCGATGGACCCTGCATCGACCCAGAGCGCCCTGTCGATGACGTCGCCCAGCGGCACGACGAAGGTAAACGTCAATTGGTCGGTTGATAACAAGACCGTCACGTTCAACCTGTCACCCTTGCCGCCGCTCAATACGAATGTCAGTTGGGAAATTGGGACAGGGGCCGCCGACACTTCGGGCAACACGTTGGCTGCCGCGGTGAGCCGAACCTACAAAACATGGAGACTCGTGACACGCACGCTCCCCACGGACAGTACGCTCGATGGAGACATGTACCAGACCACCACGACTACGACCGAACAGGGACCGCGCGCCGTCGTCGGAGGCACCAACAACCCGACCACTTTTCGGGTGTTCTTCTCGTTCGACATGAGCCCCGTCTTTTCAGATTCGCCCCTTGCGTTTCAGTCGGCCTCACTCGACATCTACCAAGACGCGCATATCGACACCCGTTGCACCCAAAGTGGCTGCATCGCCGACAACTATTCGCCGTTTCAGTCGGTGACCGCACCCGCCCATGGCCCAGTGGTCGTCGAAAATGTCGAGTACGGAACGGCGCTCGATGACACCGATTGGGCGGTGGTTCCCGTGGCCGCTGGCGGGCTGACGACGGTTGCGCTGAGCAGACAGTTTGACACGTACAACGGCCTGAGCACCGACCTGCCCCATTCGGCGAACGTGCTGGCCTGGTTCACCACCCAGTTCTCCCAGTGGAATGGCAGCGCCGCTTCTGCGGACCGTTACGTTCAATTTCGCGTGAGATGTACAAATGAAACCTTCACCTCGTCGGGCGTCACCTGGGGCCGGGTTGCTCTTCGCACCGGTGAGAACCCCAACCTGCCCAGCACCGGTCTCACCGTCACCTATTACGCTCCGTAGGCAGTACCCAATACGCGAGCGTGGAAACACGCGCGTAGTGGCGCTCGCCCAGCTGCGTAGTGTGCCGGTTCGAGAGTTCGCAGGTGAGTGCCAATACGGTCATTAGGCACCGCAACGGCACTCACTTGGCCGACGCGCAGGTACGTTGGTGCGGTGTCATACGCCGCTAGCCGTCGAAACACCTGCATCAGTCTGCGTACGAGCCGTAGCTCTGACCGCTCTTATTCTTATGCGAGCCGGCTTCAACCACTTGAAGCTCGAAGGCCACCTCGGCCCCGGCAGTCGTGACGTTTACATCTTTGAGCACGATTTTCTGCCCGCCCGCCCACGCGCCGATTTTTCGCTGACCGACCGGCACATCGTCGAGTCGAAAGGTGCCATCGCTCTGCACCTTGGCGAGGTACACACCCGGCGCAACCAGCACCGAAGCGCTCATCTTCGAATGAATGTTGCAGAAAATATCGATGACTCCGGGGGCTTGCGCCACGTACGAGCGCGGCGGTTCACCACTGCGCGAATTGCCCACGTCGAACGAATTTCCCGCTGAGACCGAGAAGACGTTGTGAAAAATGTTGTCGTAGTTGGCGAACTTCAACTTCGTGCCGCGAGGCACCGCTGCAAACCGAGGAACAAACTGCTTGTCTTCTTGTTTGATCTCGAATTCGCCTGAAGCCGACCCCTTCAGGTCTTCAACGAAAACCCAGGCCGGCGCTGAGCCGCGGGTGAAAGTGACCTTCCCCGACACGGCGCCGGTGGGGCTTGAGGCGCGGCCAGCATGGGCCTTGGTCGGACGCGCAGAAGCCGCCGCCGAGGAAGCAACCGGGTCGGGCTCGGCTACCGGCGGCGCGGCTGCACGGCTGGGCTCAACAGGCGCCACTTCACCCGCCGACACTTCGCCCTTCGCCAGCTTCAACAACACTGCGTACTGCTGCTGTTGCAGCTCAATCATGCGCACCAACAACGCACGCTGCTGATCAAGCTCGCGTTGCAAGCGGGCAATTTCATCACGCGCCGACTTCACCACTTTGCCGTCTTTCACTTTACCCACTTCGCCCTGGGCCACCGCCGCGAATGCCACCAACAAGACGACCATCATCAGGCTGCGCTTCATCGTTCTTCTCCTCTAAGCGTCATCAGTTTCAGTACGAGAGCACCAGCGAGCTGGTGAAGACGTCGTTGGCAAACTCGGGAACGCCTCCGTACTCACCGTTCTTCAAATATTCGGCCTTCAATGAAACGTTCTCGTTGAACGTCAGCCGCACGCCGACCACGCCGCGCCACGAACGCGTTAGGTACAGCCGTTCAGTTCCCAGTGACACCAACGCGTCACGCAGCTCGGCGCGCGCCAACACTCCGATGACCGAAGTAATCAGCCAGTCGACTTCGAGGTACCCGCCCAAGTTCAGGTTCAACGTGTAGACATCGTCGAGCGGCTTGCCCTTCGAAAAACCGCGCAGGTACTGCCCTTTCACCGTGACGGGGCCTTTGTTCCACAACAGGTCGACACCGACGAACCACATCGCGTCGAGGCTGTCGCGCGCGCGGTCTTGCGGCCCATACATACCCGAGAGGCCCAGCTCGAGCTCGCCCCAAAACGGAGGGCGAATCGCCACGCGCCCCGAGAACGTTTTGCCGGCGTTCGAGTCAGTCTCGTCATAAAAATGAAAGCGCTCTTGCGTCGACGAGCCGTTGGTGAACGCCAGCGCAATGGTGAGCAAGTCATCGGCAAACAACTTGGTGCGCGCCTTCACCCCCAGGGGAGTACCCACCGTGTACCGCGCCAGCAGCGTCGGCGTAATACCGAACCGCTGAATGGCCCGCCGCTCGCGGTACTCAATGCCGAGAACTGAATCGAATTTGCCTACGAAGAACGACGTGCGCTTGTCGTCAAAGGGGGTCCATTCGAGCTGCACCAAGTCGACGTCGAGCGTGTCACCCAACGCAAAGTCGACACCGGTGCGCGGAGTGAAATTGACCGCCGCGCTAAACAACACGTCTTCGGTAAACGCTGCCCGAATACCGAAGGTGACCTCGTTCAAAATGAACCCCGGGGCGCCCTTCGAGCGAATACCGTCGAACCGACGCACACCTGGGGCGTCGCCCAAGTCAGCGACTTCGCCGCGGCTGTTGACCGCCGGTCCGAGAATGTCTCCCAAGAAGACCCAGGCATAGCGCCCGGCATACTTTGGGAACACCCGGTTCCCAAAGTCTTGCACGTAACCCACACCCGTACCGGTCGGCGCGAAGAAACCAAAGTCTGCGTAGCCAAACGGCGTCACCGACAGGCCCGTCTTCACCCCCTGCACGGGGGGTGGCGTGGCCAACTCGGCGCTCGACGGCTGCTGCTTCGCTTCGAGCGCACGCACGCGCTCCTCGAGCGTCAACGCAACTGGCTCTTCGTAAAGAATGTCTCCGTCTTCGGTTTCGATTTCGCCCGAAGCGGGTGCAGCCGCTTCAGTGGCCAAGAGCGAGAGCAACAGCGGCGTCAGCATGAGAGCGGCGCTCATGGCAGCACCGGAGCGGTGACGAGCGCGTCGGGCAACGGCTGGCCGGTGAGCGCGTCGAGAAACGAAACCAGATCGCTCTGTTCGGCGTCGGTGAGATAGAGCGGCCTGATACGAGCGCTCTTGGTGCCCGAAAACCCACTCGAAGCCCCTCCGCGGTTGTAGGCGTCGACTACCTGCTCAAGCGTCTCGTAGGCTCCGTCGTGCATGTACGGGGCAGTCAAGGCCACGTCACGCAACGATGGCGTGCGCCAGGTTCCCTTCAAGTCGTCAGAGAGCACGAGGTCGAGATAAGCCTGACGTGAGGTGTCGGTCGGGTCATCGCTGAAAGAGCTGGTGCGCAAAAAACCGTTGGCCTTGAGCTTCTTGATGCCGTCATACCCACCCCACGGCAGGCAATTGGTGCCGTTGACACAGTCACAGACACCACCCGCCGGGCAATCGCGCTCTGTCGGCACCGGGTCGCCCGACGACGGCACACCCACGTTGTACAGCCCGCTGTCTGAAAAAAGCGGCGTGCTGTGACATTCGACACACGAGGCCTTGCCGACAAACAACCGCGCACCACGTTTTTGTGCGTCTGTCAGCGCCGTGCTTTTGGGCCCTTCGGCGATGAAGCGGTCGAAGGCCGAGTCGGTGCTGACGAGGGTGTGCTCATACGCGGCGATGGCTTTGGCGAAATTGACATAAGCGCGGGTCACCAGCGCCTGATCTGCCGGGGCCATGCAGTCCCACGCGTCACGAAAAGGCTCGCTGGCGCGCCCCGCCTGGCAGCCGCGAACCGCACCCGGTCTGCCCTGAAGGGGAAACCGCGGCCAACACTGGGGCACGGGGCTGCCCGTGTCGTTGGCCTGCTCGACACAGTCGGGTGGGCAGGCGCCCGCCACCAGCACGCACTGAAACGCCCGTGGGTTGGCTGAGCCATCGACGAGCGTCGCCGGTTCGGTCATCGACGAGCTGGTGGCGAAGTCAGGCAAAAAATCGAGTGTGTACCCGTCGGCCCCAAAGACAGCCGCGTACTCGGCGGCGTACTTCTGCTTGAGCAGCCAAACCACTTTGAGCCGGTTCGAGCCCATCGAGAAAAAGCTCTCGGTCACCGCGACGATTTGAGCCCACAGCGAGTCGGTGCGCGCGTTCCAGTAGATGATTTTGTAGTGGCCGGCGTTGACGGTCTGCTGCCCGTTGACGTCGTACCAACCCGCGCCGATAGACACCCGGTTGGGCACCGAGGTGAAGTCTGCGCCCGCGCGCCTTGGGTCATGGCAGGTAGCGCAAGAAATACCCGACGGTTGGCCGGCCGCCGCGCGCGCATAGGGTACCGGCCGGCGCAGCGAATCAAGCAGGGTGGCATTTCCCGAAAAACGGGCGTCGAAGTATAGCTTTTGGCCCAACCGCGCCGCGTCTTCGCGGGTTGAGTATTTATTCGACGGGTCTGCGGGAACCGGCCCCAAACCACTTAGGGCGCTCAGCCGCGACCATTCGCCAGCGGTGAAGTCGCAACCGGGAACATCGCAGACGGCTTTATCGACGAAGCCGCAGCCCGCCAAGAGGACGGCAACCGAGACCACCCACCAAGACCTCATCGGCTGCCTCGGGCGACCGCGAGAACAGCGAATAGCAGCGCGGCTCCGAGCGCTGCCCACCCCAGCGTCACTTCAGGGTCTTCGGTTTTGCCCACCTTCGCCGCGAGCAGAATTTTCACCGGAGGCATCGCAGTGCCCACGTCAACCGTACGGTGAACATGGGTGTTGACGTCTTGCCCCGCAGCAAGGGCCACGAGCGCCTTGGCGTCGTCGTCGGCAGCTTGTGCAGATTTGATCACCTTGCCTTCGCTGGTGAAGGCAATCGCCACGTCGGCTGCGGCGGCATAGCCGTCGAGCGTCTTGGCGTCGAGGGCGTCACCGACCACGACAATGGCGATGAGCTGGTTACCCTGCCGCACCGCCGCTCCTGCCACCTCAGTCAACTGACCATCGAGCAGCCACCGACTGCCTACACCGCCCTCGCTGGTCAACACCGCTTTCACCAGCGACGACGACGACAAATCGGCACCCTTCAGGCTTGGGCCACCTACCACGGCCGCCACCCGGCCTTTGGGGGTCAACAACGCATGCAACGACTTGCGGTCAAGCGTCTGCATGTCGGTGAAGGTGTCGACCAGCGTCGGCTCGTCGAGCGAATCGAGCACGGTTTGCCGAATGCGCTGGTCGCCCGCGAGCATCTCGGCCGCTCCCAACAAGTGCTTGGCCTGGAGCGCCTGGTGCGCGGCCAATAGCTTCTCGGCGGCATCGAGTCGCGCCATGGCCCCTTTCAATTGCTCGGCCTGGTGGGTGCGCCGACCCTGCATGAACAAGCCGGTTGCCACCAGCACACCGACCGCGGCCAGCACGAGGTTGGTGGAGCGGCCTAACTTCGTGGTGTGAATCTGCTTGGCGCTCATGGCTTGGCTGGGCCGAAGCGCAAGGTGCGCTCGACCGTTTCTCCTGGCTTTAGGGTGACGAACTGACTGACCGGGTCGAAGCCGACATGCTGCAGCTGAACGTCGAGCGGCACGTCGGTGGGCAGCTCGGCGAAGGTGGCGGGAGTGACTTTTCCGGTTGGCTCGCCGCCCAAAAAAACCATTGCCCCCGGCGGCACGCTGGTAATTGCCAGCGCCCCCGCGGGCACCGTTGCCGGAGCAGGTGCAGGCTGTGGCAGTGAAGCCAGTGCTCCCACCGCCATCACCACCGCCGCCGCGGCGCCAAAAACAGCCGTGTGCCACCAAGGCCGTCGCACCGAAGTGACTTGCCCTCGGCTGATCACCGCTTGAGAGCCGCCCGAGACGAGCTCCGCAAACGCATCGTCGAGAGCCAAGACGGAGTCGAGCGTGAGGCGAAGGTTCACGCCCCGGGCCATCGATTTTTTGAGCTGCGCGCGGCGCTCGCCGAACGCAGCCTGCAGCCAGGCGCCGAGGTCTTTCGTGCTCTGCCGAGTACGCGTGCTCAAATAGTCTTCGAGCGCCTCGTGCATTTCGGCCGCGGTTTGAAAGCGGCTGTCGGGTTCGCGCGCCAGTGCCTTGATCACGATCGCCTCGAGGGCAGGGTCGATTTCGGGCCGAGTGGTGCGCAGCGCGAAGATCTCGCCGACCGCAGCGGCCGCCAGCGTGGCGGGCAGTGTGTCCATCATGAAGAGCCGGCGACCCGCCAACAGCTCCCACAGCACAATGCCCAGGCCGTACACGTCGGTGCGGCGATCGACCGGCGCCCGCGTCACCTGCTCGGGAGCAAAGTACGCCGGCTTGCCCTTCATCATGCCGCCCTCGGTGCGGTAGCCGTTGTTGCCTGCCTTGGCGATGCCGAAGTCGACGATTTTCACTTGGCCGTAGTAGGTGACGATGATGTTCGACGGGCTCACATCGCGGTGCACCAGGCTCAACGGCACACCGTTGGGGTCGGTTACCTCATGTGCGAAGTGCAGGCCTTCGGCAGCGGCAGAAATGATGGCCGCGGCGACGTCGGGGTCACACAGTTCTCCCCTCGACTCGATGAGGGTCATGGCGCGGTGAAGGTCCTCACCGGGCAGGTACTCCATGGTGAGGTAGTAGCGGCCGTCGCAGTGGCCGACGTCGTAGATGCGAACGATGTTGGCGTGATCAAGGCCCGCGGCGAGTCGCGCCTCGTCGAGAAACATTTGCACGTATCGCTCATCACCCGTCAGGGCGGGGAGCACCCGCTTGAGCGCGACCACTTTCGAAAAACCAGCGACGCCTTCTGCTTCGTGAACCGCGAGGCTGAGCTCGGCCATGCCGCCGCGCGCCAACGGGCCGACGATGGAATACTTACCAAAACGCTCGACGGAGCCCGCTTGTCTCACCGAGGTGAGGTCGGCTCCTGGGGGTATCGGGCGAAGGGGGTTTTGTTCGGGTTCGTTCGACATGCGTCAAAAAGGGAGCGCGAAGAGCGTAGCGGCGCGTGCGGTAAGGGGGGAAGAATCTTCTCGACGCGAAACGGAAGACAAGAAAAAGAAAGTCGGGGGCGCAAGGAAAGTTGGCAGCAGCCGCTCTGGCAAGGTGCTGCCCAGCTTGTCAAGCCGAGATTGAAGCGCAGGGGCGAGGGTTGCAGGCCCGCGCCATCGACATCGCGAGTCTTTTTCATGCGACGAGCGCCTTTGCAGATCATGGACCAGGGCTTTGCTCGGCACAGGGGGTTGAAATGAGACCACCGCAATCGCGGCATCGTTGATGTGTCTGAGACACGTCTGAGACAGTGACCGATGATGCGCAGCGTGGGTGTGCTTGCCACGCAATTCGGCATTGCAAAGACGTGACTAGCGTTTCGAAATTTCTTCGGCCAAAGCAACCATGGCCTTCTCTTGATGCTCGTCGAGCGTCAGGTTGAAAGCTTTCGCGGCCTCATGGACACTCAATTTCCGCCCAAAATGATGGTCTGCATTGACCATGGTTCGAAGGGCGCCGGTGAAGGCCAGCGCTCGCTCATGATTCAAACGGCCAGCCACCTTGTTCAAGCCCTCAAACCGGGCGTCTTTGTTCGCGGACAATTCGATGAGCCGCAGCGTGTCGCGCGGCAACAGGCCTACTTTTTTGTAGCGCCCAATGCCGGCCATGATTTCAAGCATGCAGATGGCGGTGCCTGCGAAGCTGGGCGTCGCCCGCGATGTTCCCAGCGCTGTCCATTCTCGGTAGCCGGTGGAACCCCGCTCGACAACTTTCGCCATCGGGGCAGAAATGAAGACTCCATTGCCAGTGCCCGACTGTTCCCACGGCTTGCCATCGGAAAGGTAGTGCCCGCCGACCAACACCCAATTTGAAATGGGCTGACCCTTGGTTGCTTCCCACATCGACGCCACAGCGAAAGGGTTGAGGCCATTTTTCTCGGCGCGGCCAATAGCGAACTGTTCGCGGTCATTGCCTGCGGCTTGTACGAACATCACGTCGGGGTGCTGCTCCATGAGCTGCGCCAATCTTTGAAATGATTCAGGGTTGGCGTGATGCACTGAAATAGAAACGACTTTGGCCCCACCTTGAATGGCGGCAGAAATGTCGCTGATGTTTTCGAAATGGGTGAGCCAAACTTTGGGCCGCGCCCCTTTAGACAGAGCAGCCGACACAGCCATATTGAAATGGCTCGTCAGCGCGGTCTTTGGCTTGACGGCAATCTGAATATCTCGTGGCTCGAGCTCTTTGAGCGCGGGAATCTCAAAGCTCAATGGCTCACGCGCCGAAAGGTCTTTCGCTGGTAGGTCAGCGATGACCAAGCCCACGCGTGGAGTTACCTTGTTTCCCTTGTTGAAGAGGGCTTCGGCACCAAAAGCGCGGCTCAATACACGCAATTTTTCCGCATTGAACAGCGCCGAGTTGTCATTCAGAAATTGTCTGAGAAAGCCCGGGCCGCGCGGGTCAATGTTGGCAAATCGTGCCGCGTGGTCGGCTTCTGCTGTCTCGAGTTGTTTTACCAATTCGCTGCGTTCTTGACGCAACGGCGCATGCGTCGCCTTCGCTTGTTGCGGGTTCCAGCGCGGTGGCCCCAGCTGCGAATCAATTTCTTTGATTCGGTTTTTGAGCTGGCCAATGCGCCCGAGGTTCAATTCGTAGTGCGCCCGCACCATCAAGGGCAGCAGTGAGACCGGGTTCTTGGTAGAAGGAAACCCATAGCTGGGACCAAAGTTGTTGGCGCTCTCGTGAAGATAGTCTGCGGTTCGATACCCCTCGGCGATGCGCGACAAGCCCGGCGTGTCGAGAAGCATGCGCAGCAAAGCGCGTTGGCCAACGTGGTTTACGCCCGCTTGGTCGCGAAGCGCTTCGAAGAGACGCTCATAAGCGTAGCCACCACGGTCAGGGTCTTTCTCGAAAAGTTTTCCTTCTTTTTCGAGCCTTCGAAGCTCACGCTTGGCCGCGTCGATATGACCCCGTTCAACGGCGCTCAGTCTGGGTGAACGTGGGGCTATCACAACGCGATGTTTAGGCGTGACAAGGCCCTGCCGCAAGCCGTGTCAGGTCGGTGCTCGGCAATGGCGAGCGCAACAAGGTACCTGAAGGCACGTGAGATCGCACGCGTCAGGCACGGGCGAATCGAAACGCGAAAATGCTGGGTGTCTGACGATGTCGACTGGTTTAGCAGTGCTAAAACCCCGGTGGTGAGACGAATTCTGCAGGCGGTCGCGGTGGTGTTGATCAGTGCATGTGAGGGCCCCGCGACCCACTTCGAAGGCAAGTCGTTGGCGAAGACGGCCGCCGCCGTCGCCGACCCCGCCGCTGTCGAGCCCGCGCACTTGGCGGTGTTGACCCCCTGTCCGCCCGGTTGGAGCGAAACCTCTGCTGCCGTGTCTGATGGCCCTGTAACCTGCGAGCCGTGGCCGGGGGGCGCGCCCGAGCCGTGCGGGGTGAGCGAGGCGAACTTCGTCGGTCAACCTGCCTGTGCTCGCATCGGCACGGTGTGCCCGGCAGGCGATTTTCCCGAGGGCGTCAGCGGGTTCATGGTGCGTTACGTGCGCGCGGGAGCGAGCGCCGGTGGCAACGGCACCCTCGCGGCTCCCTTTCAGACTGTGGGAGCGGCCCTGGTGAACGCTGCGCCGGGCACCATCGTCGCCATCGCCAAGGGAACCTACGACGAAGCAGTGAGGGTGCCTGCTGGCGTCACCTTATGGGGCGCCTGTGTCGCGCAGACCACGCTCACCTCTTCCACCTCACACGCGATCATCGGCACGGTCACTCCGCTGGGGGCGGGGGTGACGGTTCGCAACCTCACGGTCAGCGGCGAACGCCCTGGGGTGGTGGTGGGGGTGCCGACAGCCACTGCGGTCATCGAAGATGTCGCCGTGCTGCGCACCAAGGGCTTCGGAATCGTGGTCGCCAACGGCGCTCAAGCCACCGCGAGGAGCGTTTTGGTGCGTAATGTGGGCTCAGCAACCCAAGGGGGTGACGGCTTTCACGTCGAAGGCGGAGGCACGCTGACGCTCGCCAAGGTCGTCGTCGAACAGATTGTTGGGCTGGGCATCGTCGCCTTTGGGGACGGCAGCCGGGTGGAGGGCAGCCAGGTCGCTATTCTGCACGGCGTGAGCACCCCCGACGGCTTAACGGGCAGTGCGATTGAAACCACGTTGAACGCCACGGTCACGGTGCATGAGTTTGCATTCGAGGGTAACGAGGCGGGCGCGGTCTACGCGGCCACGGGAGGCAAGGTGTCTCTGACCGATGGCGTGGTGCGCGACACGCAACCACGAACGACAGATCTCGGCCTCGGCAACGCAATCGCGGTGCTCAAAGGTGGGCGCGTTGAAACGACCCGAACCACCCTCGACCGAAACCACAGTATAAGTGTCTACGTCGCGGACTCGACGGCCTCTGTTCAGCTGACCGATACCGTGGTTCGCGAAACGCTTCCCGAGAAGCGCTCGGGTGAGCCCGGCTTTGGTTTGGTGGTGATGAGCGGTGGGCGGGCCGAAGTGGCACGATTGACGGTGCAGAACAGCCGGGGCAACGGCGTCAGCGTGCACCTTCCCGGCTCGACATTGGTGGGCACCGACCTCACCGTGCTCGACACCCGTGAGCTCGCGACAACGAAGGTTGCCGGTGACGGCGTCTCGATCGCACGAGGAGCCACTGCGCAGTTGACCCGAGTAAGGCTCGAGCGCAACCGGGCGTCGGGGTTGATTGCGGGAGGCCCGGGCACCTCGGTCGAGGTTGCCGATCTCACCGTGCGATCGACCTCCGCCGACCTCTCGACGCGACAGAGCTTCGGCCTTGGCGCACAAGAGCACGCCCGCATCACCGTTCGGCGGGCTTTGGTCGAGCAAAATCAGCAGGTGGGGGTAGTGGTGAACGGTGCCGTCATCGACGCGGAAGATCTGGTGGTGCGTGATACCCGCGGCGAAGGCGGTGACGGTCCTGTCGGGCGTGGCGTGCACGTGCAGCAGGGCGGGCAGCTCGTCGTGCGGCGGGGCCTTTTCGAGAACAACCGCGAGGCGGGCATTTCTGCGATCAATGCCAATACGGTGATCACCCTTGAAGACGTGGTGGTGCAGAAGACGCGGCGGCGCGACTGTGTACCCAGGTGTGCTGACGAGGGAGGCAGCGGCATGGCGTCGCTGGGTGGAGCGCATATCGCGGCGCGCCGCTTCGTGATTACCAGCAACGTGTCGTGCGGCGTCGAGCTCGGCGACCTCGGTACGATGGACTTGACCCAAGGCATGGTCAGCGACAACCCAATTGGCGTCTGCATGTCGAGTACGGGTTTCGATGTCAACCGGCTCGACCAAGAGGTCGTGTATCTGGGCAATGCATCGAAGTTGAGCGCCGACTTCTTTCCGGTGCCGAGCTTCACGAGCCCGCCCAATCAGACGATCGACCCACCCAGGGCTAAGTGAAGCTCGGCGCTTCACCCCCACGCCAATTGCGCCTCGTCGTCGCCCACGGTGGGCCGAGGCGCCCCCTGCCCAATGACGGGCAGAGGTTCCTCGTGGCGCATCGCCTACCCGAGTGCTGCGCCTTGCCGTGTGCCCAATAAGTCAAGCGGGCCTTTCACTCGAGAAATGTGCGTCGCGCTGACTTGTGTGTACCGCGCTGTGGTGCGAATGGATGCGTGCCCCAGCAGCACCTGAATGAGACGAATGTCGTTGCCCGCCTCGAGAAGGTGCGTGGCGAAA
>JAIBBR010000142.1 GCA_019694575.1 Myxococcaceae bacterium
CTCACCGAAAAAGACTTCGCCGTTTCACCGCCGTGCGCCTTCTTGCGCTTACTGCCACGGCTCGGTGCGAACGTAGACCGCAAAGGGAGCGACGAAAGTGGGCAGCGGCTCAAATTCCCACGCGTCGAGGCGCAGACGGTCGCCCTGCGGCCGAACGCGGCCCTTCTGCAAAAGCTCGCCCCCGTCAATCAGCACCACATATTTCGGCGCAGTCAGCTTCAATGACTCTTCAAACGTGTCCCACCGGTAGCGCGCCAGGTGCGCTTCATCGAGGCCCGAAAAGAACGCGAGCGACACGTCGCGGTACTGCTGCCGGTCGGTGTCGAGAACCACCGACTCACCCTTGGCCGCCACTTGGTGTTTCAAAAAATTGGCCACTTTCATCAGCTCGACTGGCTGCGTGGTAACGGGGCTGATGGGGCGCAAGCTCGTCTCCCACTTGCCTTCTCGTTGATAGGTGAAAACCGCCAGCCCCAACGGCAGCACCAATGTGGTGAGCATTGTCACCCATCGCACCGCCTGCGCGAACCCCTGCGCGCGCAGCGCGCCGAGCAGGTCCCAACCGACGGCGACGAAGGGCACCAGCAGCGCCACTTCTTTCACCGCGAAACGTGAGAGCGGAACGAAGTTACCCAACCACGCACTGCGCACCGTGAAATACGCGGTGCCCCCGACGACGAGAAAGAGCAGCCAACGCCCGTCGCGGTGGGTGAAGCCTTGCCGCGCCATGCCGGCCAGCGCGAGCAGCGTGGCCAAGGGCCCCAGCGTGGTGACCGCCACGCCCGGCCAGAAAAAGAGATTCTGCAACCGGTAATCGCGCTCGCCCCACAGCGCCTGCTGACTGGGAAACCAATCGCGGTGATATTGCTCAATGTAGTGCAGCGGAAAAAACCAATCGCCCTTCGCCAGGTAATTGCCGTAGCACCACACCGCGGGAAAAACAGAGAGACCCAAGCCAATCAGCAACGAGCGGCGAAACGCGTCAGACAGCGTGGGCGCGGCGAGCGCTTGTACCAAGAGCAACGCCGGCACCCACAACCACACGTCGTAACGCGTGGCTGCCGCCAAATTCATCAGCACCACGAAGCTCACCCACGAAGCCGCTCCTTGCGACTGCAACGCGCGAGAAAAGAAATAGAGCGCTCCAAAAGTGAGCAGCAAACTCAACGCTTCGCTGGCGGCGGTGGTTGAAAACTGAATGTGCAGGCTCCACAGCACGAAGACCACGCCCGCCGCGAACGAAGCAGAGCCTGACGCCAAACGCCGCGTCAAGGCATAGACCGGCACCACCGTCAGTACACCGCACACCAAGCTCAACGCCCGGCCAAAGTCTTCACGCGCGTTCCACAGTTTGGAAACCAAGCCCAACAACACAATGTGCAGTGGGCCAAACTGATATACGCCGTCGTCGAACGACGTCGGCCAATGCGGGTGTGACGCCCAGCGCAAACCGAGCTCAGTGCGCACCACCGCGTCGCCATAAAAATTTTGCGTGAAGCCAAACGCCGCGGCGCGCACCGCCAACGCTCCCAACAACAGTAACCCGACGTTACGCACGTCGTGATGGCGGGCCTCAGGACTCAGGTGCACCAATGTAGGACATGCGCCTCATCATCGCTGCCCAAATGTGCCCCACACCGCTATGATGCAAGGCGTCTCTTTGTACCCCTGGTGCTGTTTACCGCGGTCCTATTCCGCGGCGGGGACGCCGACCCTTAGCCCGCGCCTGCACGAGGCATAGGAAGCCAAAAAAACATGAGCGAAAATAAAGGCACTTGGACTGACCGCATCGCGTCGCTCCAAGACAAGAAAGAATACCAAGAGCTCAACTGGGAAGGTTCGTTCGAGGAATACCTCGAGCTGGTGCGCAAAAACCCACGCATCACACGCACCGCTTACCAGCGCGTGTACGACATGATTTTGAGCCACGGCAAAACCGAATACATCGACAACAAAAAGCGGCTCATTCGCTACCACTTTTTCTCTGACGAGCGAAACGGCGGCAGCGACGCGGTCTTCGGCCTCGACGTGCCCTTGATGAAGCTGGTCAACGTCTTCAAGTCAGCCGCGCTGGGCTACGGCACCGAGAAGCGCGTCATCTTGTTGCACGGGCCAGTCGGTTCATCGAAGTCGACCATCGCCCGGTTGCTCAAGCGTGGGCTCGAAGAATACAGCCGCCTGCCCGACGGCGCTTGCTACACGTATTATTGGGAGCCTGACGGCGTGGTGGTGAAAGACCGCATGCGCTCGCCGATGAACGAAGACCCGCTCAAGCTGATACCCCGCGATTGGCGCGCCAAAATTTTCGCTGAGCTGTCACCCCCCGAAAAAGGCTTCACCATTCCCGACATGGGAGAGCTCAACCCGGCGTGCCGCTTCATTTTTCGCGACTTCATGCAGCGCTACGACGGCGACTTCGGCAAGGTGATGAAGCACATTCGTGTGCAGCGGCTCATCTTCTCTGAAAAAGACCGCGTCGGCATTGGCACGTTTCAGCCCAAAGACGAGAAGAACCAAGACTCCACCGAGCTCACCGGCGACATCAATTACCGAAAAATTGCCGAGTACGGCAGCGACTCAGACCCGCGCGCCTTCAACTTCGACGGCGAATTCAACATCGCCAACCGGGGCATCATCGAGTTCGTCGAAATGCTGAAGCTCGACGTGGCCTTCTTGTACGACCTGCTCGGCGCGTCGCAGGAGCACAAAATCAAGCCCAAGAAGTTTCCTCAAACTGACATCGACGAAGTGATTTTGGGTCACACCAACGAGCCTGAATACAAGAAGCTCGAGAACAACGAGTTCATGGAAGCGCTGCGTGACCGTACGGTGAAAATTGACATTCCGTACATCACCAAGCTCTCTGAAGAGCAGAAGATCTACGAGAAAGAGTTTAACTCGCGGCGCATTCGCGGCAAGCACATTGCGCCGCATACCACCGAGATGGCGGCGATGTGGGCGGTGCTGACGCGGCTCGAAGACCCGAAAAAACACAACCTGACGCTGCTGCAGAAGCTCAAACTCTACAATGGCAAAACGCTGCCCAACTTCACCGAAGACAACATCAAGGAGCTGCGCAAAGAATCAGTACGTGAAGGGTTAGAAGGCATTAGCCCGCGCTACGTACAAGACAAAATTTCGAACGCGCTGGTGAGCGACAAGAGCGAGAGCAGCATCAACCCGTTCATGGTGATCAACGAGCTCGAGGCGGGCCTGAAAGGCCACTCGCTGATCAGCAGCGAAGAAGCGCGCAAGCGGTACCGCGAGCTGCTCACGGTGGTGAAGCAAGAATACGAAGACATCGTGAAGAACGAAGTGCAGCGCGCCATCAGCGCCGACGAAGACGCGATCGGCAAGCTGTGCGGCAACTACATCGACAATGTGAAGGCCTATACGCAGAAAGAGAAGATCAAGAACAAGTACACCGGCCTTTACGAAGAGCCCGATGAGCGGCTGATGCGTTCAATCGAAGAAAAAATCGATATTCCCGACAGCCGCAAAGACGACTTTCGCCGAGAAATCATGAACTACATCGGCGCGCTCGCCATCGACGGCAAGCCGTTCAACTACCGCACCAACGAGCGCCTACAAAAGGCGTTGGAGCTGAAGCTGTTCGAAGATCAGAAAGACAGCATCAAGCTCAAGACGCTCGTCTCTTCGGTGGTCGATAGAGAAACCCAAGAGAAGATCGACGTGGTGAAGTCGCGGTTGATCAAGAACTTCGGCTACGACGAAGAGTCGGCGACCGACGTGCTCAATTTCGTGGCCAGTATTTTCGCCCGCGGCGACGCAAAGGACTAGCTCACGTGGCGCTGCGCATCGACCAAGACCATTCTCGGTTCAAGCAAATTGTCCGCGGGAAGATTAAGGCCAACCTGCGCAAGTACGTGCAGCAGGGAGAAATGATCGGCAAGAAGGGCAAGGACACCATTTCGATTCCGGTGCCCTTCATCGACGTTCCTCACTTCAAATACGGCGCCAAAGAAAAAGGCGGCGTCGGCCAGGGCGACGGTGAAGTCGGCCAACAGCTCGCTCCCGGCGAAGAAGAAGACGGCGACGGTCAAGGGAAAGCAGGCGAGAAAGAAGGCGAGCACGCGCTCGAGGTCGACGTCTCGCTCGACGAGCTGGCAGCGATTTTGGGTGAAGAGCTGCAACTGCCCAACATCAAAGACCGGCAGAACGAAAAAATCGTCACCACGCGGGTGAAATACACCGGAGTGCACACCATTGGCCCTGAATCGCTCAAGCACTTCAAGCGCACGTACAAGCAGGCGCTCCGCCGCCAAATCGCCACTGGCAAGTACGACCCGAACCGGCCGGTGATCATTCCCATTCGAGAAGACAAGCGCTATCGCACTTACAAGCTCGAGCAGCTGCCCCACACCAACGCGGTGATCATCTACATGATGGACGTATCGGGCTCGATGGGCGACGAGCAGAAAGAAGTGGTGCGCATCGAAAGCTTCTGGCTCGATACCTGGCTGCGCTCTCAGTACAAAGGTGTCGAAACGCGCTATGTGATTCACGACGCCGTGGCGCGCGAAGTCGACCGCGAGACGTTCTTTCACACGCGCGAATCAGGCGGCACGATGATCTCGTCGGCTTACAAGCTGTGCCGCGACATGATCAAAGCCGACTACCCTACCTCGGCGTGGAACATTTACCCCTTTCACTTTTCTGACGGTGACAACTGGTCGGCCGACGACACCCGGGTGTGCGTCGACATGCTGCGCGCAGACCTTCTGCCCGCGGTGAACCAGTTCGCGTACGGGCAGGTCGAATCTCCCTATGGCTCAGGGCAGTTCATCAAAGACCTGCGCGAGCACTTGGGCGAGCAACCCAACATGGCGCTCTCTGAAATCGCCGACAAAGACGCCATCTACAACTCGATCAAAGATTTCTTGGGAAAGGGCCGCTAAGGGAGCCATGCCGAAGTCACTCACTCCCCGGTTGCAAGATCTGCGCGTCGAGATCGAAGGCTATGCGCGCGAGTTCGGCCTCGATTTCTTCGAGACCATTTTCGAAATCGTCTCGTACGACGAAATGAACATGGTGGCTGCGTACGGCGGTTTTCCCACCCGGTACCCGCATTGGCGCTGGGGCATGGAATACGAGCAGCTCTCGAAGAGCTATGAGTACGGGTTGTCGAAGATCTACGAGCTCGTGATCAACAACGACCCTTGCTACGCGTACCTGCTCGAAGGCAACGCCGAGGTTGATCAGAAGCTGGTGATGGCCCATGTCTTCGGCCACTGCGACTTCTTCAAGAACAACTTCAGCTTTCGCCACACCAACCGTCGAATGATCGACGACATGGCGAACCACGGCACCCGGGTGCGCCGCTGCATCGACAAAGTGGGCATCGAAAAGGTCGAAGACTTCATCGACCGCTGTCTGTCGCTCGAAAATTTAATCGATCAACACGCCCCGCACATTCGCCGCAACCCCGACCCCAAGCGGGCTGAAGAAGAAGCCAAGGCCAACCAGAACGTGGGGGGCTTCAAAGTCGACCGCGAGTACATGCGCGGCTACGTCAACCCCACCGAGTTCGTCGAAGCGCAGCGCAAGAAGGTCGAAGAAGAGAAAGCCAAAGCGAAGAAGTTTCCCGAACGGCCGCAGCGCGACGTGCTGCTCTTCTTGCTCGACAACGCCCCGCTCGAAGCGTGGGAATTTGACGTGCTCTCGATCATTCGAGAAGAGGCGTACTATTTTGCCCCACAGGGTCAGACCAAGATCATGAACGAGGGGTGGGCCAGCTACTGGCACTCCACGGTGATGACCCGCCGCGCGCTCAAAGACCACGAAATCATCGACTACGCCGACCACCACTCAGGCACCATGGCCAGCGGCGCGGGGCGCCTGAACCCGTACAAATTGGGCATCGAGCTATTTCGCGACATTGAAGACCGGTGGAACAAGGGCCGCTTCGGAAAAGAATGGGACGAGTGCGATGACCTGCGCGCCCGGCGCGGTTGGGACAAAAAGCTGGGCCGCGGCCGTGAGAAAATTTTCGAAGTGCGAAAGCACTACAACGACATCACCTTCATCGATGAGTTTTTGACTCCCGAGTTCGCGCTCGAACAGAAAATGTTCACCTTCGGCTTCAACGAGAAGAAAAATTATTGGGAGATACAAGCCAGAGAATTCAAGAAAGTGAAGGCAAAGCTCTTGCAACAGCTCACGAACTTCGGTCAGCCGGTGATCGAAGTGGTAGACGGCAACTTCGAAAACAAAGGTGAGCTGTTATTGACGCATCGTCACGAGGGCATCGACTTGAAGGGCGACTACGCGAGGGAAACGTTGAAAAACCTTCAGACCATGTGGCGCCGGCCCGCCAACATCGTCACCCGTGTCGACAACAAGACCATGATGCTCCGCTTCGACGGCCACACCCACACAGAGAAGAAGGTCGAATCTTTGTGAGTGGCCCACGGTGATTTCATGAGCTTGACTGTCGTTTCTTTGCTGCTGTGTGGCGTGCTGGCCAATGACCCGGCGACGGTGCAGAACCGCCGCCTCGAGCGTGACCAGACCATGGCCGGTGCGCTTTTCAAGGCCGGGCTCGATTCAGTGACCGTCGACGGCTTGCTAGGAGCGCTCTCGGCCTCAGAGTACGAGCTAAAACGTGCACGCGCCGGAGACCAGCTGCGCCTGGTGATTCGCAACGGCCAGTTGGACACGTTAGAAGTTCGCCGCAACGCGCTCAACGAATGGCTGGTGCGCCGCGATGGCGACCGTTACGTGGGCAAAAAGCGCGAGTTCGAGCGCGAGCAAAAAGTCGAAGTCATTGAGCTGAAGGTGCAAAGCAGCGTGTGGGACGCCGCCAAAGCCGCCGGTGAGCGGCCCGAAGTGGCCATGACCCTGGCCGACGTTTTCGCGTGGGACATCGACTTCTACCGCGACGTGCAAAAAGGCGACACCATGCGCGCGGTCGTCGAAAAGGTGTTCGCCAAGGGCCGGCTGCTCGGCTACGGCAACGTACTCGCCGCCACATACAAAGGCTCGACCGTGGGCAGCAAAAACATTTACCGCTACACCCTGCCCGACGGCGCTACTTCGTACTTTCAGCGTGACGGCATGTCAGCCCGCAAGACGTTCTTGAAGAGCCCGCTCAAGTTCGCGAATGTCACCAGTGGGTTCGGTGGTCGCTTTCACCCGATTTTGAATTATTTCGGCTCACACAACGGCGTTGATTACGGCACCCCCACGGGCACTCCCGTGTGGGCGGTGGCCGACGGCATCGTCACCCGCGCCGGGTGGGACAACGGCGGAGGCAACATGGTGTGCGTGCGCCACGTGCTCTCGCTCGAGACGTGCTACCTGCACCTGTCGAAAATCAACGTCAAGCTCAACGCGCGGGTGTTTCAGAAAGACGTCATCGGTGAGTCGGGCAGCACCGGGCTTTCGACTGGGCCGCACTTGCATTTCGGCATGAAACGGGGCGGCGCTTGGGTGAACCCACTCAACCAGAATTTCCCCCGGGCTGACCCATTGCCGCTGGCGCAGAAGGTGCTGTTTGGCGAGACCATCGCTCCTTACGACGCGATGCTCGACGCGCAGCCGGTGGCCTCCGTTGGTGGGGCGCAGTCGAGCCCGTCGGCTCCCTCTGGCACCACGACCACGCAGTAGCTTAGAGGGCTAGGACCGTCGGCCGCGCGTAGGGGCGCCACCCGCATCCATGTTACGCCTGGCGTCGTGTTCCACTTAGAGGCTTCATCCCTTCAGGTTTTTTTGCACAGGCTTGAACGCCACAAGGGTTCTTTGGGCATGCGCGCCTTCTTTGTCTTTTTGTTGCTCACCGTCGCCGGCTGCAACTGCGGTGAGCGGCTGCAACCCGCCACCGGTCAGCTCTCGGTAGAGCCCCAAACCGTCGACTTCGGCGAAGTGCGCGCCGGCCAGAACGCAGTGCACAGTCTCACCCTGTCGAACCGCGGTAACTACCGGCTCAACTTGGGGGCCATCGAGCTGCAAAACAGCCGAACGTCGTTCAGCCGGGCGCCACTGCCCCGCGGGCTTGGGCCTGGAGAGTCGGTGACCATCGAGCTGGGCTATCGTGCTCCGGACGAACCGGGAGACGACCTCGGCAACCTCATCATCGCGGCCGACAGCGATGCGACTGTCGACGTTGAGCTCCACGGCAGGTCGATACTCTCCCTCTTAAGCTACGACGGAGGACAGGACGACGCGGGAAGCCCCGATGCTGGAATACCCGACGCCGGGCTTGGTGATGCCGGTACACCAGACTCGGGGGTTGCCGATGCCGGTTCGTTCGACGGCGGCACCCTTGACGCTGGCGGCCTCACCTGCCCTACGGCGCCGGCGGTTCGCAACATCGGCGCATATCGCAGCGCGCTCCCAGATCTCGTGTGGTGGGGCGCAGGGTACACCGCGGTTCTCGACGAGGTGGTCTCTGAAAACCCGTTCACGCTCCAGCTCTATCTCGAGAAGACCGATGCCTTGGGTCAACGGCTGGGCGCCCGCATGGTCCTGACGGCAAATAATAATGGTGTGAGTGACTTCTGGCCCCGCATTGACTTCTCTGGCTCCGAATACGGCATCACTTTCTTGCACGGCCTGCAGACGCCACGTCGGGCGACGTTCATGCGTGCCGACGCGGCGCTGAACCCCCTCGCCGGCTCCACGCTGACTTTGGGCGGCACCGGCGTACAGCAAACGGGCACGGCGGTAGCCTGGGGACACGGTCAGTGGGGCGTAGCTTGGGCGGATAACGGCATTTGGTTTCGTCGTCTCACGGCTGCCGGCGTGCCCGCCGCGCCTGCCAAACACGTGGGTAGCGGCGCCCTTTCTGACAACGGCAAGACGTTGATCGCCACCCCCAACGGGTGGGCCATCGTCGCCAGCGCCAACCCGGGCCTGGTATACGAAATCGGAGTTGATGACAGCGTGCGTTCAGTCACCCTGCCCTTCAACACCCATCGCAGCTCGATTGCTACCGACGGCACACAGTACGCGGTCGCTACCGCCGCAACAGGCAACCTTTCGGCGGCGGGAGCCTTCGCGCGGGTGCTGATAGGCGGCGGCGTCATCACCGACAGCAGCGCTGTCTTTGGTTCCCGATGGGCGCAGCTACCGAACGTGGTGTGGCACGGCGGTGAATTCGTCATCACCTGGAACGAAACCATCTCCGGCACCCCACGGCCGATTCTGATCGCCAAGGTGTCAGCGAACGCCGTCAACCCGGTCATCACCGGCACGGCACTGACAGCCGGCGACAGCTCCGCCTTTCACCAACTGGTGGCGAGCCCCTGTGGCTTAGGCCTGTTGCATTCCAACTTCGATCCCTATGGTCTTCAGTGGTTTGAGGTTCACCCGTAGGCCACGCGCCTACGCAATCTCCCTTGTGGCGCTGGGCCGCCTCTTTCCCTATAGAGAGTGCCCATGTCGACTTCGTCTGATGCGCGCACCTCGCGGCACCCAGAGGGGCTGCGGCGCTCCTTCATTGAGCACGTAGAATTCAACCGCGGGAAAAACTTCGAGTCGTCCAACACGTACGATCGCTTCTTGGCATTGGCGATGACCGTGAGAGACCGGCTCGCCCATTCATGGGTGAAGAGCCAGCGCCGCTACTACGCCACTGACGCCAAAAGGGCTTACTACCTGTCGGCTGAGTACCTGCTTGGGCGTGCGCTGGGCAACAACCTCATCAACATGGGCATGTGGGACAGCGTTCGTGACGCCCTGCGAGACTTGGGCATCGACCTGACCACCCTGCTCGAGCTCGAGCCTGACGCGGGCTTGGGCAACGGCGGTTTGGGCCGCCTCGCCGCCTGTTTTTTAGACTCGATGGCCACGCTCGACCTGCCCTGCATGGGTTACGGCATTCGCTACGAGTTCGGCATCTTCACGCAAGAGTTCATCAACGGTTACCAAGTGGAGCGCGCCGACGAGTGGCTCAAGTTCGGCAACCCTTGGGAAATTGTTCGCCCTGAACGAAGTGTTCCGGTGAGATTTTACGGCTCTGTCGAACAACACCAAGCGCCCGACGGCCGGCGTATTTCGCGCTGGGTGGGCGGCAAGACCGTGCTCGGCGTGCCCTATGACATGCCGATCGCCGGGTATGGCGCGCAGACAGTCAATACGTTGCGCCTTTGGCAGGCCCGTGCTTCGGCCGAGTTCGACTTCGCGCTCTTCAACGACGGCGATTACGAGCGCAGCGTCGTCGAGAAGAACGATTCAGAAGTCATCAGCAAGGTGCTGTACCCGAATGATCAAAACCAAGCGGGCAAAGAGCTGCGCCTGAAACAAGAGTACTTCTTCGTCGCGTGCTCACTGGCCGACATCATGCGTCGCTATTTGAAGACGCACGCAGACTTCGTACAGTTTCCCGACAAGGCGGCCATTCAGTTGAACGACACGCACCCCGCCATCGCCATTGCCGAGCTGATGCGCGTGCTTATCGACGAAAAGCGCGTACCGTGGGACGAAGCATGGGACATCACGCAAAAAACCTTCGGCTACACCAACCACACGCTGCTCGCTGAAGCGCTCGAAAAATGGCCGGTGACTCTTTTCGAGCGGCTGTTGCCGCGGCACTTGCTGATTATTTACGAAATCAACCAGCGTTTCTTGCGGCAAGTGCAAATTCGCTACCCCTTTGACAATGAGCGGCTGGAGCGCATGTCGCTGATTGAAGAAGGCAAAGAGAAAATGGTGCGCATGGCACACTTGGCGGTGGTGGGCTCGCACAGCATCAACGGTGTGGCCGACTTGCACACCAAGTTGCTCCAGCAAGACGTGATGCCCGACTTCGCCGAAATGATGCCCACCCGGTTCAACAACAAGACCAACGGTGTGACGCCGCGGCGCTGGCTGCTCTCGTGCAACCCGCGGTTGGCGAAGTTGATCAACGAAGCCATCGGCGACAAGTGGGTGCGCGACTGCGACGAGCTACAAGGGTTAGAGAAATTCGCTGACGACGCCGCGTTTTTGAAGAAGTTCCGCGAGGTGAAACACCACAACAAGGTCGATTTGACGAACCACATTCGCGACCTGGTGTGGATGAGCTTGGACCCCTCTTCTATCTTCGATGTGCAGGTGAAGCGGCTGCACGAGTACAAGCGGCAATTGCTCAATGCGCTGCACATCGTCGCGTTGTGGATGAAGGCCCGAAAAGACCCGTCAACGACACTGGTGCCACGCTCGTTCATTTTCGGAGCGAAGAGCGCTCCCGGTTATCAACGCGCGAAGCTGATTATTCGGCTGATCAATGGCATCGCCGAAGTGGTGAACAGCGAAGCGTCGAAGACCGGCTTGCGCGTGGCGTTCGTGCCCAACTACCGGGTGTCGCTGGCGGAGCGCATTATTCCCGCGGCTGACTTGAGCGAGCAGATCAGCACCGCCGGCATGGAGGCCTCGGGCACCGGCAACATGAAGTTTGCTCTCAACGGCGCGCTCACCATTGGCACGCTCGACGGCGCGAACATCGAAATTCGCGAGCGCGTGGGAGCAGACAACTTCTTTCTCTTCGGGCTCACCGCTGAAGAAGTGAAGCAGAAGCTGCATCAGGGGTACCGGGGCCGCGCGGTGTATGAGTCGAACGCGCAAGTGCGTGAAGCGTTGGACCTGGTGGCCTCAGGCTTTTTCTCGCCTGAAGACAAAGACCTGTTTCGCCCGTTGGTTGAATCGTTGCTCGACGATGACCGCTACTTGGTGCTGGCTGACTTCGATGCTTACGCCAAGGCCCAAGAAGAAGTGTCTCGCGCGTATCTGCAACCCGACCGCTGGTGGAAAGCGACATTGCTCAACGTGGCGCGCATGGGCTTTTTCTCGTCTGACCGAACCATTCGCGAGTACGCCAAAAACATTTGGAACGTGAAACCGGTGCCGCAAGAGCCGTAGCCGCTGAGCGAAGTGGCAGATCTGTTGAAGCTGCATTTATACGCCTCTCAACTATTTTGTTTGGGCGTTTGGCGGTGTCGATCAGGACAGTGACCTCAGCGTCGCCCGAAACACCAAAGCCTCTTTCGTCAAGGGGCTTTTGGTTCTGATCAATCATGGCGCCGATCCCAAAACGCTGACGGGGAAAAACATCGAGGAGGTGCTCTTCGGGCCCGGTATCGACATCAGCGATCGAATTCCCGACTTGGCCAAACGGGGAATCATCAACCTCGAAGCCGCAACCAGGCCAACCTCAAAGTGGTGCAAGAGCTGTTGCAGGCCGCGAAGTAACGAACCTGCCGGCTACTTCAACCAGCCCTGGGTGGTGAGCCGCAGGTGCTCTTTGTCGGCAGCGACGATGAGCGCGGCAGTGTTCGCCACCCAGCTTGCTTTCGTCTTCGGCCACGTTTCCCAACCGTCGGGCAGCCGCTTTTCTTTGAACATCGCCGTCAGGTCTTCAACCGACACCGCGGGCTCGCCATCGACTTCAACGGCTCCGGGCTTGTGCTCGAGAAATGCCAACAGCAGCCCGAATTCTCCCGCTGAGCCCTGCAGGTTGTTCGTACCCAAACCCTTGGTGAGCGACTCGTACAAGTCGCGTTCTTCTACAGTCTCATTCGTGCCGTGCAACTGGTTGCGAACCTTTTCGAAAAGCCGAGGCCCCACGCGCGCGATTGAGCTCAAGCACACCGCGCCTCTGCTGACCGAAGTACTCGAGAGCTTGATTGCCTCGAAGCAGCTCACGGCCGCCCAGGCGCCTCTGGTGGGCAGGCTGCTGCGCGGGGTAATGGTCGAAGCGGCGATGGCAATTGCCGAGTCAGAGAATGCACGAAAGGCTCAAGAGCACCTGAGCGCAATGGTCAATGCGATGATTATGAGCTTGAAGGAGGCTCGGCGGCGTTAGAGCAGCGCG
>JAIBBR010000143.1 GCA_019694575.1 Myxococcaceae bacterium
GCGGCCTCGTCAGTCCGCTCCTCGACGTGCCCAACGGCACGCCTCCTTAGGCTCCTTCCTCGGGCGCCCGCCTCGCTTCGGTCTTAAGCACCCTCGTGACGATCCGGTAACCTGTTCGGCGCTCTAGACAAAAAACTTCAGCGGCACAGACCGAGTCGCGCGTTGAACGGCGCGCTCAGCGACGTGCAGATTTTGCCACCCGAGCACCGGGCGTGCGGTTGCGTCGCGCAGCGACTGGGAACTCCGGCATCTGACGGGTTGCATTCGACGTCGCAGCTTTCGGCGCACACCGGCTTGTCAGACACGCCGCTCGACACACACACTTGAGCGTTACCGCAAACGGCTCCCGTGAATGGGTCGGTGCTGGCACACTGGGCACCCAACGCGGCGATGGTCGCCTGACGGGGAATGCACGCGCCCGTGCCATCATTGGTAATGACGGCGTGGCCGTCGGCCGGGGTGGGCACGCAGCTCGCGGCCGAAGCGCCCACGTCAGCGCAGGTATTCTTCGCTGCGTCGAATACGTTGCACTTCTTCATGCACATGCCTTCGACAGCGTTGGCAGAAGAATCTTCGACGCGAAAGACGTTCACGCAGGTTTCGTCAGCGCCGCAAACAGGCGGGGGCAACGGGCCAGAAAGCGGCTGAATCGCGTTGCACATGCGCAGACAAACACCTTCGTCGCCCTTGTTGATGAAGCAGTCGAGGCCGGTGCCGCACTGCGTGGCCAAGGCGGTGGGCCGGTAATCATTTTTGCAGCGTTGACCTTCGGTCGCTGTGCCAGGGCGGCGGCAGCTGGCGACTTTGTAGCGCTCTTCTTCTTTGAGACGGAAGAACGTGTAGGTGCAGTTGCCCGTGGGCGTCGCTTCGGTGAAGACGCCACCGTTGTCTTTCAGCTGGCACACATTCGACGCGGCGACCAGGTTTTCGCGCAGCAAAATGCCACCGTCGGGCAAAAGTGTGACGCCACCGTCGGCCAGCGGCACCGTCACTTGAATGCCGCAGTCACCGTTTTGAAAGAAGGCCTGGGGCAAACACCCGATATCACTGCAGAGCGTGCCAAAGTCGCATTCTTGGGTCATGCTCATTGCGTTGCAGTTGGGCGTGCAGAACGCAACCGACCCTTCTTCGCCCTCTTTGCCAAAAACCGTGTGGCAGGTGTGGTTTTGGGGGCAGGGAGAAACGTCAATTTTCGCCGGGTCGCAAACTTCGAAGCGCTTCGGGTTTTGGCATTTGCCGGCGTTGCACACCTTGCCGAAAGCAGCGCACGAATCTTCAGAGGCGCGGCTCGGCCCCAAGCAGCTGCATTGACCCTCGACACACGCGATTTCGCCCTCGCCACACGTAGTGCCGTTGCAACTGGTCTGCGGTTTCACGCAGGCCCAGGCTCCCATGCTGTCTTTTTGGCAAATGCCGCCTTCAAGGCAGGCACCGCAGGGGTCGACACAAACACGTTTGGCCGCATCGCAAACCTTGTTCGCGGGGCACCCTCCCGTGCAACCCTCGCCGGTCTTCACGCTGCCGTCGAACTCTTCGTCTGTGCCTCCGTCTTTTTGAGACGGAGCGGGACAACCCAGCAGCAAGAATGAAGCTGCGCAGGCGAAAAAGGCAGTGCTGATTCGGGAGTTCATGTGTGGTCGGTACCCCAAGCTTTTAAAAGTCGGCCGATGCCGTAGCGCCGGGCTCTTTAGGAGACGGGGTAGTGAGTGTCAACACACTCTACACCGCAGAGCGCTGACGCAAATTCGAGGCTTCGTTGGTTAGAACGCCGCGGTCACGCCCCACGAGATGCTGACATAGGTTTCTTCAGCGGCGCCACCGCACTTGTCGGTGCAGGGTTCGACCCACTTGTGGCCGACGCCGTAGAAACGATCTTTGTACGCGGTGACTGCGACGCGCGCCTGGTAACCAAACGGCCCCCACAAATCTCCAGCCAAGCCGCCCTCGAAGGTGTAGCCAAACCCCACCCCGCCGCCCGAGGGGTGAGTGACATCGCCGTACCCGTAAATTTCGTCAGGGCCCGGCTTGGGCGAAAAAAAGTACGAGCCTGAGGCCTCAATTTTCAAATAACGCACCAGGGGAAACGAAACGTCTAACCCCGCGGCAGGGAACGAACGAAAAGCGCCGGGAATGTTGAGTTGGCTCGCCGCGTCAATGGTGAAGCGATAGCTGCGATAGTCGCCACGCACACCGATGTAGCCCGGCACCTTCTCGCCCGTGACGCTGAATGCATAAAAATAGCGGTACACCAGCCCGGCGCTCCACCCCACTTCGACCGATTGGGTCACGGTTTCGGGGCCAGGCCCGGCGGCGGTCTCCTTGTGCACGGTAGTGGGTGAAGAACCGTAGCGAACGCTGCCGACCAAGCCGACACCGTGCAGAAACCAGGGCACATTGTTTTTGAAAATCGCGAGCGGAAAGAGCTCTCCGCTCAATTGCACGCCCAAATAGGGTGCTTCAGAGACGAAGTTGACGGGGTCTCCGGCGCGGTGCTCGGTCATGGCGTCGAACTCGGCGCAGCTCGTCACACCTGGGCGCGCACAATAGGAACGCCAGGTGGTGGTGCCGCCCAACACCAAGCGAATCACCTTGGGGCGCACGTGCACTGAAGGCCGGTTCACCTCGTCGTCCAAGTCAGAATCGTGCGGCTCGTTGGCGGGCTCGGCCGGCTCTTCGCGAATGGGCTGACGCGGGTTCATCGCGCTGTCGCTGGTGCGCAGCGTCAAGTCGAGCTCGGGCGCGGTTTCAACCGCCTCTGCCTTCGGCGCGTCGGGCTTGGGAGCGGCTTCAGTGACCGCGGCGGCCGGTTCTTTCTTAGAAGTCTGCGCGGCGGCGGCGATCGCCTTGGCCAGTTTTTTGGCGAAATCGTCTGAGAGCAGACCTTTTTTAATCGCCAGCTCCTTGCTCCACAGCTCTTGCCCGCTGCCGTCGAGAATGCGCACCGCGAAGCTCGAGCCCACCGCGCCCTCGACCGCGGCGTCGATGCCCAGCTCTTTCGCCACCCGTGCCACCGCGGCGGGAGTCATGGCCTCGCCGCCCTTCAGCTTCTTCTTGGCGGCGGCTTCTTTGTACTTGGCAATGGCGACGATATCGACATCGCCCGCCTTCTTCACCGCGCCTTCGACTTGGCGACGCAGCTTGTGCGAGCTGTCACCGTCGAATTCTAAAATCACGACCTTCTGCGCGCTGGCCGTAGCAGAAAGAAGAACCCAACTCAGAACGATGCAAGCCGACGAAGTACGCATTGTCTTTTCGAGTGTTTAGTCAAAAGGGCCGCGCGAATGCCACTTGCCTTGTCTCATGCCCTAATCACCGGCCAACCAAGGCGGTTGGCTTCATGAACCAACGGGTTGCCACCTTCACCGAACGGTGCCACCGCCCACCCAGCCTTGGCGTACCTCAACATCGGTAAATCGAGCTCACTGTTGCCAACGGCGAGCACCGGCTCGACACCGCGCGCCTTGAGCGCATGCACTTTGCCTTCTCCGCAGGGAATCGGCCTGAGCAACCGGTCGGTCAAAACCCCCTGCTCGACTTCGCTGCTCACGGCAACCACCCGCTCGGGAGCAATGCCCAGCGCTTTGGCACCGGGTATCACCGCCCACACGGGGCTCGCCGAAACGACATACGAATGCAGCCCGAGGCCTTCGAGCGCTTTGAGCAACGGGCGCACATAATGAAAGACCCGCCCAGTGTACCGCTGAGCGAAAAATTGCTCACAATGCTCGTTGAGCTGCGTCTCGTTGACGCCGGCCATGATTTCGACCGCCCAACCGTAAGCATCGGCCGGGTCTTTCGCCACGCGCCGCTCGTATTCTTCGTAAACACCGGGCCGCCCCGCCACGGCTGGGAGCAGCTGGCGTGCGAGAAGGTAGCGAAGCAAGTCTTCACCCACGTCGCCCCGCCACAACGTGCCATCGGCGTCAAAAGCCACCGCGCCTGGGCGAGGGCCGGCATCGAGCAGCGCCTGCAACTGCGCGCGGGCCGACGGCGGCAACGCGCGATGATCGGTAGTCACACCACCCTTCTTAGCGTAATGAGCAGGCTTTCAAGGAACCCCTTTATGAAGCGGCCTTCGCAAGGTTTTTGGCTGGTAGTGGTGGGCGCATGCGGAACGTTGGCGCTGTCGCAGTGCTCAAGCGCGGCACCCTGTGGCATGTGCCCCAACGTCGAGGGCCGCTACACGCTGGTGTACGAGCAAGGCACCCTTTCAGCGGGTTGCATGGGTGCTTACCAACCTGCACCCGAAATCGCTTTGTCGCGTACGGGAGCGGCGTTGACCGCCAACTACGGCAGCGCGGCGTTGAAAGGCACGCTGTACGACACATACGACATGACGTTGACGGGCCAAGAGGAGCTGGGCGCTGGTAACCCCGTCACCACACTCTTTCGCGCGCGGTACATTGAGCCATTGCCCGGAAGCGATGCCGGCGCGACACTCGACGGGCGTGTGAGCCGCGACCAAACCATGCCCGACGGCGGCGTCTGTTCCGTCGAGCACAAATTAACAGGCCACAAAGCGCCCTAACAGCACGCGACTGCTTGCGCGCGAATCTTTGCCTAAAAGCGAAATTACTTCTTTTTCGAGCCCGAAGCCGCGGCCTTGGCTTTGACGGCCTTGCGCTCCTTGCGCTTCTTCCACTTCACGCGAATCTTGTGACGAACACGTTGGTGCTTGCTCTTGCTACGGGCCATGAAGAAATTGCTCCTTGAAAGACGTTCTTAAAAACGACTGGCGGCGCTAGTTACCAGACTTGTCGTCGGGTGGGGAGCTTTGATCGCGCTCCACCCGCGTTGGGTAAGGAATTCCCTCTGCGCTCCTCACCGCGGTGGGAGGCGCTGCCGCCACGGTGACGCTGCTTTGCTCGCTCGGAGCACCCGGTTTTTCACCTTCGGCCGGCACCGCCGGTGTCGACGGCTTCTTCTTGGCGCTGGCGAAAATGGGGCGGGTGGCGTTGACGAAGCGGCGCACTTCTTCGAGCGGTAGCGCCGGCACGTGGTGATCATTCACCCCGGTCATCGCGGTGGCCATGCACATCGAATTGAGAATGGCTTCTTCGGTGGCTTCCATCACCGCTTCGTAGAGAGGGTCTAACCGCTGATCTAACAGCAGCTTCATTTTGTAGACCATCTTGCGGGTACGGCGCGGAATCACGTTGGCGGTCGAAAACCCGACCACGATTTCGCCCGAGCCATGCGCTGCATACGAGCCGACGCGGCCAATGCCCAGCGCCACGCGTTTGCACAAGCGGTTGATTTGGTGCGGCAACAACGGCGCGTCAGTTGCCACCACCGCGATAATCGAGCCGTACGAGTTCTGCCGGCGGCGCATGTCGCGAAATTTCTCAGCCAGCACTTCACCCACCGGCATGCCCGCCACGCGCAGGTTGTGCATCTTGCCGAAGTTCGACATCACCAACACGCCGAGCGTGTAGCCACCGTGCACCTCGGGCAATTTGCGCGAGCTGGTGCCCATGCCTGCTTTGAAGTCGCAGGTAATCATGCCCGTACCGCCGCCCACGCAGCCTTCGGCCACCGGCCCGCCTGTGGCCTTCTCAATCGCCTCGCGCACGTGCTCTTCGCGCACATGACGGCCCGAAATGTCATTTAGCCAACTGTCGTCGCACTCACCCACAACGGGAATAATCACGTCGTGCTCTTCGCCAATACCGGGGTGTTGCTCGACCATGTACCGCGCCACGGCATCTGACACCGCGCCCACCGACATGGTGTTGGTGAGCAAAATCGGTGTTTCGATGAGGCCCCATTCAACCACCTGCGTGAGGCCTGACACTTCACCCGCGCCGTTGAGCACGAACGCCCCACCGGCCAGGCGGTCCATGAAAATGTTGCCTTCATTGGGCATGATCGCCGTCACGCCGGTGCGCGCGGGGCCTTTGCCGACCTGCAATTTGCCCGAGCCGTGAATGACGGTGGAATGGCCGACCTGCACCCCCTCGACATCGGTGATGGCGTTGTGCTTACCCGGCTTGAAGCGGCCGAGCGGCAACCCCAGTTCGCGGGCCCGCACCCGCTTCTCGCTGGCTTCGGTCATTCACGCCCCGGTGGCGACGCCACCAATTCAGGCGTGCCGCTCGAGTAGCCATTGCCGTTGCTCGAAACGAGGGCGCTGGGAGGCGACACCGCGGAAGGCACCTTTTCAGCGCCGTTGACCCGCCGCGCTTCACGCTCTTTGTAGCGGCGAATGGCCCCCGACATGATTTCGCCAATGAGTGTGCGGTAGTCCATGCCTGCGCCTTTGGCGATGAGCACCAAATCGCTCCAACCAGGAGTGAGGCCGGGCAGCGGGTTGCATTCCAAGAAGTACAAGCGGCCTTTTTCGTCCATTCGAAAGTCGATGCGGGCCACGTCGCGCGCGCCGAGCGCCATGAAGGCGCCGCGGGCCGCGGTCTTCAAGCGTTCGAGCTGGGCGGGGTCTAGCTTCGCGGGCACGTCATACCGAATGCGATCATTGGTTTCGAGCTTGTCTTCAAAACGGTAGACCGGCGTTTTGTCTGACTTGTCTAAAAACACAATTTCCATCGGAGGCAGCACCTTGGGGCGCCGCTCGCCGAGCAGACCGACGGTGAATTCGCGGCCTCCCACATACTCTTCGATCAACGCGGGCTGCTGGTACTTGCCGACCATCTCGCGCACCACTTCGCGCACTTCGGCTTCGTTCTGACAGACGCTCTTTTTCACGACGCCTTTCGAAGACCCTTCAGCGACCGGCTTCACCATGAGCGGCCACTCGGTAAACTGCTTGTCGAGCCGCTCTTTGCCGGTGGTCATCAACTGGAACATCGGGGTGTTGATGCCCGCTTGGCGCACGATTTTCTTGGCCAACGCCTTGTCCAGCGCGAGCGAAAGCGTGGCCGGGTCAGAACCGGTATAAGGAATGTCGAGCAGCTCGAGCAACGCCGGCACCTGGCTCTCACGGTTACGCCCACGAAAACCTTCGGCGATGTTGAACACCACGTCGACCGGGTTGGCCGCCAAGATACTCGGCAACTCGGCAGACGCTTCGAGGTCGACCACTTCATGGCCCCACGAAGCAATCGCTTCGCGAATGGCTTGCAGCGTGGTCGGCGAATCGTACTCGGCTTCAGAATCTTCTACCGCGTCCATCGTGGGTTTGATGCGCTTCACATTGAAGGTGAAGCCCACCCGCAGGGGCCCTTTGCGCGTCGGCTTGCCACTGCGCTTGGTGCTGTCTTTTATTTTGTAGCGGCGCGCGGCGCTTTCAATCACCGAGCCAATCACCCCGTCGAAGTGCAGCCCCTCGAGCGCTCCCGCGGCGTAAATGCTCGCCCCCGGCTCGAGCGAAGGCAGCGCGTTGATTTCTAAGAAATACGGCACGCCCGCGTCAGAGAGACGAAAGTCGATGCGCCCCAAGTCACGGCTGTCGAGCACGTTGAACACTTGTTGAGCGGTTTGGCGAATGCGGTGCGCCATCTCGGCGGGAATGTGCGCGGGAGCCCGCACCGTCACCGCCTTGTCGTGCTTGGTTTTTAGCTCGTAGTCATAAATCGGGTATTTGCGGTTTTGGTCGAACGCCGAGTCGATCACGTATTCAACCGGGGTCAGCACGCCGCCATAGTCATTGTCGACCTGGGCGAGGAACGGCACGGTGAGATCGCGACCTTTGATGTATTCCTCCACCAGCACTCCCGCCGGGTAGCGCTCGAGCGCGGTCGCCACTTTGGCTTTCAGCGCGTCGACGCTTTCGGCCACGGAGTCTTGGGTAATGCCCTTCGAAGAACCCTCGAAGTTCGGCTTTACGATCACCGGAAAGTGCAGATGATCAGGCTTCAAGTCTTCACGTTTCTCGATGAATTGCCAGCCCGGGGTAATCACGCCGTGCTCGCGCAAGATCATCTTGGTGAGCTGCTTGTCGAGCGTCACCGCGAGCGCGTACGCGTCAGAACCGGTGTACGGAATGCCCAGCTCTTCAAACAGCGCGGGAAAAAAAGCTTCGCGGAAACGGCCGCGACGGCCCTCAGCGGTATTGAAAATCAAATCAGGCGAGTACGCCTCCAAGCGCGACACCGTGCGCGAGGCGGGCCCCGACACCTCGATACGCTCCAGCCGGTGACCGAGCCGTTCGATGGCGGTGGCCAACGCGTTCACCGTTTCTTCAGTGTCGAACTCGGCTTCTTCTTCACTGTCAGAAAGCCGCAAGTTGTGAGTGAGCGCAATGCGCATGACGTCGTTTACCCCTTAAGAACGCTTAAACCGCGTCGTCGCTACGTTGTGAAAGGCCCTGCTTCATCAGCCGGCCCGTGGCGCGTGCTTCTTGCGCCCCTTCAGCGATGCCACCTTGAGCCACGCTGACTTTTCCGTCGATGACTTGGGTTTGTGCCCACAAGTCACCCAACCGCAGACCGTCGCGGTCTTTCCACACCTTGAAAGCCTCGACGCCGCAGATCACCAACAAGCCGCCGATGAACGCTTCTTTCCCCAGCTCGGGCATCATGCTCAAGATAATCACCAACCCGAACGGAGCATTGCGCAGCACGCTGTCACGGTGTCGGGCGCCTTGCCGCGTGGGCAAATAAACCACCTTCACTCCGAAGAGCTTCTTGCCCAAGCTCTGCCCTTGCAGAAAACCGTCGGCAAACAACAAATAGAGCAGCGCAATCACGATGCCCGCCGGCCCGGTGCTTTTGTAGAGCACCCACACCGTCACCGTGTCGACGAGCCGGGCCCCCGCGCGCAGCAAGAGCGACGCTTTCGGGTAGTGCTGGGTGTCGTCTTCACGCACCAGCCGCAACTGCTTGGGACCTAACCAATGGCTCATACGTCGTCGCCGTCTTCGGCCAGCTGCACCAACCGCTCGTACGCGTTGACCACGCGCATCGGCGGAGCGTCTGTCGTCGCCAACTGCCGAAGCTTTTTTTGCGCCTCTTGCGGCCCGCGGCTTGGCTGATCAACCGCCCCCACACCTTCACAGGTAAAAAAGACGAAGGCCATCGCTGGCCGCTTCGACGACTCACGCATCGCGAATTGTACACCATCGAAGGCCCAGCCTTCACCCACCCACTCGTTGACGGTGCGCTCGAGCGACACTTCGTCGACCGCCGAGAGCTCAATCACCTTGTAGTGCAATGCCTTGGGCGCCGAGGGCTTGGCCAATGTCGGCTTGGGCTTCGCTGCTTTGGCTTTGGGCGCTTTGGGCATTTCGCTTTAATCAACGTCTCTACCACCAAAGTGAAGTGTACGCCCGGCGACGCAGGCGATTGCCGAGGTCTGAGACCGGGGCCGGCGCGGGGGCGGTGGTGTCGACATCGTCAGCCCACAACAAGCTCACCGTGGTAATCGCGCCCGCGGCCGCCACCCCCGCCAACACGTAAGGCACGGGAGAAGTGAAGCCGCCGACGCCACCCAGCACGAGCGCAGAAATGAGCAGCACCGCGCCACCGGCACCTGCTCCGAAAACGTCGGCGCGCAAAACTTGCTCGCTGGTGGGGTTGAAGCGCAGCGCCGCCAATGCCAACGCCACGGCACCGACGCCAGGCGCAATCATCAACGCGTCGACGCCTGAACGCAGCCGGCTGCCATTGCCCGTGGTGGCCACGATGGCGACGACGAGCGCGGTGTAAATGGTGGCCCACCCCGCGCCTGAAGAGATCAACAGGCCTTTGTTCACCGCCATGTCGCCTCCGCCCAAAATGGCCGTCAACCACGCCCCGGCTTCAGAGCCGAGCCACGCCAACCACGCATGCACGGCCGGGTCATCGGTCGCCAAATTGGTGAGGCCACCGAAAAGCAAACCTCCGATAATTGAATTGACGATGCTGTAGTTCGCGGTGGACCAGCTGATCCAATGGTTGAACTGCCACCAGGCGGCGACGCCAAAGCCCATGCCCGCGCCAATCAACGTGCCCGCCAAGTACGACAGACGGGCGTCAGCGTCTGCCGCGTTGTATGTGGGGTCTGACAGCGCGCGGGCCGCACGAGGCACCAATTGCGTCGACAGGCCGCCAAAAGCACCGAGCAGGGTGTGATGCACCACGAAAGTCAGGCTGCCGGGCCCCGACAGAAACGAGCCTTCGCGCGGGTGGCCGTCGAGCATCATGCCGTTGCCGCTGACACTCGAGTCAGGCACCACCGCCGTTGGCGCCGACGGCTCGATGACCGGCGCCAGGTTGCTTTCGAGCAAAACGCCTCCGTCGACCGCGGCCATCGGAGCATCGGCCAGACGAGCACCGGCATCGACCGGCGCGGTCGCCACCGGCACCGTCACTTCGGGAGCCGCTTGCGCCACGCCGGCGTCGGTCATCTCACCTGGCAGCGGCACGACAATGACCCGGGGAGCAGGCTCACCCGTTTGCGCCAAGCTCACGGCAGCGAGCGTCAAAGAAGCGACAGAAAACCATCGGGTCAGCAGCATGCGCAGTCGTCCTTAAAATTGGCAGTGAAACAGCGGGAAACAATAGGCAGCTCTCTCAGGAGAAATGGATCACAATCTTACGCGTGGCTTATGTACGCTTTTACTCAAACTGCTGCGCCACATCCCTCCCATTCTCTGCGCATCGCTTGTTGCTTGTCGTTATAGGTCCACCCACCGCCTCCTCGCGCCTCGCGCTGCTTGTAACTCGCTCGCTGGGCTCGGTCCGCGATATGACGCAGCAGTGTTAATGCCACCGCAGCGCTACAACGCCCACACCCCTTCAGTTCATTCGCTCGCGTACGTGCACCCCAGCGTGGTGCTGATCGGCGAAGTCGAGCTTTGTGAAGAAACGTCAATCTGGCCAATGAGCGTGCTGCGCGGTGACAACGGCGCGATTCGCATTGGCGCGCGCACCAACATTCAAGACGGCAGCATTGGGCACGCCACACTGGGCATCTCCCAAACGACTGTGGGCATGGAATGCACCGTGGGCCACCGGGTGACGCTGCACGGCTGCACCGTGGGCCACCATTGCCTTGTGGGCATGGGCAGCACGCTGCTCGACGGCGTGGTGGTGGGCGACGACTGCTTCATCGCCGCGGGCTCGCTGCTCACGCCGAACAAAATATTCGAGCCGCGCTCTTTCATCATGGGCTCACCGGCCCGCCGGGTGCGCGAGGTGAAAGCGAGCGAGCTTGAAGCCATTGCTCACGGCTGGAAAACGTATGTCGACCTCGCGCGCACTTACCGGGGCGGGTAACAGGTGACACCTGAACCGTCCGTCACGCCTCCCACGCCCACCATTTCACCGGTGGTGATTTCAATCGCCGTCGCCGCCGCGGGTGTCTTGCTCTTCTTGTCGGTAGGTCTGATGTCGCAGGCGCTGTTGCCTCGCGGCGTGGGGCTGTGGTTCACCGAAGCGTTCATTTTTCTCGCAGTGCCCTTCGTGGTGCTGCAACTCGCAGGCAAGCGCCCCTTCGTGGCCGCAGGCGTCACGCCCATCAACCCGAAAGGCGCGGTCTTCGGCTTCGTGGTGGGCTTGGTGAACTACTTTGCCGCGGCGATACCCCTCAACCATTTGGCGATGACGGCCGCCAGTTGGATGTGGGGCAAATCGTTCGTCGAAGAATACGACTCGAGCGGCATTTTCGACGGGCTGACCGCCCCCGAAATGGTGCTCTTCTTGACTGCGGTGACCGTGGCGGCGCCATTTTGTGAAGAGTTCTTTTTTCGCGGTGTCTTTCAGCGCGGCGTGATGTGGCTGACGCCGCGGCTCACCACGGTGGTGTTTACCGGGTTGCTCTTTGCTGGCTTTCACTTAGACCCCATTGGCCTGTTGCCCCGCTGGGAGCTGGGCATTCTCTTTGGCCTGTTGGCGTGGAAGTCAGGTTCGATTTGGCCGGGCGTCTTCGCGCATTGCGCCAACAACCTGATTTCTACGGTGCTGTACTTAAGCACCCAAGACATACCTGACGAAGCGCTGCCCGATTGGTTGCCCATCGTGATGGTGGGCGTCGGTTATTGGCTGTTGTGGGGCTTGCTGAAGCTCGCACAGGCCAACCCGCATTGGTTAGAGCATTCGCGCCCCGAGACGCGTGAAGACACTTACCCGGTGCCTCTGTGGCGCGCAGCCGCTCCGTGGTTAGCAGCCGCCGCGGTAGTCGTAGGTATTTGCGCTGGGGTTGATCGCCGTGGCATCGAGCTCAACGCGTACGACGTTTCGCAGCCCATGGGTGCCCCCCGCAAGTCAGCGCCCGAGAGTGAACAGCAAGCGTGGAAGCGACTTATGGACCTGCGCGAAAAAGCACGGAGCGGCGAAGGTGCATTGCAAGACTATTTCGATGCGCGAAAGCTCGCCGCGTCAGAATGGCGCACCGCACGCGAAAAAAACGGCACCCCGTGATTGCCACCGCGTCGAACCAGCCCACTTTCACGCTGGCGGGCATTCCCAGCAAAATCGAAGTCAGCTTCTTTGTGAGGGGCGCATTGCTTGGCGCTTCACGCGCCAACGGGCCTGCGCTGTGGGTGCTGATCGGCCCTCCTTTGAATGTACGAGGCTGGCATAAATGAGACGAACCGGCGACGAGACGCGTCACAGGGTGCCGTTTTGTGCCCTTGCTGTGGCTGATTGGGTCTATTTCGTGGTCAAGCAGCAAAGGTGCGTGCTGTTTCGTGCGCGGGCGTACAGAATCAGCTCGCACCTTTCGCTGAACCTCTCAAGTGCCTCGGCGTGGCATGAG
>JAIBBR010000014.1 GCA_019694575.1 Myxococcaceae bacterium
GGCGTCGCCGCGAAGTACCGCAGTTTCGCGTGGGCTCCGAGACGGTAACCGTAACGGAGCTCACGCAATAACGGCTCGAGCCGAAGCGACGAAAAAAGCGGCAACAACCGCTGGCAGTACGCACGGGCGAGCCGGTTCGCCTCTACATAACGCATCTGCTCATCTGCAGAGAGCGACGTGCGGTAGCTGACGCGATCGAACAGCCGCGTCGACAGCTCTTTTGTCCACCCCGCTACGCCCTGCCCCCATTTGAGCAGCGCGCACATGGCGAATTTATCGACTTCGGCCTGTGCTTCCAGCTCCAACAGTGAGACGCGGCGATCCATTTGCGCGGTCTGCGCCATATAGAGAAAGTGCGAGACGCCTTCAGTCGCTTCGCAGAAACCCGCCAGCTCGTTATCAAGTACCGCCGAGGGCATTGACTCGTAGGCACGCAGCGTTCCGAGAAGATCTGGAGCCACATAGAGCGCCATCGCCAAGCCTTCATCGTCTTCGCGCAGCAGCAACTCTTCACGCGCACGGCCGGTGCCTCCGAGCCGCGCCGCTTCTTTCGGGCCAACCAGGCAGTCCGAGGCCTTCAACTCACAACGAATGCCGTAAAGGGTCTCGATGCGTTCCTGAATCCAGTCGAGCATGCACGCCTTTTCGTCAGCACCAGACAGCGTAACGAACTTAGTTCGGCAAAATGCCCTTCGGTACTACCAGCCCCGCTTCCACCAGCACCTGCTCCAAATGCCCGCTGCCGGTGCGCGCGTAGTTTTCGAAGACCTTCACCGTACCTTGTGGCCCCGCGGCGCACATGCCGCGCGCCGAGATCTCTTCGAGCACTTCGACCAGCGAGCGAAACTTCTGGTGCAGCTCCCAGTACACGCTGGCGAACGACGAGTGCTGTGAAAGCTGTGCGAGCTGCGCATAGGCGCTGCCGCCCATTTGAATGTAGTAGTCAGAGCCCACCGCGCGATCTCGCAACGAGTCGGGGAAAAAACCCGCCGTGTACAAAGAGACGTCGCCCAACCGGCGCAAGGTTTTGATCTTCTCTTCACGCTCTTGCTGCAACGCGCGGTGGTACAGAATCGCGAGCGCTTCGGTTTCTTTCTTGCCGTCGAGCTCTTCGGTGAACAGCTTTTCGGCGGCCGCGAACTCTGAAAGCAGGTTCACCAAGTAAAACTCAGTGACTTCGCCCAAGCTCACACGCTGCCGGTTCACTGCGTCGCCCACCAACAAGCGAAAAAACTCTTTTAGCGAACTGCCCAACACCAAGTCGCTCATGCAACCTCCTTCAAGCGAACGGCCTTTGCGCGAAAGAGTAGCAACCTCGCTGACAGTCGCAAAATTTGCCTCGTTATTACGAAGGCTTGCGTTAGCGCTCCCACATCTCGAGTGCCAACCTTGTCTTCGAAATAATTGGCAGTCGCTGGCCTTGACTGCCAGTTTCTGCCTTGACGCTCCTATGACGATGGTTATATCGAGCCGGCTAGCAACAGCTGGCACTCGCAACCATCGAGTGCCAAAGACTCAATACCCAGCAGTACCCAAGGAGTGGAAAACCATGAAGATTCGTCCCCTGCAGGACCGCTTGATCGTCAAGCGGGTCGCCGAAGAGAACAAGACCAAGGGCGGTATCATCATTCCCGACTCGGCCAAAGAGAAGCCCCTCGAGGGCAAAGTGGTCGCGGTGGGTAACGGCAAAGTGATGGAAGACGGCAAGGTTCGCCCGTTGGACATCAAGGCCGGAGACACCATTCTGTTCAGCAAGTACGCGGGCACCGAAGTCAAAATCGAAGGCGAAGATCACCTGATCTTGCGCGAAGAAGACGTGCTCGGCGTGATCGAAAAGTAATTTTTCCCCCTACATTTTTAAGGACACTTTCAAATGGCTAAAGACATTATTTTTGAGTCGAAGGCGCGCGACGCGATTTTGCGCGGCGTCAATACGTTGGCCGACGCGGTCAAGGTCACCCTGGGGCCCAAGGGTCGCAACGTGGTGATCGAAAAGTCGTTCGGTTCGCCGACGATCACCAAGGACGGCGTGACCGTCGCCAAGGAGATCGAGCTCGAGAACCGCTTCGAGAACATGGGCGCGCAGATGGTGAAAGAAGTCGCGAGCAAGACTTCTGACGTCGCCGGCGACGGCACCACCACCGCCACCGTGTTGGCACAGGCGATTTACCGCGAGGGCACCAAGCTCGTGGCCGCCGGTCACAACCCGATGGACATCAAGCGCGGCATCGAAAAAGCCGTCGCCATCATCACCGGCGAGCTGAAGAAGATGTCGAAGCCCACCCAGGGCAAAAAAGACATCGCGCAGGTCGGCACCATTTCGGCCAACGGCGACACCACGATCGGCAACATCATCGCCGACGCGATGGACAAGGTCGGCAAAGAAGGCGTGATCACGGTTGAAGAGGCGAAGGGCCTCGAGACCACGTTGGACGTGGTCGAAGGCATGCAGTTCGACCGCGGCTACCTCTCGCCCTACTTCGTGACCAACCCCGATCGCATGGAGTGCGAGCTGCAAGACCCCTACATTCTCATTTACGAGAAGAAGATCTCGTCGATGAAAGACCTGCTGCCTCTGTTGGAGCAAGTCGCGCGGGGCGGCAAGCCGTTGCTCATCATCGCGGAAGAGGTCGAAGGCGAAGCCTTGGCCACCTTGGTGGTGAACAAGATTCGCGGCGTGTTGAACGTGTGCGCGGTGAAGGCGCCTGGCTTCGGTGATCGCCGCAAGGCCATGCTCGAAGACATCGCCACCCTGACCGGCGGCAAGATGGTGGCCGAAGACTTGGGCATCAAGCTCGAGTCGATCACCCTGAACGATCTCGGCCGCGCGAAGCGGGTCAAGATCGACAAAGACAACACCACGATCATCGACGGCGCCGGTGCCCCCAAAGACATCGAAGGCCGCGTGAAGATGATTCGCGCCCAGGTCGAAGAGACCACCAGCGACTACGATCGCGAGAAGCTCCAAGAGCGTTTGGCGAAGCTCGTGGGCGGTGTGGCAGTGATCAACGTCGGCGCCGCGACCGAGACCGAAATGAAAGAGAAGAAAGCCCGCGTGGAAGACGCGCTCAACGCGACCCGCGCCGCGGTTGAAGAGGGCATCGTCCCTGGCGGCGGCGTGGCGTACATTCGCTGCCTCAAGGCGCTCGAGAAGGGCGAATGGAACGAGGGCGAGAAGTTCGGCGTCGAGATCATTCGTCGCTCACTCGAAGAGCCCCTTCGTCAGATCGTCGCCAACGGCGGTCTCGAGGGTTCGGTGGTGGTGAACAAGGTCAAAGAAGGTACGGGGGCTTATGGCTTCAACGCCGCCACCGGCGCTTACGAAGACCTGCTCGCCGCGGGCGTCATCGACCCGGCCAAAGTGTCGCGCTCTGCCCTGCAGAACGCGTCGTCTGTGGCCTCGTTGATGCTCACCACCGAAGCCATGGTTGCTGACCGTCCCAAGGAAGACGACAAGCCGGCTGCGGGCGCAGGTGGCATGGGCGGTATGGGCGGCATGGGAATGTAAAGAAACGTTCCACATCAGAACGTAAAACGAGCGGCTCACGGTCTAAGAACACGACCGTGGGCCGTTTGTTTTTGCGCACTAATTTCTAACACCCTGATTACACTTACGATATTTTTGCCTCAGTGACGCCACCCAGGGTGGGGTCAGACCTGCAAACGGCTGTTTTTGCTAGCGAAAAGGGGGCAAAAAAGTGACGCAAAGAGACTTGGCCCGAGGTGGGGCGGCCGTGCTATCAAGGTTGGTGAGTGCCGGCCCGTTTGCCTGTCCTCCCGTCACAAGATCCGTGGCACTGGTAACAGTCCCGGGGGCGTGCGCGAGCGAGAGCGGACTAAGCGGGCCGGCTCTCCTTTTTTCTGCCCGGCATTTTGTCACGCGGCTTTTGGCCATGGCGTGCTGTTTCGCGGCATTGGCGGGTTGTGCAGGCGGCTTGCAAAAGGTCGTTAGATCACCTCCGCCAAACACACAGCTCACCACTGCTTTTGTGTACCCCTTCGCCTTTCGTTGGGAAAACGAGCCTTCGTACCGCCCCTTTGAAATGTCGCAGAGACTGATCGACGTAGGCATCGAAGTCGCGGGTAACCGGCTGGCCTTTTATGGGCCTTCTGAATTCAAAGTGATGCGCGCCAATGACGACAGTGCGTGGGTGGCGACCAATGCCCTGCCCTTGTTGCTGGCATCGGGCTCGCGGCCTGATCAGGGCGTGGTGATTCGCCCCTGGGCCGAGAAGCGCGAAGGCAACTCGTCACAAGAGACGAGCGATGCCAAAGGCCGCTCCCGGGGCGCTGGCCAGTCGATGGAAATGTCGTACCTGGGCCACCTTGAAATCGTTCACCCCTCATCGCGCGAAGTGCTGGTGGAACTGACCGGCGAAGTGAAAGTCGATCCGTTTTCGGCGCCGACCGATGAAGACGAGTACGATCCGGCCAAGGCGCTCACCCACTTGATGGAGTCGCTGATGCGCAAAGCCCTCGCGGAGCTCACCGAGTACGCGCCTGAACGCAATTCGTCGAGTGCGCCCTTTCCTTACGTGTTGGCGCTCACACCAAAGACTGCCCTCGCCTATCAAGGTGACAGCCAAACGGCCTTCGAGACGACAGCATTGGGCAAGCTCGACGCCCTCGAGGCTGACCTGGTGCAGCAAAGCCGCGCCCGGTTCGCCTGCCGTACCTTGAGCGACCTCGACGCCGCGAAAGCGGTGCGGTTGCCTCCTGGCTTGCTGGTGGTGGAAATACCGGCAGAGGGCTCCAAGCTTTCTAAAGGCGACGTGTTGCTACAGATCGATCAAGACCCTGCCTTACCCCAGCGTCTGGCGCGGCAGTGGCTGACCGGCCTGCCCGTGCAGGTGAAGGTGCGCAAAGCAGGCGGCGGTGAAACAGAAGTGGTGCTGCCCTGAAGTTGCATGCCCGTCGGTTTTCATAAAACCCGATTTTTTTAGTGGGTTCACGGCTCAGCAGGGCTAAAAACACCAACCCATGACGAAAGCCCCGCCGGTTCGCGAAGTCACCGAGTCTGTCTCTATGCCCTTCGCGGGCCCAGCGCGAATGCACGTTCGCGCGTGGACGATTGAAGTCGTGGCCGGGCCCGACAAAGGCAAAAAGGTTTCGACACTCGAAGGGTTGATTCGCGTCGGCTCTGACCCCGCGAACGATCTGGTGCTCAGCGACACCACAGTCAGCCGCCGCCATTTGGAAGTTGAGCGTGGCGCCAAAGGCTTGGTGCTCAAAGACCTCGCCAGCCGCAACGGTACGTGGCTCGACGGCCGGCAAGTAGGCCAAGTGATCGTCGAACCGGGCGACAAGATCGCGCTCGGCAAAACAAAGCTGGTGATTAAACAGCAAACGCGCGGCACCGAAATCGAGCTCGCCGGTGGCGAAACGTTCGGTGACTTGGTGGGCGCCTCAGAAATGATGCGCGCGATTTTCTCTGAGCTTCGCCGCGTGGCGAAAGACGAAATGAACGTGCTGATCGAAGGTGAAACCGGCAGCGGCAAAGAGCTGGCCGCGCGCGCGGTGCACCAACACTCGATTCGCCGGCACGGCCCGTTTCGCGTCGTCGACTGCTCGTTGGTTCGCGAAGACAACTTCGACAAAGACTTTTTCGGCCCCGAAGGGCACTTCGCCTCGGCGGCCGGCGGTACCTTGTTCTTCGACGAAGTGACCGAGTTGCCCCTGGCGGTGCAGCCTCGCCTGTTGCGAGTCATTGAGACGCGAGAGGTGCCGGGCCTCGCGGGTGGCAAGCCTCGACAGCTCACCGCGCGTTTGGTGGCGTCGACGCACAAGAACCTCGAAGAAGAAGTGCAGCAAGACCGTTTCCGCAAAGACTTGTTCTATCGGTTGGCGGTGGCGCGCATTCGCGTGCCTCCCCTTCGCGTGCGCAAGACTGACATTCCCGTTCTGTGTCGCTATCTGCTGCGCGGCTTGGGAACACCGTTCGAGATCTCGGCACAGACGCTGACGATGTTCGAAGGTTACGACTGGCCGGGCAACGTGCGTGAGTTGCGCAACGTGCTCGAGCGCGGCGCGCTCATGCAGCAGACGGGCAATACGAATTGGCTCGACTTCATGGCGCAGCCGCCTCCCGGGAAGAAGACGGGGGCAATTCAGACCGTGGCGCACTTGGCGGCTTCGTTGCCGTACCACGAGGCGAAAGACCGCGTGCTCGCCGACTTCGAGCGTCAGTATTTCGCCGAGGTGATGAAAGACTGCAACTTCGACATCAAGCTCGCAGAAGAGCGCACCGGTTTGTCGATGCAGAGCTTGTATCGCCTGCTGAAGAAAAACGGCCTGCGGTTGAAAGATTTAAAGAACGCTGAAGGGCTTTCGTAAGCGTTCTGCTGTTGATCAACCAGGTATGGTCATGAACGGCACCAGTTCATGTGCGGCATAGGCTTGCTCGCTGATCTCGCCCATGTAGTCGGCCAATTGGCGGGCTTTCGGGTCGAGATCACGAAGCATCAGGCACGCCATCGGTCAGCGAAGTGTCAATCACCATCTTGCCGCTCAGCGCCTTGTGCACCGGACAACGGTTGGCGATGTCGAGCAGCCGCTGCCGCTGCTCTGCATCGAGCCCCGCCGGCAGCGCGATGGTGCGCTTGAAAACCGTTTCCTCAAGGCCGCGCGTCTGCGCCACGGTGACGCGCACACCATCGACCGGCCAACCCTTGCGGGCTCCGTAAACTTTAATCGTTATCGCCGTACAGGTACCGAGCGCGGTGCTCAAGTACTCGAAGGGCGAAGGCCCTGTGTCTTCTCCGCCCTCGTCGAGCGGCTCGTCAGCAATGAGGCGGTGCGGCCCCACCTCGACGGCACAGGCCATTTTTGCAGCAGTCGACGTGACAGTAACGGTGCGAACGTTTTTCACCATGCGTGACTTCTAACGCGCCCAGCGCGCCAAGTCGTCAACCACTTCATCGACTTTGCGCTTCGAGGTCGGGCACACCCGGTGCGCCTTGGCATACAGCGGCTCACGTTCTTTCAGCCGACGCTTCAGCTCGGTCATCGCATGTGGACGGTTGCGCATTGGCCGCAAGTCACCCTGCTTCACCACGCGCGCCATGTGATCTTTCGGGCTCGCTTGCAGCCACACCGTGCGCGAGCGCTCGAGCAGCAACCGGTACGAAGCGGGAGAAGTGACCAGACCTCCACCGGTGGCGAGCACTCCGCTCGAATGAGAATCGAGAAAACGCCGCAGAGCCATTAACTCGAGACGGCGAAAATAGTCTTCGCCGTGAATGGCGAAGATCTCTTCGAGCGACATGCCTGCTTCGACTTCGACCAGTCGATCGAGCTCGAAAAACCCAACGCCCAACTTCTGCGCCAAGCCACGCCCAATGGTGCTTTTACCCGCCCCACGCAAACCGAGGAGCGAAACCACTCCGCTCGAAGCAGACACCGCATGGGCCCCGTCATCGAGCAATGACGTCACCGAAGCCCCCAGCGCCTGCGCCAACGCCGCCAAATTGACGACCGAGATGTTCGCCCGGCCCGCCTCTACCTCGCTGACAAAACGCTGCGACAACCCCGCCGCCTCGGCCAAACCCTTCACCGTCAGCGCGCGCTCCCGCCTGCGCGAACGGACCCGTAGGCCAATCTGAGGGAGTAGCGAGCTGGGCTCCATGGCGACAGGCAGTATATTGCCATTTTTTATTGACAACAGGCAATATGCTGCTTGCGCCCATCACCCGCTTCATGGCAATTTGCCGGGCATGGGCAACGACACAGTCATTGAAAATATCGCGTCATTCGAGAGCCACCCTTCTAAGTACAAGCACTGGAAGCTCGCCGTCGAAGGCCAAGTCGCCACGCTGTCGATGAACGTGAAAGAAGACGGAGGCCTGCGCGCTGATGACTATGTGCTCAAGCTGAACAGTTACGATCTGGGCGTCGACATCGAACTGGCCGACGCCATTCAGCGGCTGCGTTTCGAGCACCCTGAAGTGAAAGTACTCGTCGTCACCTCGCTCAAAGACCGCATCTTCTGCGCCGGCGCGAACATTTTCATGCTCGGCAGCAGCTCCCACCCCTTCAAGGTGAACTTTTGCAAGTACACCAACGAGACCCGCATTGGCCTTGAAGACGCTTCGGCGCACTCAGGTTTGAAGGCAATCGCCGCCCTCAACGGCACCGCGTCGGGTGGTGGCTATGAGCTGGCGCTGGCGTGCGATGAAATTTTACTGATCGACGACGGCAATTCGGCCGTGTCGCTGCCTGAAGTGCCGTTGCTCGGAGTGCTCCCTGGCACGGGCGGGCTCACCCGGGTGGTCGACAAGCGCAAAGTGCGCCGTGATCAAGCTGACTTCTTCTCAACCACCGCCGAAGGCATTCGCGGCAAGCGCGCCGTCGAGTGGCGCTTGGTCGACCAGGTGGTGCCGAAGAGCAAGTTTCAGCAAGTGGTGGCCGAACGCGCCAAGGCGTTGGCCGCGCAGAGCGATCGCCCCGCTGACGGCAAAGGCATGGAGCTCAAATCGGTGGAGCCCAAGGTCACCGCAACGGGCGTCGAATACCGTTATGTCAGCCTCAAGCTCAACACTTCACTGCGCGTCGCCGAGCTCACGATGAGAGGCCCCACCGAGCCACCTGGGGCAGACGGTGCGGCGCTGCAAGCGGCGGGCTGCGACAGCTGGGGCGTGCGTGCATTTCGCGAGCTCGACGACGCCCTCTTGCGCCTGCGTATCAATTACCTCGAGATCGGCACCGTGGTGCTGAAGACCCAGGGCGACGGCGCGAAAGTGCTCGCATGGGACACATTTCTCGCCGGCAACACCCAGCATTGGCTGGTGCGCGAAGTACTGCACCTGCAAAAGCGCGTACTCAAGCGTCTCGACGTCACCGCGAAGACGCTTTATGCATTCGTGGAGCCAGGGAGCTGCTTCTCGGGCACGATGGCTGAGCTCGCCCTCGCCGCCGACCGCTCTTACATGCTCGACGATGCCGACAAGCCAACCACGATTGAGCTCGGCCCGCTGAACGCCGGCGCGCTGCCGATGCCCAACGGGTTATCGCGGCTGCAAACGCGCATGCTGGCCACCCCTGAGAAGACGAAAGAAATTCTCGCGCACCAGGGCGCGTTTTCCGCTCCAGAGGCGCTGGCCGCGGGGTTGATCACCTTCGCGCCTGACTCCCTCGACTGGGACGACGAAATTCGCGTAGCGCTTGAAGAACGCGCCTCGCTCTCGCCCGACGCCCTCACCGGTATGGAAGCGAACCTGCGCTTCGCCGGCCCCGAAACGCTCGAGACGAAGATCTTCGGCCGCCTCACTGCCTGGCAAAACTGGATTTTTCAAAGACCGAACGCGGTTGGCGAACGAGGCGCACTCTCGCTTTATGGCCAAGCAGGTGTTCGCCCTACGTTCGACATGCGCCGCACCTAAAAGGAACCTGCCATGACCGCGATCAGCAACGAGAAAATTCCCAATAACGTCAACCTGTCAGAAGACAAGAAGCTGCAACGCGCGCTCGAGCAGTGGCAGCCGAACTTCTTGAGCTGGTGGAACGACATGGGGCCCGAGGGCTTTCAAGCGCACAACATTTACCTGCGCACCGCGATCAGCACCGACGTCGAAGGCTGGGCGCATTACGACTTCGTGCGCATGCCCGAATACCGCTGGGGCATTTTTCTCGCCGACGCGGTACCCGAGCGAAAAATCGGCTTCGGCGACATGATGGGGCAGCCGGTGTGGCAAGACGTGCCCGGCGAGCACCGCAACACGTTGCGCCGGTTGATCGTAACGCAAGGTGACACCGAGCCAGCCTCTGTCGAGCAGCAACGCATGCTCGGCCACTCGTGCCCTTCGCTGTACGACATGCGCAACCTCTTTCAGGTGAACGTCGAAGAAGGCCGACACCTGTGGGCGATGGTTTATTTGCTGCAGCGTTTTTTCGGTCGCGACGGCCGTGAAGAAGCAGAGGGCTTGCTCGAGCGCCGCAGCGGCAACCAAGACAAGCCGCGCATTTTGGGCGCCTTCAACGAGCCAATCAGCGACTGGCTCTCATTCATGATGTTCACCATGTTCACTGATCGCGACGGCAAGTATCAGCTGCTCGCGCTGGCTGAGTCGGGCTTCGACCCGCTCTCGCGCACCACCCGCTTCATGCTCACCGAAGAAGCGCACCATATGTTCGTGGGAGAGACCGGCGTGCAGCGCATCGCGCAGCGCACCGCGGCGTTGATGAAAGAAGCAAAGAACGAAGACGTACGCACGTTGGGCGGCATTGATCTCACCACGCTGCAGAAGTACCTAAACCTCTGGTACTCACTCTCGCTTGATCTTTTCGGGTCAGAGATTTCGACCAACGCCGCGTCGTTCTTCGCTTCGGGCCTCAAAGGGCGCGCCAAAGAAGAAAAGTTTGCCGATCACGTGGCGATGGAAGGTGTGTATTCGATGGACGTGCCCAAAGTCGGCACCGGCGAGCTGATTCGCGAAGATGTACCGCTGCGCTCAGCGATGAACGAGGTGCTGCGCGATGGTTACGTCGACGACTGCCAACGCGGCGTCGATCGCTGGAACAAAGTGTTGCGCGAGGCCGGCATCAGCCACGAGCTCAAGCTGCCTTCGCGCCGCTTTCACCGTCAACAAGGTGTCTTCTCGGGCCTGCACTTCGACCCCGACGGCAAACCGCTCAGCAAAGAGCAGTGGGAAGCGAAGAAAGACGACTTTCTGCCTTCAGCCTCAGACCGCGCGTATGTGAAGAGCTTGCAGGGTAAGGCGATTGTCGAGCCGGGCCAGATGGCGAACTGGATCGCGCCACCCCCGCGTGGTGTCAACGCCAAGCCGGTAGAATTCGAGTACGTGCGCACCGAGGCATAAGGGCCCCTCAGGCTCATTGATCTCAGTTACGCATGACCGAGGTGGGGCGACCCATGAAGCCCTCACGAAAAACGTCCCACCGGCTTTGCAAGCTTAGATACTCAGTGCCCCTCTCGTTGACCAAACGCACCGGCTCGGCAGTAACGACGCTGAAAGCGTTGTCCGCGAGCTGGCTCCATTTGAGCAACACAGAATAAGCGGCTTTGAAAGCCCGTTCCGGTATGCCTTTGGCGAAGGCGGCGTCGCCCCACAGCAAGCGCAAACCGTGCCTCGCCGCGTAGTCGTCGGCGGCTGCTTCATCCATTATGCCGCGCACGTGGGCCATTTCATGGCTGACCAGGAGTGCCAAGCCATCGGCGGTGATTCCTGGATATTCGATCAGCCCCCGGGGAATAGACACCGGCCGACTGGGCGAAACAGACATTCCGATGGCGGGGTTTTCCCAGTCGACGCTGATTGACGCCTTGAATTTCTTCGACCATTCCGCAGCCAGCCTTTCGGCCTCACCACGGGTCAACGGTCGGGCCGCACGGACGCTCGAAAAGTCCATCTGGTTGAGCGCCTGGTTGAGCGGGCTTGAAGCAATGCGCTCCTTCTTCCGCGCGGCGGCCCCGTTGACCCACTCCAATACCTGATTGAGCAGGCGCTCCTGCCCTCCCCTCGCCTCAAAGCCTTGAAGAATCACACCCCGTTGCTCATCGCTCTTGGCATTGCGCATCAAGAAGGCAGTCATCAAGTGAAAGTCGAAAATGGCATCGGCGCGCTCCAAACGGCTCGTCCCAAACATCGAAAAGACCTTGTCACGAAACACTTCGCGCGGACGCTGACCAGCCTCGTCGTAGGTCCATCGGCCGAGGTCAGCCATCGTATCGAGGAAAAGCCTGTTGAAGCCCTTGGCAACTGTGGGGGCTTCACGCACGTCGAAGAGAAAGCGCGTCGTGAGCACCGAACCCTCATGGCTGTCGCCCGCGTAGGAAAGGCTCGCCAGCGTGCGAGCGTTGCCGGCGGCGATTGCGCGCGGCATGCCTTTCGCGGCGTGATCAGTCACATAGCGCATCGCCGCACCTTCGTCGGTGCCAACCATGCCGCTGGCGGTTCGATATTCAGGGCTGCCAACGTGACCTTGACCCGTCATCATGCTCGAGAGAACGTCTCCGAGTGCTTCGCTGAGGTGATGGTGCGAGTTCAACTGAGCCTTGGCCATGAACTGTGTCACCAAATGCCCAAGCTCATGGTCGAAGACAGTCTCGTCTTCGTGGGTAAGGAGATGTTGGCTTACCCGCATTTTGTAAGTGTTCGACAGCGGGCTGTAACCGGCTTGGTCAGCGAACCCCTTTTCAAAATGCAAGGTCCACGAAGACGGCAACGCTTCGGCCAAGCCGAGCTCATTGAGCTTGCGCGTGGCCGTCGCCACCCTCTTCAGCAGCCACGCCTTTTCGCCGCCAGTCAATGGGTGGCCATCGGGGTCATGGGGTAAGAAGGTGGCCTCGATGTGAGTGGCCGCACCGGCTGCCGCTTTCCCGGTCGATGGGGCGGCCGGAGGCTTCTTGCGCCACTTGCCTAAACCACTGTCGGGCTCTCTTGTGGGCGACTTGACGACTCGTTTTGTCATTACTGAAGCCGCCCTGGCACCCCGCACCGTCCGCATGTTCGCGCCCATAGCGGGCGAGCGAACGCAATGGAGGTGCCAATGCCACCTGCGCCTAAAGGCCTAATAAAATTGAATTGAAGCCAGGGTCCGTTGCATCGAAACCACAGACCAATCGGACATGCCACTCCCACGCGGCAAGATGCCGACACCAAGCGGCGCTTGATTCAATCGGCCGCGCTGGGAGGCGGCCGGTAACGCAGCGCCTTCACCAAATAGTACAAGCCTGCGACGCCCGCGACGGCGAGCACGACATCGTTCACGCCTCCGCGCATGCCAGCGTTGATGCGGTACCCCATCGCCGCGAAAAAAGCCGCCGCCATCACCGCGAAGCGCACCCGGGCAGAAATCGCGTGAATCTGCCCGAAGATGAACGCGCCCATCACCATCGCGGTAGACACCCAGTCGATGCCAATGCTGCCCTGCATTTGCTCTTTCATTTAACTACCCCACGGCTGGGCTGCTGGCGGGCTCTTCTTGCATGTGGCCTACCATGTCTTTGAATGTCTGCCTTGACCACACCATCAACGCCAACCCATAGAGAATCTGCTGGGCTAGTTGGGCGATCCACAACACGTTGGCGTACGCATTGCCGGTGTTGTCGACCAGGCTCTTGGGAAAGAAGACGTAAAGCGCCAACATCACGAAGGCCTGAAACGTACCGGCGCTCCCCGGAGCCGCGGGAATCATCATGCCGACGATCAACACGCAGAGCACCGTGAAAGCCTGGTACATCGACAACTGCATCGGCTGGCAATTGGCCGCGGCAACCACGTTGGAGCAGTCGAATGCGCGTGAGACAACGGTCATGCCCCAACCGTTGAGCAACCAATACGCCGCGGTGAAAAAGAAGAACAAGAAGACGTTTTTGCCGCTTGGCATTTGACGCAAAGCGCCCACGAAACCGTTGACGATGTACACCACCTTTTCGCTCAGCCCCTTCGAGAAGCGCCCTGCCGTGGCCCCAATGAGCCGCACCGCCAACGCCTGCTTCCACGCAGCGAAGGCCAAGAAGAGCGCTCCTCCGCCAAACACAGCGAACATCAGGTTCGCGCCAATGGTGATGCGGCTTAAGCTGGTGAGCACGGTCTTGCGTGCTTCGTCGTCGAGCCCAACGGTCAGCGCGTCGACGTCGAGAAACGTCAGCAGCAAACGTAGAAGCACCGCGATAATCACACCGTCGATGACTCGCTCGAGCACCACGCTGGTCATCGCCGCACTGCGCCGCACCCTGCTCCGCTGCGCAATCAAAAATGGCCGGGCAAACTCACCCAGCCGAAACGGTAAAATAATCAACATCATGAAGCCGATGCCCGCGGCTTCATTCAGCTTCTTGAACGAGATCTGCTCCTGCGCCGACAGCCAATGCCCCCAGCGCAACGTGCGCGCCAGGTGAATCAAGAAGAGAATTCCCACATAGGGAACCAGCCACCAGTAGTTGGCCGTGGCAAGTGAGTGCCACAGTTTGCGCCAGTCGGTGTCTTTGAAGGTCCACCAGAAGCACCCGAAGGTGATTCCCAAATTGAGAATGAGCTGGGCCGCGCGTTTCATGGTGAGTGCGCCCGCTATACCACGGGTTCGCCGCGCAAAAGCCGCTCTGGGTTTTCGACTACCAGCCGACGAAAGTACGCTGTGCCGGCCGCTTTTTCGAGGGCCGCGAGCGAGTCGCCTACCCACTCGGTCAGCTTCAATGGGGAATGCGCGTCAGTGGCGGCAATGGCGTAGAGCCCTTCACCCAAAAACCGCTCGGCGAGTCTCTTGGCGTTGGGGCCATAGCGCCCAATCAGCGCCGCCATGTCGAGCTGCAGGTTCGCTCCCGCCGCGACCGCTTCGGCCGCCCGGCCTTTGGCTTCGAATTCCAAACAGCGCTCGGGGTGCGCGATTATCGGAATGACGCCCTTCACCTGCAGGCGAAAGAGAATGTCTTTCAGCGCAGGCAACGTGGCCTGGTATGGCGCCTCGACGAGCATGTGCTTGCCCAATTCGTTGAGGGTTCGCGCCGAGGGCGTCTTCTGCGCATCGAGCAAGCGCTCATCGAGAAAAAAATTTTCGCTGTTGGCGTGTAGCCCGAGGGGAATTCGCTGCTCTGTCAACGCGACTTGCACTGAAACAAGCTTTTCGAGGCACTCGTTTTTCGGCGCATATTCGGCGCGGTTATGCGGGCTGGGAGCGGCTTTCACATACCCCAGCGACACCAACGCGCGTGCCATCGCGACAGTGTCGTCGAGCGTTTTGGCGCCGTCGTCGACGCCGGGCAACAAGTGCAAATGAAGATCAACGAAGCCAGACATGAGCGTCGCGGGCGCATAACACCTTCATGTGCGCCACCGCTACCGGCTGAACAGGTTATCCCTAGAGATTCCTTGTCATTTCGAGGCGAGAAAACTAAGCCCTCATAAACTTCAAAAGGTGAAATCACTTGGCAACGTCGCTTAGGACGTACGTTTTCCTCGATTCGCTGCAACCTCAGCTCGCCGCCCACATTTGCACCACGTGCCGGGGCTATTTCCCCGTGCCGTACGTCGCGTCGCTGTTCTGCGAAATTGCGCCTGGCATGGCCATTCACGGGTTGATGGACGTGGCGCTCAAAAACACCAAGGTGCAGCCCGCGACGCTGGTGGTCGAACGCGCGTACGGCATGCTCGAATTGCACAGTGAAGACAAAGGTGAAGTGCGCAGCGCCGGTGACGCGATCTTGAAACACATTGGCGTCACCGAGCAGGACCGCATCAAGCCCAAGCTGGTTTCGAATACCATCATTCGGGCCATCGAGCCGATGCACGCGATGATCTTAGACAAGATTCGTTTTGGTTCGATGATCGAGCCGGGCCAATCGCTCTTCATTATGGAGTGCGAGCCGGCGGCTTATGCAGCGCTGGCAGCGAATGAAGCCGAAAAGGCTGCCAACGTGCGCCTGGTCGATGTGATGCCGTTTGGTGCTTTCGGCCGCTTGTATATGTGCGGCTCAGAGGCTGAAATCGACTCTGCCGCAGAAGCGGCGATCGCGGCAATCAAGGCGGTGAGCGGTAAAGAGCCCGCCCCGTTCAAAGACAAGTAATTTCGAAGTTTCTAAGTACCACCCGCAGTTCAAGAGTGAATAACGACTATGGCAGACGCACTGGGAATGATTGAGACCAAGGGCTTCGTCGGTATGGTTGAGGCTTCCGACGCGATGGTGAAGGCAGCCAAGGTCGAGCTCGTCGGCTACGAAAAAATTGGCGGCGGCTACGTCACCTGCATTGTGCGGGGCGACGTTGCGGCGGTGAAGGCGGCAGTTGAAGCCGGGGCCCGCGGCGCAGAGCGTGTCGGTGAATTGGTATCGACGCACGTGATTCCACGCCCGCACGCCAACATCGACTTGGTGTTGCCACTCGGCCGCCTGGAGCAAGCCAAGGCCGAAACCGGCGCCAAGTAAGGGGCCCGCTCAATGTTGCTAGGCAAAGTGGTGGGGACCGTGGTCTCCACCCGTAAAGAGCCGACGCTCGACGGCTCGAAGTTTCTTTTGGTTCGCGGTTTAGACCTCGAGGGCAAGCCCACGTCTACCTTGGTGGTAGCGGTCGACGCGGTCGGAGCCGGCCCCGGCGAAGTCGTGTTGTACGCGTCGGGTTCTTCGGCGCGGCAAACCGAGATGACAAAAGACCGCCCGGTCGACGCGACGATCATGGCGATTGTCGATCAGGTCGAAGTCGAAGGCCGGCTCAATTACGTGAAGTGATGACGTGAAATGAACGAAAGCCAGATCAACGCCATCGTCGAGCAAGTGGTTCGCAAGCTGTCGAGCGAGTTGGGGGCGCTGCCCTCTTCGACGACGGCAGCGAAAGTGGCACGCCCGAGCGGCCCGGCCATTGTCATGGGGCGTGCGGGTGTCTTCGACGATCTCGACGGAGCGACGGCGGCGGCGACAACGGCTCAGGCGACATGGGCCGACACTTCGCTCGAGGTGCGCGCCAAGGTGATTGAGGCGATGCGCGAAACGACGCGGCGCCGCGCCGAAGAGCTGGCGCGCATGGCGGTTGAAGAGACCAAGCTCGGCAACGTGCCAGATAAAATCTCGAAGAACCTGCTCTGCGCGAACATGACGCCTGGGCTTGAGATCTTGAAGCCAATCGCCACCACCGGTGATCACGGGTTGATGATCACCGAGCGCGCTCCGTTCGGCGTGATTGGGGCGATTACGCCTTCGACGAACCCTACCGAGACCATCATCAACAATGCGATCGGCATGGTGGCAGGCGGCAATTCAGTGGTGTTCAACTGCCACCCCAGCGCCAAGCGGGTGTGCGCGCAATTCATTACCTGGCTGAATGAGGCGGTGACGGCGGCGGGTGGTCCGGCGAATTTGATCACCACGATCGGGTCTCCCTCGATTGAGTCAGCGCAAGCGTTGATGAAGCACCCGCGGGTTCGGTTGTTGGTGGTGACTGGCGGGCCCATGGTGGTGAAGGCGGCGATGAACAGCGGCAAGCGCGCGATCGCTGCGGGGCCGGGCAACCCTCCCGCGGTGGTCGACGAGACGGCGAACATCGCCAATGCCGGCCGTGACATCGTGCGGGGAGCGTCGCTCGACAACAACATCGTGTGCATCGTCGAGAAAGAAGTCTTCGCAGTAGCGTCGATTGCTGATCAGCTGAAAGCCGAAATGCAAAAAAGCGGCGGCTTTGAAGTGACGGGCGCTGCGATCAACCGGCTCGAGAAGCTGGTGGTTGATGACGGCCACCCCGCGCGCGATTGGGTGGGCAAAGACGCGACGAAAATTGCTGAAGCTGCGGGCCTGAAGGTTCCCAGCGGCACCAAGTTGCTGTTCGCCGAGGTAGACCCTACGCACCCCTTCGTGCAGGCAGAGTTGTTGATGCCGGTGATCGGCTTCTCGCGCTTGAAGACGGTAGAAGACTGCATCGCCGCCGCCGTTCAAGCGGAGCATGGCTTTGGGCACACCGCGACCATGCATTCGACGAATATTGATCACCTGCATGAGATGGCCCGGGTGATCAACACGTCGATCTTCGTGAAGAATGGCCCCTCGTACGCGGGCCTGGGGTTGACCGGCGAGGGGTACACGTCTTTCACGATTGCTTCTCCTACTGGCGAAGGTTTGACCACGGCGGTGAGCTTCACCCGCGAACGGCGTTGCACGTTGAAAGACTCTTTCCGGATCGTCTGACGTGCCGCAATTGGCGAAAGATCAGGTGCTCACCGCTCCTGCACTGGGGCTGTTGGAGCTCGAGTCAATCGCGCGGGGGGTGGTGGTGGTGGACGCGTTGGTGAAGCGCGCGCCGGTGCAGATCAATTTGGCGCAGCCGACGTCTCCGGGAAAGTTCGTCATCGTCTTCACCGGGCCAGTGGGCGAAGTGGAAGAAGCGTTCTCTGCGGGCGTAGAGACTGCAGGCCCGCTGCTCATCGACAAGCTGTTGCTGCCGCAGTTGGCGATTGCAGTAAAGCAGACGCTCGAGGGAAAGCCCGAGGCTCGGCTGCCGTTAGATTCGGTGGGCATTGTAGAAACGCACTCGGTGGCCGCGTCGATTCTCGCGGCAGACACCAGCTTGAAGCGCGCCAGCGTTCGACTGACTCATTTGCACCTCGCGCGCGGCATCGGCGGCAAAGCGTGGTTCGTGGTGTGCGGGCAGCAATCTGACGTGGAAGCAGCGCTGTCCGAAGCCGCCGCGAGTATTGAGCCGAACGTGTTGCTCGCAACCGAGATGATCGCACGCCCACACCGTGACTGGACGTTGCTGCGGTAGTGACCCGCACGACCCAGCATTCATTTTCGCTCTGCAATGGTAAAACTTCGCCATGTTCGCCAGCTTGTTCGCCGCGTCGATTGCACTGACCGCTGCATCTTCTCCCCCACCTGATGTGTACGCCCACAAGGGAGAAGCGTTTCGCTACGAAGCGCACAAAGACCTGAACGCCCTTCGCGTGTACCTGCGCGGCATGTCACGATTGATGCAACAGGTGAACGAGAACCAGGCGCTCTTCACGACGGCCACTGCAGCCCCCCTGTCGGTCGAGCAAAAACGCACAGTGCTTTCAACCTGGGGAGCGCTCTACGGCTATTTCATGTCGACCGAGCAGATACGGCAGCGCTACTGGAAGTTCGTCAAGCTCACTCCGCTCGACGAGCGCCACGCCTGGGGGTACTTGCTCACCCACACCGCCCTCACCGCTGAATTGGCACACGGCCTCGCCTTCGCGGCGCTCTCGGCGGGCAACAGTCAACTCGAAGTGCTCTTCGATGAGCCCAACGCTGAATACGGAGTGCCGAAGGGCGCTTTCGCTGCGATGAAAGCCAAAGCCGTGCACGCCGGCACCACCACCCAGCTGATGACCGGAGCCGCCTGGCGCCCCCAAGCGCTGCTGGCGTTACAGAAGCAGAAAGCGTCGCTCGATCTCGACGTGCAATGGGCCGTGCAAGAGCTTCTGCGCAACGGAGAAGCGGCGAAAGAGAAGCTGCTCCAAAAGGGCGCCAAGCTTTATTTGCGCAACGCGGTCGACATTTTGCGCGACAACGCCCTGACCGCGGTCTTTCCCGTGCAAAAAAACATCGCGGAGTGGATGGGCGACACCCGCGTCGCCCGCGTCGGCAAACCGCTGATCAGCAAGGAGCAAGTCACCCAGCTGCTCGAAAAATTGCGCCCCGGCGACATCATCGTCACACGGCAGAACTGGTTCATTTCCAACGTCGGCTTGCCGGGTTTCTGGCCGCACGCGGAGCTTTACGTGGGCACCGCCGCAGAGCTCCGTTCCGCTTTCGACGCCGATGCCGACGTGAGCAGCTGGGTCGCGAGCCAACCAGAAAAAGTGGGTGCCTTTTCTGCGCTCTTGGCGGCGCGTTTTCCCTCGAAGTGGAAGCAATACGAGAGCGGCACTGACTTTCAAGGCCATGCCCCCATTCGGGTCATTGAAGCGATCAGCGAAGGCGTGTCGCTGACCGCGGTGGAGCACGCTTTCGGCGTCGACTACCTCGCGGCGATGCGGCCCAAGCTGCCGCTGCTCGAAAAAGCCAAGGCGATTACCCGGGCCTTTGCTTACCAAGGCCGCCCGTACGACTTCGATTTCGACTTTTTCTCTGACGCATCGCTGGTGTGCACCGAGCTCGTCTACAAGAGCTACGCACCGTCAAACGACATGAAAGGCCTGCGTATCGACTTGGTCGAAGTGGCCGGCCGCCGCACCCTGCCCGCCAACGAGTGGGTGAAATTGTTCGATGCGCAGTTGGGTACTGACCAAGAGCAGCTCGAGTTCGTCGCTTTCCTCGATGGGCAAGAAAGTGTCTCACGCGCCGTCAATGCCGACGCACAAACACTTCGCGCCAGCTTTCGCCGCCCCAAATGGGACGTGGTGCAGAAGTAACTTACCGGTACATCACTGGCACGTAACCGTCGGCGTTCTGACAGCGAATTCGCGCTCGCTCTCGGGCCACGTTTTGGTCTACGGGGCCCGAGCGTGAAAACGAGGCCATGAACAACGAGGCCTGGCTGTGGGCCCGCAAGAAAATGCCCCGGCTCGCCACGTTTCCGGGCAACCGCACTTCGCACCCGCTCCAATCGAGGCTTGAATTGTTGCGTACGAAAACTTGAGACGCGAAACCACCACGAATGGTGACCGTGCCCTCAAGTGCCGGCAGGTTTGCGCCCGAATTCGCGGGAGCGGCGGCAGCCACGGGAGGCGGCGGTGGCAACACCGGCTTGTTGGGTGGCGGGTAACCCGGCGCCACAGCCGGTTCGGTATTCATCACCGCGGGCCGACGCAGACCGTCGACTTTGGTGCCGTCGAAACGCCGAGAACCATCGAAGGGAATGACGTTGGGCGCTGGCGCGGGCTCTGTAACCGTTGCAGGCTGCGGCGTCGAAACAGGCGTCGTGGCGACAGGCTCAGCCGGCTTTGTCACCGACTTTTTCTTTTTCGGCGTGCGCGGCATCTCTGATTCGTCGCGCACTGCGAAAAGCTTGGCTGGCAGACCCGCTTCGTCATCGACCAAAACCCGCGCCAAGTGCCCTTTGAGCTCGAGCACCGACGCGTCGGCGAGCACTTCACGCTTTTTGTTGCCCTCGACGGCGGCTCCCACCAAACGCAGTGAGTCGCCCTCTTTGAGCATCTTCTGCTTGTCTTCGATGCGTACGTAATACTTGTCACCGTCTTTGAGCACCCGGTACGGCTCTCCGCTGACTTCAATCAGTTCTTTGGGCTCATCAGACTCCGCGGCCGCTGCAGGAGCAGGAGGCTCGGGCGCTTTATCGTCGACAACGGGTTCTTTCACGACTGCCGGTTTCACCGCCGCCGCTGTGCTGCCTGTTTCAGCGCTGGGCTTCTTCGACATCAGCCAATAGCCACCTGCAGCGAGCGCAGCGAAAGCGAGCAGCCCGACCACAATCACCGGCGCGCGGCTCTTGGGCACGAGAATCGGCATCGAGGGCTCAAAAGGCTCCTCGGCAGGTGCAGCATCGGTCGCGCTGATTCGACCTGGGTACGGCGTGGCCAACGAAAGCGCCTTTTGCGCGGCCGTCATGTGCGCCGTCTCGCCCGAAATTTCCTTCGAGCTGCGAATCGCCGTGGCGTCTAACACCCGCTCAGCGGGCGGGTCGGCCGTACCCTTTTTGCGCAGCACCGACAGCTGCGACTGCAACTTGCGTTCGGCGGCATATTCTTCAGGGCACATCGCGCGCACGTAGTTGCCCACTTCTTCAGAACCGGCACTAACGCCTTCGCGCACCATCAACTCATTCAATGCACGCGCCAGATCTTCGCTGCGAACATAGCGCTGCGTGGGGTCGACTTGCAGCGCGCGCATTACCACCGCGTCGAGCGCTTCGCTGACCTCGGGCCGCACCGAGCGCAATGAAGGAATGCGGGGGTTGGCCATCATCGCCACCATTTCGGCGACGGTACCACCCGAGAAAAGCGGTCGGCCGGTCAGCATTTCCCACAGCACGATGCCGGCTGAATAAATATCGCTGCGGTAGTCGAGCGGCAGCGCTTTGGCTTGCTCGGGAGACATGTAGCCGAGCTTGCCGAGCACCGTCGACGGCATGGTGTGCTTGCTGCGGGCCACACTTTTGGCGAGCCCAAAGTCGATCACCTTGACCTCGCCCTCGTACGACACCATCACGTTCTGCGGCGAAATGTCGCGGTGCACGATGCCGAGCGACGCACCGTCAGCCCCTGCTTTTCGATGCGCGTACCCGAGCGCTTCGGTGAGCCGCTGGCCGATCAACAGCGCGACGGGAATGGGTACCTGACTCGAAGCGCGCAACGTGCGATCGAAGACGCGCCCCAAATCGACTCCGGGCACATATTCGATGGCCATGTAGAGCGTGTTGTCGACGTTACCCATGTCGTAGACCTGGGCAATGTTGGCGTGGTTCAGTTGCACCAGAATGCGCGCTTCATGGTGAAAGCGATCGACGAACTGCGGGTCGCTGTTCATCTGCGGCAAAATCGTCTTCACGATGCAGAGCTTTTCGAAGCCGCCGGCACCGGTTAGACGGGCCAAGTGCACTTCGCCCATGCCGCCTTGACCGAGCAAAAAAAGCAGCTCGTAGCGGCCCAGCGTCTTGGCATGTGCAGCGTTTGGCATTGTCTTTCGTGCCCTGGTACCACGAGGCCGCTCGATACTACCCGGACAATCGCAGAACGCACGTCAATCGCCTTGATTCAAGGGCACAACTCGTGCGAAGTGCCCGTGTCGTTTGGCCAATTGCGCGATTAGCTCAGCTGGATAGAGCGTCGGTCTCCGAAGCCGAAGGCCAGTGGTTCGAATCCACTATCGCGCACAAGGCAAAGGCCGGTGCCCCAGACACGAAACGGGGCCCGGCCTTGGTCTGCGGTGCTCGACACGAAGGGCGTGCGCCCTACCCGCCGTCGACGCACAAAGTTGAAGTCGGGTTCTTCGCGCAGCAATTCTGCCAATTGGTGGCCGCGGTGGAACAGTTGGTCTTTGCCTTGTTTGTACTCAGCGTGTCGTCGGCCTTGCCGTCAGCGCCACATACCCGGTTGTCCAATATGCAATTCGTTACGCCCAATGTTTCGGCGTAGCAGGGCAACGATTGCTTGGCCGACACGTTCGCGCGGCACTGATCGATAGTGGCTTGCGTGTCTTGCGGATCATTCGCGCAGAACTTGCCCTTGCTGCACAGATCGCCACCGCAAGCACTCGCGCACAGCATCACCGCCATTGTCAGAATTCCGGCCCACGTTTTCATGTTTTTCCCCTGTTGGTGTTCGGCGGCATTTTAAGCCGCTCGCTGATGATCACCGAGTTTAAAGAAACAGCGGCCCGTGCTAGACAATAACCAATGCCAGTCATCACCGGCCGGGGGGCCCTCGCAGCACGCACATCGACGTATCGTACCGCCGAGCGCACAGCACCGCGCGGTCCCGCTCTCACACGTGCCTTCAACGAATCATTCGGCCTTTCACCGGCCCTTGCCCGCGCACCCAATGCCGCAGAGATCAAACGCATGCCAGCGGCGGCGCAGCGAATGCTCTTCTCGCAGCTCGCTCTCGACGAAGCCGCGGCGATCAAGCCCGAAACGCAGCTCGCCGGGCGTGAAAAGGCCAAGGGCTTGGTGCTCTCAATCGACGGCGCCAGCACCCGTGACCTCGACAACGCGATCTCGTTTCGCAAAGAGCGCGACGGCTCGATGGTGGTCGGCCTGCACGCGGTCGACATGGCGTCGGTGTTGCGGCTGGGTGGCCCACTCGATTTCTCGGCCCGGCAGCGCGTCGAAACGCAATACCTGCAGAACCATGGGCTCACGCTGTACATGATTCCCAAGTCGCTCGCCGAGGGCACGCTGAGCTTGTTCGAAGGCAAACCGCGCCTCACCAAGTCAGTAGAAATGACTTTCGCTCCCAACGGCGCACTCAAGAGCCACCGCATTTTCAACAGCACACTGGTGAACCGTTTTCAGCTCACCACCGAAGGTGCGAACGAAGCACTGGCGGGCAAAGGCCGCGGCGCCAAGCACCCCGAATTGGCGCAAGCGCTGAACAGTCTGTCTGCGCTCTCGGGAGCGTCGATTGCCAGCGGCCAAGCCAATGCAGGCCCGACCGGGCTTTCGAAAATGTGGGCCTACTTCACCCAGCTCAGCGCAGGTTTGGTGGGCGAGCGCATTTCAGCCGCGAAGCTCGAGTCGTCGTTCCGAAACCAGCCAAACAAGAACAGCAAGAGCAATTATGGGCATACCGCCAAAGGCCACGCGTCTATCGGAGCCGCCGCGTACGCCACCTGGACCGCGGGCATGCGCCGCTACGCCGACGTCGAAGTGCAGCGCGCGATGGACCGCGTGATTGGCGCCCGTACCCCTGAAGCCCCGAAGGCCCTGCGCGAGCGGGCGATGCGTGACATTCAACATGGCCGCGCCAACGGAGACACGCGCGCCGCCCGCCGTGAGGGCATTCGCGCGCTCATCAACCTGACCCGACGTGGTGACCGGCGGGGCTAGCCACGCAGTTGAGAAATGTCGCCGCTCACTTCTCCCAGCGTGTCGCTGGCGTAACCCACTGCCTTCATCGCGGTCACCAACACATTCGCCGGGTGCTTGCCTTGCGCCACCACGTGTTGCCCGGGTTTCAAGCCCCCTGCCCTGCCCGCCAACATCATCGCCATGTTCTCGGTACTGTGTGAGCTGTTGTCTTTTGCACCGCCAGGGTCATGCCCGTGCCCACCCTCGAGCGCGTAGACGATGGCCATGTTGTCGAGCATGTTGCCGTTGCCTTCGGGCGTGTCTTTGAATTTTTGCAGCAAATAGGTGAAGTGCTTCACGTGCCAAGCAATGCCTTTCGACACCGCCATCGTGCCGCCTGAAACACCGCCGTGGCCAAGCTCATGACAGTCAGTGGCCTGGCCGGTGAGGTTGTACATGCTCAAGTGCGACTGAAACATCGTCATTTGCAGCGACGCGGTGCGCGCCAAGTCGCACGCCATCGCCATATGAATGAGGTCGCAAAAATGCCGCGCGCGCTCTTCTTCGCCGCTGTAACCGAGGTTTTGATTGTAGGTATTGCTGCCGCTGCTGTCGGTACCTTGGTTGCCCGACGAAGAAGGGTCGGGCCCGGGGTCGCCCGGCGTCTGGCAAATGCCCGTCTGCGTCGGCCCCGACGCAGCGATGCGAAGCTCGAGGGCGCGAATTTCATCGAGGTGGCGCTGCATGCGAACGCGATCGCCCGCGCCGAGCTTGCCCAACAGGCGTTGGGTGTCGCCCTTCACCAGGTCGAGCACGCTGGCCCGCGCACGGCGTTCTCGATCAGCCTTGGCGGCTGCGACTGGGTCAGTCATCGAAGGCGGCTGGCTGAAGAGCGCGTTGAATTCTTGTTGCGGGCTGATCTTCGAGATGATCGGCACGACGCGGTTGCTCGAATCGCGCTTGAATGAGATCACATCGCGGCCCGCCGGCTCGGCCACCGACAAATACCAGTCGGCCTGCACGCGATAAACGAGCGACTGCTTGCCCAACAGCGCCGCCATTACCTGATCAGACGTGGGGCCCGCGCATGCGGTGTTGCTCGGAGAACGAACGCCTGCCAGCAGCGGTGACATGCTCGAAACGTGAAACGCGTCTCGCCGGCCTCCCGAGGGCACCGTACCGCCGTTTTCCGACGCGGTGGGTATGCGCAACCCCGAAATGATGCTCACTTCGCTCTTCATCGCCCCCAACGGCGCCACCGCGCTTTTCAAGTCGTAGTCAGGGCCCACGGTGTCGGGCACGAAGTCATTGTGCAGGGTGTCTCCGTCAGCGCCCATCGATTGGCCGTCGAAGAAAACCATGTACCTTTTGGCCGCCGCCGACTGCGCCAACGCCGGGTTCACATCGAGCATCGCCTCGAGCAAGGGCAAACCGACAACTGCTCCGCCCAGCCCCTTGAGCACCGCGCGCCGGTGAAGCCGAAAGAGAGTCTTCATCGCTTATTCCTCGACCCGGTAGGCAAACGTCGGGTGGCTGACGAAGTCTTTGAGCAACGTCTGAAACTCGCGCCGCTGCGAGCGAAAGCCCTCGGTGAGCGCAGAAATGAACGCGAGGTCTGCGGGGTCTTCTTTGCGGCCCATGTTGAAACGATAGAGCTGCGTCACCACACACTGCTCGAATTCGGGGCTCGCGGTGAGTAAATTGGCGAGGCCGACTGCGCCCCTGAATGGCAATTCGCCCCCGGGCAGACCGGTGATTTTGCCGTCTCCTGAAATGGGGCAGTTGGGCTCGTTGTCGTCGTGCGCACGGTATTTGCCTTCGCGATCGAAGTTTTCGAGCCCGAAACCGATCGGGTCTAACGACTGGTGGCAGCTCTTGCAGTTGCCAGTACTCGCGTGGGCCGAATAGCGGTCGACCTTGCAGTTCGACGACGGGCTGGTAGGCGGCTCGTCGACGTTCGCATTCGAAGGCGGCGGCGCGATGTCCTGACAGAGCAGCCGTGTGCGCACGAAAATGCCCCGTTGCGTAGGGCTGGTGTCAGAGAACTTCGCGCCCGCTGAAAGCACCGCGCCTTGCGACAACAAACCCATGCGCGGCAACGGGCCGTACGGCAACCACGCCGAGCCTGACGCCGGAGCGCCGAGCATGCCGTAGTGAGCCGCCAGCGTACTGTTGACGTATGTCTCAGACGAGCGGAAGAGCTCGAAGTAATCACCGCGATCAGTAAAAAGCACCTTGTCGACCAACGCGGCGCTCTCTGCTTGCAGCGCATTGGTGAGCGCAGCCGGGTGCGGCAACTTGGCGTAAGCGAGCCACAACGCATGAAATCGTTCTAACCGTCGTTTCGCGCGGGGGTCTGCCAGCAGCTGATCGACCGCGGCACGAATACCCGCGGCATCAGCCAGCTTGTCGTTGGCGGCGTCATCAAGCAGCCAGTCGGGCGGCGTGCTGCCCCAGAGAAAAAATGAGAGACGGGTGGCCATTTCGTAATTGCTCAACTTGAACGTGCCTGGGCGCTCAGCCAACGGCGTGCCCAGCTCGACGCGATAAAGAAACGCGGGGTGCTGCAACATCGCTTGCAAAACCAAACGCACACCGGTGTCGAAGTTGTTGTCTTCAACCGCGAATGTCTGCAGCGCCATGAAACGATCGACTTCTTCGCCAGTGAGCGGTCGGCGAAACACCCGCCGCCCCACCGTCTGCACCATGGTGCGCATGCAAGACGCATCACCCGGGCCCTTGGGTGAGCAAGGCACCAGGGCCGCACGCAAGGTCGCATTGGCGAGCGCGCGGTTGGCGGCGTCAGTGGCCAAGCGCTCGACTGATTCAATCAGCGCGGCCGAAGCGAACTGCGCGCGGTAGTCATTGTCGAAGGGGTTGACGGGTTCGGGCGGCAGCAAACCCTGCGCCGAGTTGCTGGTGTCACCCAGTAAATCGCTGAGCGCAGTGTCGAGCTCGACGCGCGAAAGACGTCGCACTCCCGATTGCCCAGGCACGGGAGCTCCAGGTGCTCCGGCGAATGGATCAGCCGGCAATGGCCAACTGAGCTTGGCCTCGCAAGCCGTGATCGCCAGAGCTGATACAACCACCCACCCGTGCGCCCGCATTCACCCCACCCTTCGCAACAAACGGACCAAACCGGGCGTCGTGATTCTGGGCAGTTACATGGTCTGCTCGAGGGCCTTTTGGAGTGAAGTCAGAAGAACTGGAGACAACAGTTGTCTTCACTGACCGTTGGCGACGACGCTCGTTTTTGCGTTGACGGCGCGGTCGGCATCGGGTTCGTTAGCAGCGCTTTCCACATTTGGGCGCCCGTCGCGCCCCCGCTCGAGGAGAAACCGTGATCATCGGAGTTCCGAAGGAAATCAAAACGCGTGAGTACCGCGTCGGCGTTGTTCCCGCGGGGGCGAAAGCATTCGTCGCCGCGGGTCACAAAGTCTTCATCGAGCGCGGAGCAGGCGAAGGCGCCGGCATTCCCGACGCTGAGTACGTGCGGGCGGGCTGCAAGGTGCTCGCGAAGGCCGACGAAGTGTGGAAGCGCGCCGAAATGATCATCAAAGTAAAAGAGCCCGTCGAACCAGAGTACGCACGCATTCAAAGCGGCCAAATCATCTACACCTACTTTCACCTCGCGGCGGTGCCCGAGCTCTGCAAGGTGTTGGTTGAAAAAAAGGTCGCCGCGGTCGCCTACGAAACGATTCAACCTGAAGACGGGTCCCTGCCACTGCTCAAGCCGATGAGCGAAGTGGCCGGAAAAATGTCGATTCAAGTGGGTGCCACCTGTCTCGAAAAAGAAAAAGGCGGCAAGGGCATTCTTCTCGGGGGCGTGCCGGGTGTGCGTCGTGGGCGGGTCACCATTATCGGCGGCGGTGTGGTGGGCACCTGCGCGGCGAAAGTGGCGCTCGGTCTCGGCGCCGAAGTCACCATTCTCGATACCAACCTAAACCGCCTCACCTACCTCGACGACATTTTCCAAGGCGGCATCACCACCATGTATTCCGACAGCGACAACATCGCTCGCTCGGTGAAAGAAGCTGACTTGGTGGTGGGAGCCGTGTTGATCACCGGCGCCAAGGCTCCCAAGCTGGTCAGCAAAGAACTGATCTCGAAGATGGGCAAGGGCTCGGTAGTGGTCGACGTCGCGGTTGATCAAGGCGGCTGCATCGAAACGTGCCGCCCCACCACGCATGACGACCCCACCTACAAAGTGCACGGCGTCATTCACTACTGTGTCGCCAATATGCCGGGCGCTGTGCCGCGCACGTCAACCTTCGCGCTCACCAACATTACCCGACCGTACGGCCGCAAAATCGCCGACCTCGGCCTGTCTGAAGCAATTCGGGCCGACCCCGCGCTGGCGAAGGGTCTCAACACCTATGGCGGCCATGTGACCTACGACGCGGTGGCGCGCGATCTGGGCTACGCGTACATGCCGATTCTCGAGGCGATCGGTGGCGGAGACAGCGCGAAGAAAGCGCACCGGCTGCCCAAGAACCGGGCCGCTTAAAGTTCCTATTATTTCAGCAATTTACGCAATACATTCGGCGCTCAATTCTCGAAGGGCAGGCACGAAATAGCCTGCCCTTCCCGGTCGTTGTTATTGAATATGGGGAAGGGAGCTTTAGCCGACATGTTTCTAGGCACATCGACCAAAGACAGCCGGCGCCAATTCGAGGCGCTGGCGTTGCCGTTACTTGACTCGCTGTACGCCGCGGCAATGCGGCTGACCCGCCACGAAGGAGACGCCGAAGACCTGGTGCAAGACACTTTCATGCGGGCATACCGGTTCTTCGATCGCTTCGAAAAAGGCACTCATTTCAAAGCGTGGATCTTCAAGATTCTCACCAACACTTTCATCAACAAGTACCGCCGCCAGGTGAAAGAGCGCGCGCTCGAAGATGATTCAGAGCGGGCCACGGTATCAGCGCAATTTTTCAGCCACCAGGCAACCGACGCGGCAGCCAACCCCGAAGCACACGTGCTCAATCGGCTCACGTCGGCGGTGGTGCTGAAAGAAATCGACAAGCTGCCCATCGATTTTCGCATGGTGGTGATTTTGGCCGACCTCCAAGAATTTTCTTATCGCGACATTGCCGAGATGTTGGAGGTACCCGTGGGCACGGTGATGAGCCGCCTCTTCCGCGGTCGAAAGCTGCTGCAAAAAGCGCTGACTCAAGAAGAAGGCACCGAACTTTCGACCGGTACCGACGAGCCTTTAGACTTGGCTGAATTTCGAGCGCGGAAGAAATTGGCTTAGTTGAACGTTTCAAAATCAATCATGAATTGCGCCGAGCTCGACAACCAATTGATGCATTACCTCGACGACGAGGTCGAGGCATACCAGCGCCTGGCGATCGACGAGCACGTCGCTGAGTGTCAGCGGTGCGCTGCGTTGCTCGCCAGCGAGCGGTTGTTTCTCGACACGCTGCAAGCGGCGAACAGCGGCGTCGAGAACATGGCGCCTCCGGCCTTGAAGAAGGCGTTGGCGGTACGCCTTGATCGCGCTGACGACGGCACGCGACGCATGCAGTTTTTGAAGGTCTCAGCCATGGCCGCAACGTTGGCGGCGGTGACGGTTGCCAGCCACCAAGGGTGGAAGACATTCAAACGCAACCAATATGTCGAAGATGTGGTGGCTCACCATGTGCGCCGCTTTCCCATGGAGATTGAGCGCCCTACCAACCGCCAAATCGAAGCGTGGTTCGGCGGCAAGTTAGATCACCGGGTCAGCGTGCCCCAATTTCCCAACCGGGTGGCCGCGGGCGCGCGGCTATTGAACGTGCGCGAAAAGCAAGCGGCATACATTCGTTATGACGACGAAAAAGGCGACGGAGCACAACCTGGTCACATGGGGTTGTTCGTCTATGGCGACAAGCCGGGCGATGTCGATGTCGGCACTTTGCCCCACCCTGAAGTCGGTTCAAGCAATGGCTTCAACGTGGTCAGCTGGCGCGACGGCGACGTGGTCTACCAGTTGGTGACTGACCTCGACGAGCATGACATTCAAGAGCTCTTGCCACCTTCGCCCGGTAACGCCGCGGGGCCCGCCCCGACCAGCGCTCCGGTCACCCGCCCCAATCGACTTGAAGTACAGCCAGCCTCGATGCAGCAAAGCCGGTAAATCGGCTTCGCCTGTAACAGGGCTGTATTGATTGACGAGCTTCATTGACGCTCTTGGGGGCGGCTAATAGCCTTCACTTTACCCCCATGTCGAAAAACGTACTCATCGTTGAGAATGACGCGGCCCTCACCCGCACCATGCGTGACGCGCTCACCGCGAAGGGCTTTCAAGTCGAAGACACCAACGACGGCAAAGGCTGCCAAGAGCTGATCAGGCGCAAAAAGCCCGACCTGGTGGTGTTGATGGTCGACCTCGCCGCGGGCCAAAACGGCTACATCATCTGCGGCAAACTCAAGAAAGACGACGAGCTCAAAGCCATTCCGGTGGTGATCGTCGGCAACCCCGAAGGTTTTCAGAACCACAAAAAGCTGAAGACCCGGGCCGACGATTACCTCGACAAACGTGAAGCGGCCGGCATGCCCGACCGGGCCGGCGCGTTGATCGGTTTTCCCGCTGCGCCCTCTGAATCATTTGACGGCGACGTCTCACTTTCTGACTTGCTCGTCGAGGAAGGCGGCGAAATCGTCGAAGAGGTGCCGCTCGAGACAGCGCCAGTGCAAGAAGACGTCGTCTCAGGCGATTCTGACTTACAAATGGTCGACTCGGTGTTCGGCGGCGATGGTTCTCGAGACGTGGTTGACCAGCCCGATCGGGCTGAGCGCACGGTCGTGGCGCCACCCCACATGTCGATGCCTGCTCCCGGCCCTTCGCTCTCTTCGCGGGTGTCGGGAGCCGACGCGCAAGAACTTCGTGATTTACGCGGCAAAGTGGCTGAGCTGACCGGCTCTCTAGAAGAATCGCGCAGTCACGCTGGCGAACTGGAATCAAAAGTGCGTCAACTCGAAGCCGACCTTGATCGCAAACAAGCCGAGCTCGACGCCGCTTCGACGCGCCCCGCCGCAGGCAGCAAGGCCGACAAAGAAGTCTTCACCTTGCGCGAAGCCGGCAACAAGAAAGACAAAGAAATTCTGCGACTCAAGAGCGAGCTCAATGAAAAAGACAAAGAGCTGATCGAACTTCGCGAGAAAGAAACTTCTTTCGATCAGCAACTGGCCGACACTGCCACCGAGCAGGCGCGCCGTGAAGCCCAGTTAAAAACGCTGACCACCAAAGTCGACCAGCTCACCGCTGAGCGCAAAAAGGTAGACCAGCAACTTTCGACGGCCCGCGAAGAGGCGCGCGGCGCCAACGCCAAGCTGCAAGCGTTGCAGGCTGACTTCGAGCAGGCGCAAACCGAGTTCAGCTCGGCGCAGTCAGAGCTCGATGGCATGCGTACGGCCACGAACGATCTCAACAACCGCATTCAAGAGCTCGACAGCGAATTGGCCAGCACCAAAGAGACGCTCGAAGCACGCTCCGCCGAAGTGGAAGACGCCAAAGGCCAGCTCTCGACCCAAGCCCAAACCTTCGCCGACGAAATGTCGGGCTTGCGTGGCCGCGTCACCGAGCTCGAAACAGCGGTGGCCAAGAACGAAGGCCGCGCCACCCGCCTCTTCAACCGCATTCGCAACGAAGAGAAGCTGCGCGAAAAGACCAAAAGTGCGCTCAGCTCAGCCTTGCGCATGTTGGAGCAGCCGGCTGATGCAGACGAAGACGCCACTGACGACGAAGTGGCCGAGGCTTAAAACCCCCACCTCGGTCATCAGCTACGAGCGCAGCGCTTTCAATGCCTCTTTGAACTGGGCTTCGAATGGAGCTTCGCGCCCCAGTGACTCGGCGACCGCTTGCGCCGCTGCCTCGGCTTGAGGCTCTTTGTACCCCAGGTGAATGAGCGCCGAGACGAGGTCATCTTTGGGAGCGGCCATGGGCGCCTTGTGCTGTTTGGCCGCACCCGCAGGCAGGGCCAACACTTTCACTTTGTCTTTCAATTCCAGCACCAGACGCTCGGCGGTCTTCTTGCCCACACCGTGAATCTTGGTCAGCCTGGCCACCTCGCCCCGGCCCATGGCGCCGATCAACTCCTCGACCTCCATGCCTGAAAGCACCTTCAACGCCAGCGAAGGCCCTACTTGCGACACTGAAGTGAGCATCAAAAACAGCTCTTCTTCTTCGCGGCTTAAAAAGCCGTAGAGATCGAACGCATCTTCGCGAACCACTGTGCGCACACGCACCGTCACCGGTTGGCCCATGTCAGGCAGACGCATGAGGGTGAGCATCGAAAACCGCACCCGGTAACCAACGCCCGAGACGTCGATCACCGCCTCGTCGAGATCACGCTCGCCCACCAAGCCCTTGAGTTGACCAATCAACGTGCCGCTCCTGCCGTGCCTGGCCCGATATAGCTGGGCTTCAATTTGTCAGCGAACTCACCCGCACCACGGTGCGCCTTCGGCCGGCCGAAGCCGGTACGCGTGGCCTGCAGCAATGGGTTGCGTGCCTGATGCAAATGGCACAACGCCACCGCCAACGCGTCATAGGCGTCAGAACGTTCAAGTGGCTCCTTGAGCGCCAATTGCATGGTCACCATGCGCGCCACGGCGTCTTTGCCGTCATTGCCGCCGGCGCCGACCGAACGCTTTACCTTCGCCGGAGGGTACTCGTGAACGCTTAAGCCCGCTTTGGCGGCGAGGAGCAACGCCACGCCCCGGGCATGGCCCAAAATCAACGCGCTGCGCGCATTCTTGTGGGTGAACACGCCTTCGACCGCCACCGCGTTGGGCAAATGCTCGGCCAGCACCACTTCAAGCCCAATGCTCAGCCGGTTCAGCCGCTCGGCCAAAGGCGCCTGAGGGTCGGCGCGAATCACTCCGTGGGCCACTGCACGCGCGCACCCATTCTCGAGCTCGACGATGCCGAACCCCAGAAAACGGCTGCCTGGATCAATGCCCAAGACTTTCACTGGTACGACAGCCCTCCGCTACAGGTGAACAGATGTTTACCCCTGAAACAAAGCGCTGTCGAACAACTGGTGCGTCGTGGGTTAGGCTTTCACCCCGGCTTTTTTCAGAGCGGCGAGGGCCTTGGTGCCATTGTCGTGGCCCATCGATCGCGACGCGTCGAAGTACACGTCGTAGTTGAACCCTTTGATGCCATAGCGGCCCACGAAGCCGGCCAAGATCTTGTCGATGGTGGTCGACGTGTCGACGAACAAGTCAAGGTACTCGCCCACCAGCATCGCTCCGCGCAGCTTGGCCTTTTCGTCAAAACCCGCCGGTGTCTTGAGCGAGAAATACTTCTGCGTTTCCATCAGTATCGTCGAGGTGATCACCTCACGGCTGCGCGTCGCCAGGGCCGCATTCACGTCGACCCGGTACCATGTCTTGTCCTCTCGCTTGATCGGGGTAATGCGCACCAACTCGTCGCCGGTGATCCAGCGGCCCGAAATGAAGCGGTCGCTCGCGGCCTTGTGCGTGAGCGGCGCAGCACGGTTTTCTTCAGTGAAATAGTGAATGCTCGAATTGAGAAAACCCACGCCGTGATCGAGCTTGGCGCCCGAAAGTGTTTGGGTGTCGATCTTCTGCGTGACTGGCGTGAAAACGTGAGCGCCTTTTGAAGCGAAGCGGCGCGCAGGGTCCCAAAACCAATCGGGTCCCAGCGCCGACAGGTCTTTCAGCCCGTCGAGGTCAGAGTCGCGCATCAACAAATTGCGCAAGTCATTGGGCAGCATGTAATTCTTTTCGCCCTGAATCAGCTTCGACGAGTCGAGGTTCTTCTTGATCTCGTCGTATTCACCGCGCCGCCCAATCATGTTGTACGTCTGCGTCAGGACTTGCGCGTCATCTTCGCCGTACGAGCTCTTCACGGTGGTGGTGAGGTGCACATTTTCCCACCGCGACAAAATGTCTTGCTGCGATTGCCCAGCGCGGCAGTTGTAGAGCTGAATCAGCTTGGTGCCGGCCATTTTTTTCTTGGCGGCGCGTGCCACCGACGCGTCGAGCACTGCCCCCAGTTGCGCGTGGCCTGAGTAAATGATCATGTGCACATCGGGGTCGTCGATGTCGCGCAGCACATCTTCATTCGTCTTGCGCAACACCACATGCGCGACGGTGTCAGGGTTCTTGCCGGTGGGGTCCTTGAGCACCCCTCTGAGCTCGGCGAAGTGTGCTCCCTGTTTCGTCACTTTGAAACCACGCTTCGCGTACGCCGCCAGGTCTTGCTTCCAGAAGTCTTCCATCACGTAGTGACGGACTTCGAGCTTGGGTTTTTTCTGACCCTTGAACCACTCGTTGTAGGTCGCGCTCGAAGGGAGCAGCTGTTCTTTGACCTTGCTCGCCGATGCCGTCGAGGGGCCCGAGAGTTCCAATTGGGTGGCGTGGAGATTCACCCACATCGAACGCCGCAACTGCACATGCGGCTCCCTCGACATCGCCAACGCGTAGGTGTCGAGAGCGCGTTGCCGCACCGGCCCTTCTGATGTGCGCGCCAAACTGAGCAGCAACGTCGCCGCGGCCGAGCGATCATAAAGCGCGGTTTCAGTGATCTTACGCTCGCCCTTTTTCTGCAAGGTCTTGGTGAGCGAAGTCAAAAGCGTTTCACGCTGCTGATCTGAAGCATGCGCGAACGGAGAACGCCCCGTCTCAATCAGCCGTGCCGTTTCAATCGGCGCTTCGCGGTGGAGCTTGCCGTTTAACGTCAACTCGCCACGCGCAGTCAGCGCCACGACGCCGGGACCGTCGGATCTCTGCCCGATGACACCGGCCACGGTGTGCCCAGCGACCGGCTTCTGCGCGGGCACGCTGCGGTGTTTGCTCACCACTTGCTGCTGCCGGCGCGCGGCGACGAGGAAAGGAGGAGGCATTGACTCGAGGTCTTCGAAAAAAAGAAAGCAGCCCGCGAAACTTCAACGCCCCTTCAAGAGCGCCTTGGCTTCTTCGGCGAATTCGCCCTTCGGGTCGAGCTTGAGATAGGTCTGCAACTCTTGATGACCGAGAGCGACGCGCCCGGTCTGCAGAGCGACCGACGCCATCAACATGTGAGCCCGCGAATTTTTTGGCTCAATCGCCAGGGCCGTCTGCGCGGCCTCTTCGGCTCCCACGGTGTCGCCGGTGTCAAAGCGGGCCACGCCCAATTGCACCCAAGCCATGATTTCTGAAGGGCTCTGGCCGATCACCGTTTCGAGCTTGGCAATCGCGTCTTTCACTTGGCCTCGCTCATAGGCAGCGTTGGCCTCGTTAATCAGCTTGTTGATCTCGCTCTGATCAAAGCTGTCGACCTTGTGCGGTTCGGGCAAGGTATGCGCCAAGGGCGGAGCAATGAGTGTCTCACCCAATGCCGTAGGCGGCTCGGGCACAACCGGGTCAGGGTAACTAAAGGTCGACGGCGCGAAAGGGTCAGTCTCAGGAATGAACGACTCTTTCCAGGGTGAGGCGTAATCGACACGAGGCGTGACGATCCACGCGGCGAGCGCAGTCACCGTTACCAACGCCAAAGAAACCGTTGCCACGAGCCACATGGGGTTGCGCTCAGGCGCCCGTTCCATCGGGTTTTCAGCGGTGATGCCGAGCACCGCTTTGGCCACCCTGCCCTCGGGCTTGGTGATCACTTCCGCCTGACGGAAAAAGTCCATCTCTAACGCGTCAACCATTGACGAAGCGTCAGCCGCCGTGGCCGTCAATACCTCTGTCGCCTGGCTGCTGCCTTCGAACTGGTAGAGCGCGTACTCCAAACCGGGTGGAGGCTTGTGCTGAAAACTGATGCCGTCGGTGAAGGCCGAAATCTCAGGAGGCAACGCTGCAGACACGCTGTCTTCAACCAACGGGCGCACATTGAAAGCTGCCACTTGCCGCTCAACCAGCGCCATGACTTCAGGTGTGGCATGGGTAATCGGCTCGGCTGTCCAACCCTCGGTTGGGCTCTCTACTTCTAACCCAGTGCCTTGCGGCGCCCGGTACCAATCACCGTTCTCCTCGTCAGAAACCGTCTCGGGAAAAGCCCGTAACGGAGCGTCTTCGAACAGCGTGTTCATCGCTTCATGCGCCTCGAGCGGGCGCGGCTCGAAGATCGCCGGTGATGAGCGCAGCTCCTGGCCAGGAGGAAACTGCGGTAGCGGCGCCACCACACCCATCAAGTAAAGACGGGTGGTAATCGCCAGCGACGTCGACTCGTTGAGGGGGCTGTCCATCAAGACGGCCCGCACCGTGCGCACGCCGTCAAACAACCGCACGATATCGTTGACGCCGTCGGGGAGCGACGCGAGCGCCGCCTTGAGCCGGCCAAAGTCGACGCCGAGCTGCGCGTCGAGCGGCACGCTGCGCGCCAACACTTCGTTCCACTTGTTGAGGCGTGGGAACGCATGGTTCACCAATTCGGCGATGGTGAAGTGAAATTGCGGCAACCCCTTCTGAAGCCCCAGCCGAAGCGAATAGGAGCCGTGCGCCAGAGCCATCGCTCGAATCACCGATTCTGCGCCGCCTACGCCGCAAAAACGCGACTCGAGCACTTTGTTGCCGCGAAAACGAATGGAGCCACGGCCTTGCTGAAATGAAATCGCACCCGAAAGGCCGGCCGACAGCAACGCGCGCAGCAAGTGCGAAAGCGGCAACGCGTCGGCGTCGAGCGTCACCGAGCCATCTTCGTTGCGCGGCGCCAAACGCAGCCGCACCAGCACCACCACGTCGCGCACATAAGTCGGCTTGGCCACGACGCCTTCAGCGCCGACGACTGTTCCCAACTCGCGGTCTTCTCCCGCCGGCTTGCCCGAAATCAGCCACACCGGCAGATCAGCGACGCCCAAGTCACCTTTGATCTGCGCCACCAGTGAGTACCCGTCTTCTCCCCGCAGCGCTGCATCAACCAACACCGCGTCGAAGCGCGCACCGGCAGCCACCAGCCGCCGCAGCGCTTGAGCGCCCGTCTCGACTGACACGACTTCGAAACCGGCCGCGGTAAAAGCCACGCTGAGCACTGACCGCTCACTCGAGTCGGCTTCAACCACCAACACACGTGGACGAACGGTTTGCGCCGCCGACGTTTCACCATGCGGCACTCGAGTCGAAAGTGACGTTTGCACCATGCGACCTCCCCAGGTCTAAGGCGGCCTAGAACCTACCTTTAATGACCTTTTAGATCGAGTCGCGCAGTAAGCGCCCGGCCAAGTCCATGAACCTTGAGTATTTCTTCTCGAGCGCCGGGAGCGCCTGCAGGCCGTATTCTTCAATCAGCGTCGCCGCCAAAAGGTTGAGATCTTCGGTAGTTACATCACTAAACTGAATGGCCCACCCGCGATCAGGGCGCGAAGTCGCGTGGCCGCGGGCCCGAAACATTTTGGGCCGGGCGGGTAAACAGACATGGAGCGTTACTTCACTTGAAAACGGCCCCTTGAATTGCAGCGGTAGCAGAGCGCCGCGGGGCGAAATTTCTAACCCGCGACCCAATGTGGAGCAGCCGAGCGACTCGATGAACCAGTCGACGTCGAGAAATAAACGAGGGTAACGGCGGCGAGGCGCAGCGTGCGCTTCACGACGGCCCCTGCGACGATCTCCGTGAAGGTGGCTCATACCTACAAGGCTGTAGCGGAAAGTGGAGGTCGTCAAAAAACCGGCTTACGGTGCACCTCGTGATGATCACCACCCTCATTGTTTCTGCCCTTTTGGCTGCAGAGGTTCGACTCGAAGACACGGTGCTGCCTTCGCCAGAGCGCTCGATGGGAGGCGTCGCTTCTCCTGCCGTGCTCCCAGCGGGAGCCGCTGCCGCGTATTTGTTGATGGGTGCCCCCGACGTCGCCGTGGGCTACCGCCAAGGCGTGCGCTTCTTCGAGGTCGAAGGCCGCGCCGGCATCGATTATTTCGATGCCTCATTCAGCGCCGACGCGATCGGCCGCTTCACGCTACACAAGAGTGCCTTCGCGCATTTTGCTGGTTATGGCGGCGTGGGCATCGTCGCCAACACCGGCGCCCGCTATTACAGCAAAGCGAACTTCGGCTACTTCGGCTTGCGGCCTCGACTGGGCTTTCTCTCTTCGCTCCAATTCACCGAGACCATCGCCGGTCTCTTTCAAGTCGACGTACCGTGGACCCTATCGGTTACCTCGGCCGGCAGCCGCTGGGTGCCTACGGCCGGAGCCGGTGCCGAAATGCACCTGGGCGGACAGTGGACCGGCCTGGTCATGGGCAACATCGGCCTCGACGCAATCAAAGAACCGCTCGGCGTGACGCAATTTCGGCCCGCCTGGCAAATTCGCGTCGGCCTCGGTTACCGGCTGTTCTAAAAAACACCCGACAGGAGCGGCACTCTGAAGCCCACTTGGTAGCCTGACGAAGTGCGTGTGGGTACCGCCGTGGGAGAAGGCACTCCGAGTGCCCACCTTTCGCCGTCGTAAATAAAAAGGCCGCTCGTCGCCTTGGGAGGCGCAAGGCGCAGGCTCTTGGTGAGGTTGATCACCGCCATTTGCACCAAAGGGGTGAACGCAATGGAGCCCACCAGCAAGACGAGCTCGCTGCCGAGCCCAACGGGTGAGCAGGTACCGCTCTGGTTGCACAGCTGCCCTTCGGGCAAACCACCGGTTAGAAAAAACACGCCCAGCACCAAGCTTTGCGCGGCGAGGCCCGAGAGCGCCGCCGGCCAACTTTCGCTGTCGTAATATTTGCTGCCATTCGCGAGCGAGAGCTGCGCTTGCGACACCGCGAGCGGCACCGTGCTGAAAAGCAGACAGAACACCACCGTGGCCGCGGTCGGATCAGGCCCCAACCCACCCGTGTAGATGAATGGCTTCACCAACAAATAATACGGCAACAGCGTTACCCCGGCCGCGGTGAGCATGCCAAAGAGAGACTCCGTCACCATCAACCCCACTTCAGGGCCTTGGGGCTGCGGTGCCAACCCGCCTTGCTGACCCGCGTAAGGGTAGCCACTGGGTTGCTTGCCGACCGGGTGCGCCGACGGTACATCTGGCAGAGGCATTGGCGGAGGCGGAGGTAACAGCCCAGGCTGTGACGGTGGGTAAACCGGCGAGGGCACCATGGGGGGAGCAGACCAACCTTGAGGGTTGATTGCCTGGGCGCTCGCCGCCGCGCTGATGAAACCGGCCACGATGGCGAAGAAACGACAAGGGCGCATGGCGTTCCACGTTCTTTACGGCGCTGGGCCAACGGCTTCGGGCAGCAGCGCTACGCGGCGGCCACCGCGTCGATTTCGACTCTAGCGCCTTTGGGCAAGGCTGCCACCGCCACCGTGGCGCGGGCCGGCGGCGCAATCGGAAAATAAGTGCCGTAGACCTCGTTCACCTTTGCAAAGTCGCCCATTTCGATCAGAAAAATGGTGCAACGCACCACGTGTTTGAGCTCAAGACCGGCGGCTTCAAGCACCGCTTTCAAGTTCTCCATCACTTGGGTCGTTTGACGGCCAACGTCGCCATCAACCAATTGCCCCGTCTGCGGATCTAAGGGAATTTGCCCCGACAAATAGACAGTACGCGTCGCTGTCACCGCGACCGCCTGCGAATATGGGCCAATGGCTGAAGGTGCTTGCAAACTGGTAACCACTTCGCGGTTCATCGAATGCACTCTCCTGGTTGGGCGGCTACACGCGTTCAACAGTGTAGACGCCCTGGAGCCGTTCGATAGTTCGAATCAAGTCGGTGAGCTGTTTTAGGTCTGAAATACCCACTTCGAAGGTGTTCACCGCGCGGTCGTCTCCGGTCGACCGGCAATTCGCCTGGCTGATATTCACGCCCTTCTTCGAGAAAGTATTGGAAATATCGGCCAGCAAACCGGGGCGATCGACGGTCAGCACACGCAAGGTCACCGGGCGCACGTAGTTGTTCGCCTTGTCCCAGCTGACGTCGACACGGCGATCGGGGTCAGTGGCCAGTGCTTTCTCGCAACCCGCGGTATGAACGGTGACCCCACGGCCACGGGTGATGAAACCGGCGATCGCGTCGCCCGGTACTGGGTTGCAACAGCGACCGAAGCGCACCAGCACTTCGTCGAGGCCTCCCACCATCACCCCTGAACGGCTGGGCCGGCCCACCAACTTGCGCGCCGCCTCGGTGACCTTGCCCAACCCAAAGTTATTGAGAATGCCACCCGCCGCGCCGGTGCCGTTGGTGTGCTGCTCTTTGGCGCTCTGTTCACGGGTCTCGGCGATCTTCTCGGCCGGCAACAGCTTCTCAATCAGCGCCGAGGGCACCACCTTGCCGTAGCCGACACCGACCATCAGGTCTTCTTCGGTGCGGTAACCGAATTCTTCCGCGGGCTTCTTTAACTCGCCGCCTTTGATCAACTTGTTCAAGTTGAGGCTGAACCGCTTGAGCTCTTTGTCGAGCAACTCGCGGCCCAGCTGCAGCCCCTTCTCGCGCTGCTGCAGCTTGATGAAAGCGCGAATTTTCTGCTGAGCACGGCTGGTTTTGACGAAGGTGAGCCAGTCTTTCGACGGGTGCGCCTGGGGGCTGGTGAGCACCTCGACGGTGTCGCCGTTCTTCAGCTTGTACCGCAGCGGCACGATCTTGCCGTTGATCTTCGAGCCCACGCACTTGCTGCCGACGTCAGAGTGAATCGCGTACGCAAAGTCGACCGGCGTGGCGCCGCGGGGCAGGCTCTTCACGTCACCTTTGGGCGTGAAGACAAAAACCTCGTCAGAAAAGAGGTCGACCTTCACCGTCTCTAAAAACTCTTTCGGGTCTTTGAGATCTTGCTGCCATTCCATCAACTGGCGAAGCCATGCGAACTTCTCGTCGTCTTTGCTGATGACGGTCTTGCCTTCTTTGTACGCCCAGTGCGCCGCGATGCCCTCTTCAGCGATGCGGTGCATCTCTTCGGTGCGAATCTGCACCTCGATGCGTTCAGACTGCGGGCCAATCACCGTGGTGTGCAGCGACTGGTACATGTTCGGCTTCGGTATGGCGATGAAGTCTTTGAAGCGGCCGGGCACCGGTTTCCAGATGTTGTGAATGAGGCCCAGCGCCTCGTAGCAGTGGCCCAAACTGGGTACCACCACGCGAAAGGCGATCACATCGGGTACCTGATCGAACTCGATGCCCTGCGACTTCATCTTCTTGTGAATGCTGTAAAGGTGCTTGAAGCGCCCCGTCACCGCACCGGGAATGTTGCGCTCCTTCATCTTCGCCTCGATGAGGTGCACCACGTCAGAGATGTATTTTTCGCGCTCGCGTTTCTTACGGCCGACTTTTTCGGTGAGGTCGGCGAAGTCTTGCGGCTTCAAATATTTGAACGAAAGATCTTCGAGCTCGGTCTTCACCCAGCTGATGCCCAGACGGTTGGCGAGCGGCGCGTAAATGTCGAGCGTTTCTTGCGCGATGCGGGCCTGCTTCTCTTCTTTCATGTGATCAAGCGTGCGCATGTTGTGCGTGCGGTCGGCCAGCTTGACCAAGATGACGCGAATGTCTTGCGCCATAGCGACGATCATCTTGCGAAAATTTTCGGCCTGCTTCTCTTCTTGGCTCATCGACGCGGCGGCCGAGAACTTCGAGAGCTTCGTTACGCCATCGACAATGCCCGCGATCTCTTCGCCGAACAGCTCACGCACTTCTTCGGGCGTGGCCAACGTGTCTTCAATGGTGTCGTGGAGCAGCCCCGAAACGATCGACGCTTCATCGAGCTTGAGCTGAGCGAGAATACCCGCTACTTCGAGCGGGTGAATCAGGTAGGGCTCACCCGACTTGCGAATCTGCCCCTGGTGAACTTTCGCAGAGTAGACGTAAGCCTTCTTGATGATGTCGAGGTCAGGGTCCGGGTGGTAGGCGGCCACCTGGGTAAGAATGTCGTTCAAACGGATCAAGACAGTTGAATCGTAACCATCCCACTGCATGTGGGCAATCGCTGCGGCGCGTTATGATTTCGGGGTAATGCTTGCCTAACCGACGGTCTTCGTTGACTATCTCGGCCGTCAATGTCTGCCCTTCTGCTTTCGAACCTCGGCGTCGTTTGTCCCTCGTGCGACTTCTTGAACGTGGTCGGCGCAACCACCTGTATGGCGTGCAATGCACCCATCACCGACACTGCGGCGGCCAAGGCTGTCCCGAAGACACAGACCCCACCACCCGCTGAAGCTTCGGTTCCTCCCAACGCGAAACGGCCGCTCGAAGAACCGGCGCCAATGCCGCGTGCCGCCACCCCTCCGCCACAGCCCAAAGCAGCCACCGCGCCCGCGAAACCTGCAGGTCCATTTCCTTCGTCGCAGACGCCTCCGCCGCAAGCACAAGGCGCCGCTGGCCCTAAATTCGGCCTCAGCGTGTTGGCGGGCCCCGCACGCGGACAACGGTTTCGTCTCGGCAACAACGGAGCACAGCTCGGGCGCAGCAAGGGCGTGATTCTTTTTCCCGACGATCCCTTCATTTCACCGCTGCATGCCACGTTCAGCGTCAAAGACGGCAAGCTCACGGTACGAGACGACAACAGCACGTCAGGCGTCTTCGTCAATGTGCAGGGCCAAGAGCCGCTGGCACCCAACAGCTACTTCTGCGCCGGCATTCGGTTGATGCGGTACATCGGGCCGCTCGATGCGGCGCCTCCGTTTCAGGTGGGTAAGCTTACGGTCTACGGCGCTCCGGTGCCGGCCAACACCACCTATTACGCGCTCGAAGAAGTGCTGCTCGGCAGCCGACCGGGCCGGGTGGTGGTGAGCGCGGGTCCCAACCTGAGCGTGGGTCAAGGCAAGTGCGACTTCTCATTTCCCGATGACGAAGCGTTGGCACCCCGCCACGCCGAAATTTCTGTGGCGCCAGGTAACGCTACCCTGCGCGATCATTCTGGTGGCTTGGGCACCTTCATTCGGGTGGTGGGCGAGCGCACACTGAAAGCGGGAGACAAGCTGCGCGTCGGCCAACAGACGCTGCAAGTCGAAGCGCTGTAAGCACATTCGTTTTTTTTCTAATTGCCACCCAGCACGGCGCGAATATACGGCGCGGCCTTCGACTCGGCGTTCTCTTTCAAATGCCGGTTCCACCAACGCTGAGCGTCTTTGAGCTTGTCACGCTGAAATTGCAGCTCGCCCAACTTGAGCGCCAACCCTGCCGTGGGGTTCTTCACGAAAGCATCTTGATACTTGGTGACTGCGGCATCGTATTGCCCCTTGGCCCAAGCCGCGTCAGCCGCTGTTTCGAGCGCCGCTGAGCCCACGGCGTCGCGCCGCTCGACGGGAATTTCAGCTTCGGGCAATTTATCGAGCGCGATCTCGAGCGGAGCCCCCTCGTCAGCCAAAGGACCTTCGGCGTGCGCACCGCCTCGCGAAGAGCCCCACTGCTGCGAAAGATATGTACCCGCGAGCACCAGCGCCACCGCCACCAGCGCGAGGGTCACCACCTTGAGTGCCATGCCGCTGCCGGCAGCACCCGTGGGGTTGGGCGCAGTGACTTCAGGCACGATGTTTTTGTCGGTGTCGACCACCACGGGCTTTTTGCCCATGCGCTGAATCACGTCAGGGTCAAAGCTCTCGGTTTGATCACCCATCAGCCCCGGCGCCAGAGGTCGGCCGTGGGTAATGCGCGTGTCTTCTTGCTCCAACGAATTGGCCATTGCCGAGGGCGTGGCACGTTGACGGGCGGGCGCGGCGCGGCGCTCTTTTTCAATCGCCAGTAACTCAGCGCGAAATGCTTCGGCGGTCTGCGGGCGCTCTTCAGGCACCTTCGACATCGCCCGCATGATCAGCCGTTCCATCGCGGGAGAGATTTTGGCGTCGGGCCGTTTCTTGGTGGGAGGCAGTGGCTGCTCTACCAAGTGCTTGGTGGCAAACCCAATCGCCGATTCTGACTCAAACGGCAGCACACCCGACACGAGCTGATACAAAATCACGCCCACCGCGTAGAGATCGCTTCGGTGATCAATCTTCGCCCCACGCGCCTGCTCGGGCGACATGTATTCTGGGGTGCCGCACACGAAGCCGGCCTTGGTAAGCGCCGGGCCTTCTTCAGTGGTGTCGTCTTGAATTTTGGCGATGCCAAAGTCGAGCACCTTCACAAAATCAGGGTCGCCACGGCGCTGCTCGACCATGATGTTTTCGGGCTTCAAGTCGCGGTGAATGACCCCCGCGCTGTGGGCATCGGCCAGAGCCGAGAGCACCTGGCTGATAATCTTTGCTACCCGCGCTTCGGGCAACGGCCACTCACGCGACAGAATGTGGTGCAGGTCTTTGCCATGCACATATTCCATCGCAATGTACATCGCGCCGTCTTCAGCCTGGCCGAAGTCGAGAATGCTGATCGAATTGGGGTGATTCAGCCGACTGGCTGCCTTGGCCTCGCGTTGAAAGCGGGCCACGGTGCGATCGTCTGACAGCAAGTCAGGCCGTAGCACCTTCAACACCACTGGCTTGTCGAGCATCAACTGGGTGGCTTTGTAAACCTTGCCCATGCCGCCTTCGCCGATTTGCTGTTCGACGCGGTATTTGCCAGCGACGGTCTTGCCAGTCGGGTTTTCGTCGGGTGCGGGCACGGAAGTAGCCTGGAATTTTTTCACCTTTGAATGAACTTCGCCACTCTTCGCTTGCTATAACCCGCACTATGTCTGCTCAAGGTCAGCGCCCCCGGGTCGCAATTCGCGTCGTTCGTGCCGATGGTGGTCCCGAAGCTTTGATTCCCATGCGGGGAGACGTACTGCTCGCTGGCCGTCAAGGCGACCTGGCTCTGCCCGATGATCCCTTCGTCGCCGAAACACAAGTGCGCTTCTTCTTTTCGGGTGCACGGCTGGCGATTGAAGACGTGGGCGGTGGCAACGGTGTCTTCACCCGCCTGCGCTCTGAGCGTGAAATGTCGACCGGTGGCGAGCTGCGCGTCGGTCGTCAGCGCTTGGTGCTAGAGCCGATTCCCGCGCTGGCCCCAGCGGCCGATGGCGCCACCGCCTGGGGTTCACCTGACGCGGGCTACCGTTTTCGCATGCTCTCGCTGCTCGAAGGCGGCATTCGCGGCGCGGCGTTTCCCCTCAAAGATGGCGACAACACCGTTGGTCGCGAAACAGGCGACGTCACCTTCCCCGGCGATGGCTTCGTGTCGGGCCGTCACGCCACCCTGCACGTCGCGCATGATCGCTTGCTGGTGAAAGACCTGGGCTCTTCGAACGGCACCTTCTTGCGCTTGGGCGCACCCGCGTTCGTCGAGAACGGCGACCAATTTCTGATCGGCCGTCAGCTCGTGCGCATTGAAATGACGTAACTGCTGCGCCGGGGAGCCTCCTTTTTTCAGAAGGCTCCGCGCCTGGCGATACCGCCTTAGCCGTACGACTTTTCTTTCTTTTCCTGCTCTTCTTTGCAGCGAATACAAAGCGTGGTCACCGGCCGCGCTTCTAAGCGCTTCACGGCGATCGGCTCTTCGCAGCGCTCACACACACCGAAGGTACCGTCATCGATGCGGGCCAAAGCCTTCTCGATCTTCTTGAGCAAGAAACGCTCACGGTCACGGAGCCGAAACTCGAGCCCGTGCGCATACTCGCTCGAGGCTTGATCGATCTCGTCGGGGAGATCATCAGTGTCGAAGTTCGAGTCTTCCATCAGCGTCTTTCTGGCGCTTTGGAGCAGGTCTCGCTTACTCTCTTCGAGCATTACCTTGAATCGCTTCTGATCTTTGGCGTTCATTTGGCCTGGCCCCTTTCGAAAAACGGCCCGTTAGCTTTATGCAGTGGACCCTGCCCTGTCAAGATGAGACTGTGTAAGATATTGAAAAGGTTCATCTATGTCTGACTCTGCGAAGTTTGACCGCGAGTTCTTGCGCTCTGCGTTGCAGTTGGCTGCCAAGAGTGAGGTCGATCATCTGCTGTATATCGGTGACACCCCTATCGAGCCAGCTGATTTACGCGGCCGCAGCTGCCGCAAGAAGCTGATTTACGCAGTCACTTCAGAGCAGATCGCTTCTGAGTTCGCGGCCAACAAAGAAAAAGCGTTGGTGATTCCCGGTTACGACTACTCGCGTGTCGAACGGGTGAAGGTGGCCATGGTGTCAGCGCTGGCGCAAGGAGCGTTCAAAGAAGGCGACCTGGTGCTCTGTCTCACGGGCCGCATGGGCCGGCAAGTCGACACCATGATGCAAATGCGCATTGGCAGCTCACTCGACGATCGCGTGGCGATCGAAGGCGTGAAGCTGGGCGACGAATTCAATTCACAGGTGATCGACGCGCTCATTCAATTGGCGTTGGAAATCGGCCAAGACGGTTTCGAAGGCCACCCCATTGGCACCATCATCGCGATTGGCGATCACAACAGCGTGCTCGAAAAGAGCCGGCAAATGACGATCAACCCGTTTCAGGGTCTGTCAGAGGCAGAGCGCAACGTGCTCGACCCGCGCATTCGTGAAGCAGTGAAGAACTTTTCGGTGCTCGACGGCGCGTTCATCATTCGCGAAGACGGCGTGGTGCTCGCGGCCGGTCGGTACCTCTCGGCATCTGACGATGAAGTGAAGATTCCCCTCGGGTTGGGGGCACGCCATGCGGCCGCGGCCGGCATCACCGCGGGCACGCGCTGCATCGCCATGGTGGTGAGCCAGACTTCGGGAGCAGTGCGCCTGTTCAAAGACGGCAACATCGTGCTCGAGCTCCACCAGACCGCGCGTCGCACTTAGACCTACTCCCTGAAAAGCTTCACGAGGTCACGCGAGCGGCGTATGAAGCACCGTCATGGGAATGCTCAAATTCGAAGTGCCGCACACGTTGCCGGTCGATGAAGCAAAAAAGCGTGTCGAGGCGTTGCTCTCAGCGTGGAACCGCAAGTACGGCGTCAAAGCCGCGTGGACAGGTGAGACGGCCAAGCTCGAAGGCGCCGCAATGGGCGTCAGCGTCAACGGCCACCTTACGGTGTTGGCGGGCAAGGTTTCGGGTGAGTCGACCGACCCCGGCATGTTGTTGCGCGGCCAGGCACAAAAGTACCTGACGCGTAAGTTTGGTGAGTACTTAGACCCCGCCAAGTCGCTCGATGCCGTGAGCAAGGCCGATACTTAAACTGTCGCTCGTGAAACGCGCTGCGCGCACGAAAGCCGTGATTGTATGCGCCATGTGCGTGACGGCGTGCATGCGCGGAATCATCGGCGAGTGGCCAGGGGCCGACGCAGGCATGGTCGAACCCGCCACTGAAGCGCTTGACGCAGGCCCGTTTGTCGCTGAGAGCCAACGCTTCGTCTATGTGCTGAACGAAACCGAGTTTTGGGCTTCTCCACCGCACGGTGCGGTAACCAACGTTCCCTGGCGTGACGCGGCGCGCGCGTACTTCGCGGCCGTCGACGCAGGTTTTCGCTTCTCGGTGATCAACGGCCTGACCTGGAACACCGTGGGCCCAGCCAACAGCGGCACCGAGTGGAGCGTCGACGCGGCGTGGGGCACTGTCTCGGCGCGCCAAGACGCGGTCAATGCCTCGACCGCGCGACAGCATGTGTTGTCGCTCGACATCGAAGGCAGCGTGGTGCCCCGTGGGTCGCACAGCCAACGAGCCGCACCTGGGTATGCAGAAAATCTCGCGGCAATTACCTCGGTGGTCACGCGCTTCTCTAAGCGCTATGGCGCCCATGCCGACGGCGGCGTTCCGTTGGGTTTCTACTCGGCCGGCACCGGTAACTCTTATTACTTTGGCGAATCGCAGCTACGCGCGTACCGGAGCGCCAATTACCCCACCGGTTATGCCTTCGATGGCAGAGAATTTACGACGCCCTGGCGCTGGGCCAACGTGGTGCTGGCTTTCAGCGGCCGGTACGTCGCCTCATCGGGCGGGCCAGAAATGCAAACCTACGCGCCGTACGGCAGTGCGCCCACTTACCCAGCTGCGCTGGGCACTTTTGTGCGTGAGTTTGCCCAAGACTGGCTGTTCGCCGCTTATGACTTACCCGAGTGGCAACCGCTGTTGCGCGCGCAAGACGTGCTGGCCCCAGCGTATTACGCGTACACGGGCTTTCCCGATGTAGAAACGAACGCCGCTACCCGCGCTGACGCTGGCGAGACCGCGGGGCTGGGAGGAGAAAGCGCGTACCATTACGCTTCAAGCAAGCATCTGGCCCGGTGGATAGCCGCGCAGAACGACCATTCACGCCAGTTCATTCCCTACGTGTCTTCTCTAATTTACGGCGCGCGGTACGCGATCGCTCCGGGCGATTCTCGACCTGCGGACGCAGGCGATTTTTGGGACATCGACGACTGGTGGGCCTCAGCCGGCAGCATGTGGCTAAACCAGAGCAACACGTACGTGACCTCGGGCCAAGTGCGCGTGCCCTTTTCTACCTTCATCAACATGCTTGAAGCGATGCAGCGCGGCTCGGCAGCCGGCGGCCACCCACTCGATGGCATTTATTTTTGGGAGCCGTATGGCTGGGCACTCGGCAATGCGCGCATCTATGTGGCCAATGGCCGCACGCAGCCTGCCCTGGCCGAGTTTCTCGTCGCGCTCTGGCGCATCGTGATGACTGAATGGGCGTTGCCCTTGCCTGACGATGCGCAATGGTTAGCGCCTATTTTCGGAGGCACGTACGATCGCCACAACGTATTCGGTGCACTCGCCCGCAAACCACTCGACACGTGGACACTAAGCGACGTCGATGAAGCCATCGCTCTGATCTGGAAAGTGCGCGTTCAGGCCTATCTCGAAGCCGCGCGCTCAGTATTTGAACCGCGGTAATGCGCTCTATTCGGTAGCCGCGAGCACAGACTCCACGAACTGGTCCATCGTCTGCGGCACTTTCCCCTGCGGCGTGGCCGAGGCTTTCACCTTTTCAGAGCTGATAGACAGTTCAGTTATTTCGGCGCCTGCCAACCGCTTCAGCGCCAGCAACGCAGCGCGAATGTCACGGCTCGAGCGCTCGGCCAACAACTGCAGCATCGGGGCCCAATCTTCCACCTGCATTCCGCGAAGCGCGGTGATCTGCTCACTCATCACCTGCGCCGTTTTATCGGCGTCGATGTCTTCCCACAGATCGCGGCCGGGAAACTCTTGCGCATATTGAATCGACGCGTTGACACGCAGCGTGGCTTCGTCTTGACGACCCGTTTCAGGCGTCAAATAGCGGCGCCGGAAGTAAGCGAACCGCTCGGGGTTTTCGAAGGCCGGGCCAAGCGATTTTTGACCGTTGATTTCCATGTGTGCCGCCGCGTTGGCGAGGCGAATGTCTTCAGGGCTTCGCTGCAGCAGCCGCTCGATGTGACTCGTGGTCAGTACAGCTTGCAGCTCGGTTTTCGTCTTACCGAGGTTGGTGCCTTTTTGCATCGCTGGCAGGGCCAAGTCGGTGTCCATTGCTCTGGCAAAACGGGCGGCTTCGTCGACTTCGAACGCAGTGAACCTCGGGTCGCTGACAGCCAGGCTGATCGCCACCGCGCGTTCGGCCGGCTCGCCGTCATGAATCAGCTCACCGGCGCGAATCTCGACTTGGCGCTCTTCGTCGAGAAAAAAGCGAGGCAAAATACCTTCGACGCTCTTGCTAAAGCCGGCTTGAGCCATCGTGGTTTTCTTTCCTTTTTGCTCGACTGTACCGGTGCCGCTCGTTTTGTGGCTCGACACCGAGAGCATGTTGAAACGCCCGAATCGAATGCCGCGTGAACGCGCGCGATCTTGCGTGCTGGTTTCGGCGCGCACACCCCGGCCGGTGTTTTTCAAGAACTCCACCGCGTCACTTGGGCTGGCCTTCAACAAAAAGTCGTACGCTGCGACATCTTCTGGGCGATTGAGGTCGAGCACCACTGCCCCCAACGCTTGGTCGGTCATGGTGATTGAACGCTGGCGACTGACGTCAACCTGCAGGCGTTTTTCGATCTCCTTCACCAACGTCTTCTGACCGAGCTCTTCGCTTTTCTTGGCCAGCTCGGCCTTGCGCCCTTCGAGCGACGGCAAAAAATCAGTCAGCAAAGTGTCGTCAGAGTCAACGATGTGCACGCGACCTTGCGCACCCACCGAAACCGATGCCGCCTTCTGATCGCTTTTACCAATGCGCACATAGACTTTGCCGTCTTCGAGCACCTTCACATTCTTCGTATAGATGTCGGAGTTGCTACCTGACACCCCAGCACCGTAGGCCACCGATGCAGTGACGTGCGGGCCACCCACGCTCTGCGAACGACCAATGGAAGCGCTGAGGTTTTCGTTCAGCATGCCGCGAAAGAAAAATTCGCTGCCTGGCGCAGGCTTGAGCGATTGTAAGCCTTCGGCAGTCACCGGCACCGCCATACCCTTGATCTGCAGCTTGACGTCTTCAGTGCCGTCTTTCACTCCGGCTGGTTTGTCGTGAACCATTAGCGCGCTCACTTCGACGCTGCCTCCCAAACCAAAGGTGGCGCGCGTGCCGAGGGGAATCGCGCCTGACGCGCCAACCATCGCCGTGGTCTTCACCCATAACGAGTTGGGGTGAGTTTCGGCATATTCGCGACGACGGCGATCAGGCGCCACCAACGCGTCGTAGCCTTTGGTGTCACGCACGCCAACCTGCTCGGTCAACTTCAGGGTGCCCCTGGCAAGACCGAACGAAATGCTCTTGTCGAAGCCGTGCTCTTTGCCAGCCTCGTCGAAGGCAAGGTTGAGCACCTTTTCTTTGCCAATGTCGAGCAGGTTTTTGCTTTCAACCACCGTGACCGAGACGTCGCTAGGCGCAGCCGGGCCAGACTGCAGCTCCCAAGTGCCGTTGTCGGCGATGACCCGAGTCGACCCGTCATTTCCCTTGGGGTTTTCCGCTCGATGAGGGGCGGGCGGGCCGATGAGCTGCGGTCCAGGGCTCGGAGGCGGTTTGGGGCCGGTGCGGGTAACCATGCGTTCGTCCTTCGACTGAAAGTGGGGAGATTCACGCAAAGGCTAATGCAGGCGCCGGGGGCCTTCGCAATGCGCTCGACCCACCTCCAAAGAGCTGAGAATGACGGTACAGGTTCGCTGGCTAAGGGCTCAAAACGCAACGAGAAGCAAGCCTTGAAAACACCTTCAGCGGGAACTGCTGCAATGAAGTAGCAGCTACGCAACCAGGTTACCCGTGCGCCGATAACGCAAAAGGAGGAAGCACCGTGGGAATTGGCATCGGCAAGTATCGTTCGTTCCGTAAGCCTTTTGCGGCTGGGGCACTTGGCAGGCCACCGGTGACACCCAAGGCACCTACGATCAAAGCGGTGCATGTGAGCGAGGCGCCGGCTGAAAGCGCTCCGTTTCCCTTTGAAAAGAAGAACTACGTCGCGGCGCACAAGAACCCGGTGATCAACTACCTGCTGAACATCGCGTGGAGCATTTTTCCTCCCATGCCGATCATCTAGAGCGTGTTCAAGGCTGAGCGTTCATAGCGCCCCTGTAACTTCGAATAGCTTGGCGGGTGTGTGGCCGAACGGAGAGCGCGCATGAAACAGGTCGTGCCGGCACTTTTGATCTCGATGGTGGCGGCGGCCGAGCCCCAATTCGGCATCGCGTCAAAATACGTTCGCGACCAAGGGCTCGACCAAGACCCAAGCGTAATCTTCTCTGAACGATTCGAAGCAGGCACCACCAACGACGTGCGCCAACGCTGGGGCTTCGGTCGGTTGCCCAACGTGACTTTTTCGAGCGATGTGCCGACTGCTTCGGCGGGCACGCGATCAATGCGAGCGGCAGGTGATAACGATCTGTTTACCCAGTTCGCTCCTGCTGGCAAGCCTGGCTACAACCGTGTGTATGTGCGCTGGTACACCAAGCTCGACAGCGCAACGTGCGACTCGATTCATCACTGGCCCTGGCTCGGAGGTTACGACCCTCCGCAGTCGTCTCCCTGGCCGCGCGCGGGAGAAGACCCAGCGATTGAAGATCGCAACGGGCTCAATACGGCGGGGCGCTTCTCGACGGGCTTCGAAGCATATCGCCGACCCGAGTGGGAACCGGGCTGGTTTTGGGACTGGTACACCTATTGGCCCGAAATGCGCGCGCACGACGACGGGCGGTGGTGGGGTAACGGGTTCACCACCACGGGCTGGCACCTGCCCTCGACGCAAAAGTGGAACAACTTCGACCGTTGGTACTCGACAGAGATCATGGTGAAGCTGAACGACTTCGTCGACGGGCACGGCGTTGAAAATGGTGAGCAGGCCGTGTGGCTCGACGGCGAGCTCATTTCATCTGTGGGCTCAGAGCCGAGCACGCAGCTGCGTGGCAACTGGGAGCTCGCCAGTTTCATTCAGAGGCGCGATGGCGGAGTGCTCCCCGGTATTCGCTGGCGCACCACCCGGCCTGATCTGATGATCAACTACTTTTGGCTCGAGCACTATGTGAACACCGATACCGGCCAAGACTGTGTCGGTTGGTACGACGATGTGGTGATTGCAACCGAGTACATCGGGCCGATGGTTGAGTTAAAGATTTTCCCCGACGCGGGAACGACACCCGACGCCGGTGCTGCTTCGCAAAAGCCAAAGGAAAATTCAGCCCCGGTCAACTTAGGTTGCGGCTGCAGCCAGGGCTCAGCTGGGTATGCCGCGCTTTCGATGCTCACTGCGTGGTTTCACCGACGCTTTCGTCAGGTTTTTCGCTGGTAACGAGCGGCTTCAAATACAAAAAACCGACGTAAGCGAACACGATGAGCTGCCCCCCCCCTGTGCTCAACCCGCTCGCGACGGCGCCTACTGAAATCACCAAGCTCAACACGGTACGCAAGAGAGCAAACAGCCGTACGTTTTTTGCGCTGACCAGCGACAATTCGGGAGCTGTAAAGCGCCGCCAAATGAGAAAATCGACGATCGCAGCGCCGAAGACCCCGATTGGGAGACCTGCTTTTTGCGACACACCCAAGGCAATGGTGATTAGCCCGCTCAACAGACTGATCACTGACGCAACTTGATAAGCCTTGATATTTGAAATCGTGACTCGCGTTTTTTCAGTGGAGGCTACTTCGCGCTCAGGCTCAACAGCCGCATCACGCTCCTCGATAGAACTTGCCTTGAAGGCCGCGAGCAGTTGACGTGCTTCAGCCTCCTGAACTTTTGACACTTCGAGAATAAAGGCGTTTCCCGGCGCGCCGAGCATGCCGCCGATCTCGTGGGTAGAACGAATGAAGACTTCGATACCGCCCGTCTCCATGAACTCGGCGACACGCTCCGCATGCACGAAGTCATCGGCTTCTATCAACTTCACAAGGAGTTCGGCGTCATTCATGCTCGTGGCTCTCGCACAGACCTAAGACGCAGGCGACGCGTCGTCGTTGCACGCTCGGCCGCAGCCGCGTTGACATCACAGGTCCTACTGGCAAGCCAAGGCCTCTTGCTCCCCAAAAACAAAACCCCGGAGTCGATGGATTTCTCCAACAACTCCCAGGCTCTTAATTGGTACCAACATTTGACGGGCACGGCTACTCCATCTGGCCTTCGGCCACGGCCTTGGCGATGGCCTCCTTCAGCAGGCCATCCCGACGCTGTTGAAGCCATGCATTCATGCCGGTCAGTCGTTGCTGAGCTTGCTCTACGCTCCGAAAACCCAAACCCAGGTCCACAGGGTCACCGTCCTCCAAATCGATAGTCACCTTGAAAAACTCCTGGTCCAACATCACCGAGCGATGAAGATTGAGCCCGGCTACACGCTGGAGCGGAAATCGAAAACGGCGTGGGAAAGCGGTCTCCGCTCGATGCTCGCGGTAAGAACGCCTTCATGTGCTTGCAGTCGGATTTTGGAGACATCGCCATTGAGTGGACCAGGTGAGCGTGGCTTGCCTATGGGCATGCCTCATCAAGAAGCCAACGTTGCCATGCTGGTGGTGGTTTGTGTGCACCTGACCGAAGGGCGTCGATCATGGTCTGAAGCTCATCGATCACCACCTGGGCCTTGGCGATCATCTCAGCTGGTGACGCTGTTTTGGGCTCGAACCGGCGTTGCCAGTCCCTCAGGGTACGAACGCTAAGGCCACGTTCCTGGCAGAACTGCTTCTGAGTCACGCCTTCAAGGCGCAGACGTTTCCACTCACCGAGAATCGCCAGAATTTCGGTGTTTCTCTTGGTCGCCATGGGTGGCACCTCCATGCTGTCACCCAGTAGATTGTGTCTGCGATTACCCTTCAACGCGGTCGGCGGGATGGTGAGCTGGTGCCCAACCTGGGTCACTGCCCACCGTCTGCCCCGTGCGATGCGAGTTCTAACCAGCGGGGCGCCATCGCAGCAAAGCGCTCGTCGGTGAGCCACTCCTGAATATGCCCGACCGGTACGGTGTCGCGCTCGCTTTGGGTGACGAGCACCGGCGACCAGAACTGAACCACCCGGCCCGCCCCGGCGGAGATCTTGAACGATGGGCGAAGGACTACCCACGGATACTTCTCGGGGGCAATCTTCAGCCCGGCAATCGACACGCGGTGCCAGGCACCCCACGGAGGCTCGTCGCCGCGGATGGCATATAACTTTGCGAGCGTGCTCAGAGCCTTCGCGACCTCAAAGGAGTCTTCCGCCAGCGGAAGGGCCAGCTCAACGCGCAGGTTCCCATCCTCGTCGGTGCCTCCAGGCTGCTTCCAGCGCCCAAGACCGATGGTCGTCACGAGCACGCCGCCTTCGGCGGGGAACGCGAACACCTCGTAGGTGGGTGCTCCTTCCCACTTGAGGCCTGGCAGGCGCCCCACGTGCTCTGAGTGGGTGATGGGCAGCTGCATTTTGACGAACAGCCGATAGGGCAGATATGCGTCAAGAAGCTCGGTGAGCGGCTTGGGCTTGTCGGCGATCATCACTACCGCTCGACCCGTCGTTCCGTATCGCGTGCGCCAGACGTCGTTCGGCGCCTCGGAGAGTTCCGGATTCACGCGCTCGCCGTCCAGCAACCACAGGTGCGACTCAGCACCAACGGGCGTCGTCACCTGTTCCTCGTCGCCGGGCACCCACCCCTCCGCCAACATTCTCCGGTGCAACCACACGCTCGTCAGCTGGGCCCGCCACCAGCGCATGTCGTCGCCATCAATCCCAGAGGTCTCGACGTAGATGTTGGGCAGCCCTGCGCTTGAGGGGCCTTCGAGTAGGAAGCTCGTCGTCTCGCCCTCTACCAAGCCAAAGTCGGTGAAGGCGCCGATGGGGACATTCGCGGAGTCTTCGAGATTGCCGAGCTTGAATAGCCAATCGTCCGCCGACCATGCGCGCTTGCCGACGACCTCAACGATTACGCCCGCAGCACCGGCGCGCGTCAACAGGGCGGACAGCAACGCCCGCCTCCGCAGCGAGCCGTTGGCGGCCCACGGCGAGACGTACTGCTTCCCTTGGTTGCGACGTGCCGCCCACGACTGGTCTGGTGCGCAGAACACGGTCACCGCGGTGCCGGAGAGGCCGCTTCCCGCGGGCCACGCCTTCCAGTTCGCCCCGACCCGCTCGGCAAAAACCGATGCCTGTGCCTCCAACACTATTTCTTGCGGCCCAGCACACAGGCGCGCACGGGACCCGTCCAGTTGCAGGGTGCAGCCCAGAGCGCGTGCCGCAGGCTCAAGAATCTCGCGCAAGACCGTCTGTGGCGAGCTGCCTTGGTTGGCGAAGAGGAGAGTGAGGAGGGGCTCTGAGGGCGTCATTGCGATGGCGCTCTCCCTCTGCACGTGGAACCACACCCCGCCGACAGCGATGACAAAAAGGCCTGCAATGATTCCAAACATCCAACTCATTCGCCTACGACACCCATATCCAGGTCTTACCTGCGCTTCCATCAGCTTGAGGTGCCACCGCCTGCACTTGGACTCAAGCAGAGTCGCAGGCCGCCCCGTCGAACAGGTACGCTGCGCGTACCACGACTAGTTCTACTGTGGAAGATCCGCGAAATATCGATGCTCAGATCACGGTAGGTGCTGGAAGTGGCGAGTATTGGGCGCAGGCGGTCGGTGAGGTGATCGCGAACTCGTACCAAGAGTAAAGAAGGT
>JAIBBR010000144.1 GCA_019694575.1 Myxococcaceae bacterium
CTGATTGCCTGCCAATTCTTGGAACGAGCCACAACGACCTCCTAAGAAGAGATCGCCCCCTCATGATCTTGAAATCGTCAACAGTCAACCAACGATTGGATCGCGATTGCCGCGATCCTGTTTAATTCGCGATCGGCAGCCAAAACCGCAACGTGGTGCCTTCGCCCGGTTTGCTCTCGGCCGAAATATTGCCGTGGTGCGCTTCGACAATGCCCCGCGCGATGTACAAGCCCAGGCCCGCGCCATCACGTTCGGTCGAGCGCGCCTTCCAGCTGCGCTCGAAAATGCGCGGCAAGGCGGCCGGCGAAATGCCCAAACCATTGTCGGTAATCGAAAAGCGCACCATCGAATTTTCTTCTTCGACTGAAAGCGTGATTTGCCCGTTGCCTTCGGGTGCGTACTTCACCGCGTTGCCGATGATGTTCGCGAATACCTGCGACAGCCGTTCTTGGTCGGCCATGACGCTGAGCGACGTGTCACACGGCAGCGCCGACAGTTTCACGCGGTGGTTGTCTGCCAAGGGCCCCGCCGATTCAATCGCTTCAGCCAGCAACAGCGACGCCTTTACCTTCTCGGGCTGCACCGGCAGCGGGCCCAAATCGATTCGTGAGGCGAGCAGCAGGTCTTCAATCAGTCGCGACATGCGCCGCACGCCTCGGTCGATGCGGGTCAGCAACGCTCCGTCGGGCGTGTTCTTCAGCGTCGGGCGCAACAAGTCGGCGCTCATGCCCACCACATTGAGCGGGTTGCGCAAGTCGTGCGAAACAATCGCCAACATGTCATCGCGAGCCCGCGCCGCGTCTTGCGCCTCTTTGAAGAGCCGTGAGTTCTCGAGCGCCACCGACGCCGCTTTGGCCAGCTGAATGAGCATCAACGAGTCGCCCTGCGCGAATTCGCCGTTCGGCGTGCCGGTCAGCAACAAACAACCGACCGGTGTGCTGTCGCGCCCCATGAGCGGAGCCGCGAGCACACCCTTCAATATTCCTCGCGCTTTCCACTCGGGACGGTCATTCAGCATCTGCTCCGAATACGCGATGCAGCGGCCCGCCTGCCCAATGAGCTTTTCCCAGCGCTCGATGTCGGCGCCCTTGAGCGCCGGCAGCGTGGCGTTGTCGGCCCGTGACTGCGCCAACAATGGCGTCGGCGGCCCCAAGTCGACACGGGCCACGGCAAGCTCTGCTCCGATTAAGTCGCGCGCCAGTTTGGCCACCAATTCTAACGTTTCTTCCACCGTCACTGCGGCGTGAAACCCAAGGCTCGAATTGGCCAGCTTGAGCAGCTGCGCGGCTTGGTGCTCGAGTGCGTCATGTGCTTTTTTGGCCCGGCGCTCAGCCTGGTGCAACCGAATGGCCTGGCGCACGCTCTGCGACAAACGCTGCGGTGTGAGCAAGCGCTTGGGCACGTAGTCAACCGCGCCGGCTTTCATCAGGTCGACTGCCAGCGTTTCGTCGCCTTGGCCCGTGAGCACCACAATCGGCGCGTCGAGCCGCAAAGTAGAAACCAGTTGCAGCAACTCGAGCCCGTCGCCGCTGGGCAAATGAAAGTCGAGAATCACGCAGTCGGCTTTCTGCTGCGTGAGCGCGCGCTTGGCCGACCCGAAGTCGGGAGCTTCGGTAATCTGCATGGGAATACCCGCGTGTTGCAGCATGCGCCGCACCGTGGTGCGGTCGCCCTCGTCGTCGTCGATGAGCAACAAATGAATCGACGGGCTCGAGGGAAAAATTGGAGCGCTGGGCACAGGCTCGCCTGCATTCATGGGCGCTAAATTGTCATTCATCATTGGTTTCTGCCAAGCGCTTCGAAGCCAAATGTGCGTGAGCGGCTTGGTGCAGCTTCTCACGCTCGCTTATTTTATGGGGTGCCGTACTTAGCGCGGTTGGAGCGTTGTCTGTAAGCCATGTGCTGCTTTTGTCTTTGTTTTCGATGCACCTCGGTCTGGAAGGTTCAACACTGCTGCGTCACATCCCTCCCGTCGCCGAGCGAACGATTCCCTGCGCATCGCTTCGTTGCTCGTCGTTATGGGTCCACCAACCCACCGCCTCCTCTCGCCTCGCGCTGCTTGTGACAAAGCTCGCTGGGCTCGGTCCGGGATATGACGCAGCAGTGTTAAGCAGTTTCGATGCCATGTCAGAAGAGACATTGGCGAGGTGTTTTGCCCCACCCAGCAAAGCTGTCGCACAGATCAAACATGCGCGTGAATGAAGGCGCGCACGTCGGGGTGTTTCGACTGCCGCATCTGCTCCACCGTGCCCACTTCGACGATGGTGTGGTTGGCGAGCATGGCGATGCGGTCAGACACGCGCTCGGCGCTAGCCATGTCGTGCGTCACCACGATTGACGTGGTCTTCATTTCTTTCTGCATGAGCAAAATCAAGTCGTTGATCATGCGGGTGCTGATGGGGTCTAACCCTGAAGTCGGCTCGTCCCACAGAATCACTTCGGGGTCGACGGCGATGGCCCGTGCCAGGCCCACCCGTTTGCGCATGCCACCTGAAAGTTCGGCGGGCCACAGCGGCGCGGCGTCAGGCAAGTTCACCATGTCGAGCTTCAAGTGCACGCGCTCGGCGAGCTCGTCTTCAGGCAGCTGGGGAAAACGCTCGCGAATCGGGTAGGCGATGTTTTCTCCCACGGTGAGTGAATCGAACAACGCCGAGCCTTGAAACACCATTGCAATGCGGTGGCGAACCGGCCGGTAGTCGTCTTCGTCGAAGCCGGTCAGGTCTTGGTTCTCGAAAATAACGCGCCCTGAATCAGGCGCAATGAGCCCCAACAAACACTTGAGCAACACGCTCTTGCCCATGCCCGAGCCGCCGATGACGGTGAGCGTTTCTCCGTCGTTCACGGTGAGCGACAAGTCTTCGTAAATCACTTTGTCGCCGAACGCCTTGTACAGGTTTTCGAAGCGAATCAGCGCCTGGCCGCGGGTGGGCCGCACGTACTCGCGCGCTGGGCGAAGCGCGGCGCTCGTGCGCTTTTTCATGGGCTTGCCTCTTTCAATCGGTCGGGTGACAGCTCGGCGGCGTTGAGCGGCTTGCCGGTGTTTTCATAGGCGTGTTTGTTCGAAATGGTGAACCGCACCAGCGCGCGCAACAGCGCGTTGCGTTTCACATTGCCGAGCACCGTCTTCAAGTCTTCGTACACGGTGGGGTCGTTGACCAACGCCCCCAGTGAGCCGTCACCTTGGTCAACCTTGGCGGTGATCTGCTTCAAGTGCGCGGCGCTGGCGGCCAAGTCGCTCATCATTTCTCTGCCCGTCTGCCCATAGAGCAGCTGATTCGCCGCGCTGCCATTGGCCCTTTTTATGTCTTTGAGCGTGTTGCTCACCGCAGCTGCCGCGCCCGCCAACTCACGCAAGGCGTTCTTGCCTTCAGGCCCATAAATCGCCGCGTGGGCGGTGCCGTCGCCGTTCATCACGTCGTTGAGCAGGCGGTCAGCTTTGTCAGCCGCGGCGTTGAGGCGCTGCAGCGTGCCCGACGCGCTGACCATCATGCGCTTCATTTCGAAGGTGGTGTCGCCGTCGTAAATGACCGCGTGCAGCGCACCGTCGCCCTCGGCGATTTCGTGCATCACCTCTTCGGCGTGGGTGACGATGTTCTTCACGCTCGCCTGTAACCGGGGGTCGGTGAAGCCGGCAATCGCCCGGCGTAAGTCGTTTGAAATCGACACCACGTTGTCGACCACCTGGCTCGACGCCTTGAGCACCGACGCGATGTCGTCGCTCGAGCCAGGGGGCAGCGTGCCCAGGGGAGCGAGCGGAGGTGACGTCATCGACCCAATCGTGATGTCGACGGTTTTGTCTCCCAGCAAGCCACGGCTGGCAATGCGGGCCACCGAGTCAGCGCGAATGCGGTCGGTAAACCCCTGCGCCACGTTGATAGTTACCCGCACCTGCGTGCCTTGGTCGCTCACCGCGAACGAAATGTCGTCGACCGTGCCGACGTCGAGCCCGCCCAGCCGCACCGGAGAATCGACACGCAGCCCTTCGACGTTGGGAAAGTACGCGAAGTACGTGACGTGGCGCTCGAAGAGCCGGTGCCGGTTGCCCAGCACGGTGAGCACCACGGTGCCGACGACAACCACGCCCACCACGAAGAGCGCGGCGCGAGTTACCGCGCGGTGCTCGCGCTGGGCGGGAGTGGGGTGCGCCATAAGTCACCTGTTTCAAGAAAAAGCGAGGAGCAGCTTGGTGAGAAAAAAGTCAGAGAGGCAGATCGCCACCGCGGTGATGGCGACGGTTTGGGTGGTGGCGACGCCCACGCCCTCGGAGCCGCCTTCGACGGTGAAACCTTTGTAGCAACCGACCATGCCGATAATCAGGCCAAACACGCCGGCCTTCATCACGCCCGAGGTGAAGTCGAGCAGCTTCACCGTGTCGAGCGCCGAGCCCATGAATTCGTCGACCGAAATGCCGTAATCGAGTTTGACTACCGCGGCGCCGGCCAACAGCCCGGTGACGTCAGCCAGTATGGTGAGCGCAGGCAGCACCACCGCGCACGCCACCACGCGGGGGTAAACCAGCTTCTTCAGCGGCTCGGCGCCAAGCATGCGAATGGCGTCTATTTGCTCGGTCACTTTCATGGCGCCGAGCTCGGCGGTAATGCCCGCTCCGATGCGGCCGCCCACGGTGAGCGCGGTCAGCACCGGCGCCAGCTCGCGAAAGAGCGTGAGCACCACCACCCGGCCCACGTTGTGTTGCATGCCGAAGCGGGCAAGAAAGAAGGCGAACTGAATCGCAATCACCAAACCGGCGAAGCCCGCGGTCAGGGTGGCGATTGACAGTGAGCGCACGCCCAGGTTGTCGATTTGCCGGCCCACGCTGCCTAGCTCGAGCGGTCGACGCACGGCCAGGCGCAGTGAGCGGCCCAGCATCAGCGTCATGCCGCCCAGCGTGTCGAACCATCGAATCGGTGGTGCGTTCATGGCTTAGGGCTCCGTTGAAAATGCGGCCACCAGCCGATCAAATTCGCTCTCACGGTCAGCCAACCGCCCCACGGGTGAGAGGTAGGTGAAGTCGTAAACGCAGTTGTCTTTCTTCAGCACCACCAGCACCAGTTCGACTGGCACGCCGTCCATCAGTGCTGTGACGTGGGTGCGCAGCGCTTCACGGCCGTCGAGCGGCACGCTTTCTTGCGAAAGCGTTTCGGGCTGGGTGAAGCCCATCATCAAATGCCGGGTCAGTACTTTGAGCGACGCGTCTTCATAAGCCTCGCACGTCGCGTTCACCGCGACTGCGTGGGGTGAATCTGTAGCGACGAAGGCCAAGTCGTTGTCGTCGAGCTTCAGCTGCTTCCACTGGTCGGAAAGCACGCCCACCCGGTAGCGAAGGTGGCCCTTGGTATAAACGCCATTGGCGAAGTGGCCGCCGCAACCGACGAAAAGCGCCAGAATGGCGCAAGCATTTGTCAGTCGGCCCATGGTGGTTGTCGCAGAGCAACCTGAATGCCAAGACCGCATTTTCGCCCCTCGGGCGAAAAGCGCGCTTAGGGGCAATTCACCTCAGGGGCCGCTTGTCGAAAAATGCCACGCCGTGTCGTGCCGGCACACTACGTGCGAAAGGCGAGGCCAACGCTGGCGCGAAAGCCGAAGCCTCCGACGCCCGAGACGATGTCGCTCGGCGTGCGAAAGCTATAGCCACCAAAGCGGCTGTTGAGCGTGAGCTGTACCGAGTCGCTCAAGTTGAATTCCAGCCCTGGGCCGACGCTGACCGGCAGAATGAAGGCGGCTCCCCCGGCGTAGCCCAGCACCGCGCCCAGGCCGACTTCGGCGCCGACGCCAATCGCTACCACGCGGTGAGGGTGAAGGCCGAGGTCGAGGCCGAAAGGCACCACCAACGTCGCCGCGGCCCCGCGCACGACGCCGAAGAGCACGCCGGGTTCCATACGGGCGCCAAACGAGACGAACTCTTGATTGACCCAGTTCCACCGCATGATCGCCTGCGCGCCGAGCGTGGGCGTCGCCGCGAAGGCGAAGGGTTCATTCACCGCCAGGGTTTGGTTGTTGTAACCGACAGTGAAGCGGCCGCCGAAGTCGAAGCGGTCGCGCATGCCCGACAGCAGTGTGACTGAAACCGCCGGGTAGCCGATTTCAGGGTGCACGACGAAGTTGCCAGCACCGACGGTTCGGCCGGTGAGTACAGAATAATGACCCCGGTAAATGGGGCCACGGTCGTAGTCAGAAATGGTTTGCTGCGCGGCGGCGGCAGTGCCCACCAGCAGTACCGCGGTGAGAAGTGTCTTGCGGGCGTTCATGGCTTTTCCCTCTTTCAGTTAGGGGAGTGCGACAGGCCAAGATGAAGCAAGACCCGTGCTGAATCTTGGTATGCCGACTGCAACGCCACGGCCCAAACCCGTTTTCCAGGAGGCTGTATGTCGTTCATCAAGTCTATCGGCGCAGTCGTTGGCGCTGCGGCGCTCGTCTTCACGCTGGGGTGTGGGGCGGTTGAGCAAGCGATCGACTGCAATAAGATCTGCAATCGCTACAAGTCGTGTTTCGACGGCGATTACAACGTCGACCAGTGTGAAACCAACTGCCGTGACAGATCGAAAACCGACAGCGATTACCGGCGCAAAGCTGACACATGTAACGCGTGCATCACTGATCAGTCGTGCGCCGGCGCGACTTTTAGCTGCGCCAAAGAATGCTCTAGCGTCGTGCCGTAGCCGATGTGGAAACGAGAGCGTCACAATGTGTCGAATCGTCACGGGTCGCGCGGTGTGGTGCGCCTGGCCCACCGGCGTCGCTCTCTTTTATTTTCACTCCAGCGAACGGGGTTCATCACTGCTGGCATGCCGCGCGCATGGCTCGGCGTCGCAGCACGGTTTGAACCCACACTCAGCTCAAAAGGAGTCACCTCATGATTAGCTCGAATTTGATTAAGCCCAACTTGCCCGTCGTTGGCTCAGACAATGTGCAGTGCGCCGTGGTCGATCACATGGAAGACCGCGACACCATTCGTCTCAATAAAGACGAGAAGGGCGAGCACCACTTCATTCCCCTGGCGTGGGTCGAGTCGGTCGACGACAAGGTGCATCTCTCGCGCACCGGCGACGAAGTGAAGCGCCAGTGGCAAAACCGACCCAAAGTGTAAAACCAAAGCGCACTGTCAACACCGCACGGGTGGGAGCCGAAAGGTTCCCGCCCTTTTTGCGGTGTGCCAACCGTCAGCGAAGAACGCGCTGGCCTTGAATGACGCGAACCAGAATAACCACCGCCGCGGCAACCAGCAGCAAGTGAATGAACCCACCCATGGTGTACGAGCTCAAAAGGCCCAGGGCCCACAGTACGAGCAGAACAACGGCAACGGTCCAAAGCATGACGGGCTCCTTTCTCTAGTCATCTTCGGCGGCTGAGCCGTTAGAACGTTCAGCCGCCAGGTGATGCATGGTTTGCTCCACAGCGCCGAACAGCCGTGCACGCAAGAGCGGAATTTGCGCGATACGAATGGCGAGGGCGCCCATGCGCAGGGTGGCAGGTGTGAACAACCCGCCCCCCAGCACGTAGCCAAGACCCAGTGCCGCCGCCAACATGGGGTACGGGTGCTCGTCGACGCGACGCTTGATTTCTTCTTCGTAAATGTGTTCGGCAGTGTTCATCGCAGTGAGGCCAGCTTTCCCATCAACACGCCCAGGGCCAATGCGCCCAACAGACAGGCGCCCGGGTTGGCCCGAATGAAGCGCTGGGCTTGTTGATTGAAATCGGTGAGCTGCTCTTTCACACGTGTGGTGGTTTCGGTCATTTCCATGGGCGGGCTCCTTGGGTGTTTTCAGAATGAAAAAGACGACAGCGCGGTTTCGGCAGCAATGGGCTCGGCGGCCACCGCTTCACTGCCGCTGCGGGCGAGAACCTTGCTCGAAACCCACACGTCTTCGGCGCCGAAGCGAATGAGAATGTCTTCAGCCAAAGTCATGTCGAGCAAGTCATGGCCGCGCACGGCGATGAGCGTGTGACCCGAGCGCAACTTGTTCAGGTACCGGGCTGCGTCGGCGAAGCCCACGCCCAGTTCGAGCAGCGTCTGGGGAACACCTCCCCCGGTGCCCGCGGGTTGCGCGCGCGCCAGCCCCGGCAACAGCGGGCCGCAAGCGAGCAGGGTGCCCACCCCGGGAATGGCCATCACCCCCACGCCTGCCAGCATGCCCACGGGGTCGCCGGGGCCGATATCGCTCGGGTGCTGCAGCACGTCAGGGTCAGGAAAAAGCACCGATAAATCTCTCGGCTCGAAATGTGTCGTAAGCATTTCGTCGACGATTGCCGCCGCGTTCCACTGACTGCGCACCACGCCCAATACCGCTCCTGACGACATGACGACCTCCACAGAATGAGACTCCCTTTGTGTGGTTTTGCTTTGCCAACGCAGTGCCAACGGCGACACGAAGGAAAACGTGGGCCTCGACGCCGCGTTTTGACTGGGCCATTCGTCACACTGGGGCAAATGGCCTCGCTACAGCACTTGGCACGAATCGCGCATCGTGCGGCCTTCGTTAATGAAGGTCGTTGCGAACAGACGATGCGTGAGTGGCACGCGACCCCCAACGCGTAGCCGCCGCTTGTCTCTTCGGTGAACGCGCCAGGGCTGCGGGTAGGTAACTGCCCGCAGCCACTCGGCGTCTTCAATGAAATGCACGTTTCAACGAGGGCGAAGCGTGTGGCTCAACGTCGACCATCGGCGGCGGCAAGCTCTCGGAGCGCAGACAGGTTTTTGAGCAGGTAGCCCGCGGGCTGCGCCACCAGCACGCCTTGGCGCTGCCACGCGGCGATACGGCGACTGGTTGACTCTAAGGGCCCGCCACAAAATAAACGCTCCATATCAGCGCCGATCCATCCCGGCTGTCCGCGTTGCGCTCCCTGCGACTTACCACTGGTAAATCTCGGTCGCGTGCCTCGCCATCCGGGCGCCTCGGCGCAGATCTCGGACCGTTTATTTTGTGGCGGGCCCTAACGTGGTTGCTGCCAGCGCGGCCAAGTCTTCACGGCGCAGGTGCACCGGCAGCAACGTTCCTCCGGGAAACGGTTCGCCGAAGCGCTCGGCCAATTCGACCAACATTTGCGCCAAGCGGTGCTCGACGCTGCCCGCCGAAAGCGCCTCGATGTGGCGGGTTAACCGCAACACATGCTCGGCGAGGACCGTGGCCATGCCTTTGGCCACCTGTGGGTACTTTGCTTCGACGGTGCGAAATGCCACGACCGGCACGATGGCGACGCGGGCGCGGCGCAGGCAGCGAACGTCGAACGGGTAAGGGGCCCCCGCGGCGGCGGCGACTTCGCCCACCACGTCATGCGTGCCCACCACGTCGACAATCACCTCGCGGCCCGAACGTTGACGAGTCATTTTCAAGCGGCCCGACAACACCACGCCCACATGTTCAGCCGCTCCGCCTTCGGTCCACAAAATGTCGTTGGAGCACAGCGACACAACCTTCGCGCTCGCCACCAGTGGGTCGAGGTCGACCGGTTTGAGCGAAGAAAAAATCACCGTGCGGCTGAGCGCTGCGGTGACTTCTGCCACATGGTCGCTGTTAAAGGTCGGCACGCGCCGGGATTTTAGGCACGGGTTTCAAAGGCGTCACCGATCTGCTCGCCACGCGACAGCGAATCGTTCAACCCGCTGATGCCTGTCAATGTACACGCGCTGTCAGCCCGGCGTTTGTCACCGTTTGGAAACACCGGTTCAACGTCAGCGCAAGTTGTGAAACACGCGCTGCACGTCTTCGTCTTGTTCCATTTGGTCAACCAGCTTCAGCACTTCAGTGGCTTGGTCTTCAGGCAGCTCGAGCAGGTTCTGCGCCACATATTCTGATTCGGCAGACAGCGGTGTCAGGCCCCGTTGCTCGATGGCGTGCTGCAGTTGACCAAAGTTTTTGAACGCGCAGCGCAGCACCAGTTGGGGCTCGCCTTTTTCACCTTGCCCTTCGCCCATTTCTTCGAGGCCGAAATCGATCAAGTCGAGCTCCAACGCTTCGGCGTCGACACCTTTAGGGTCTAAGCGAAACACGCCCATGTGCGAGAACAGAAAGCCGACGCTGCCGGTGGTGCCGAAGTTGCCGCTGTTGTTTTTGAAGTGCATGCGCACGTTGGCCACGGTGCGCACCACGTTGTCGGTCGCGGTTTCAACCAGCACCGCGATGCCGTGCGGCGCGTACCCTTCGTAGAGCACCACTTCGTAGTTGTTCTGTTCTTGCCCGCTGGCGCGCTTGACGGCTGCGTCGACTTTGTCTTTCGGCATGTTCGCCGCGCGGGCGTTTTGAATTGCGCGGCGCAGCGCGGGGTTGGTTTCGGGGTTTGGCCCCGAAGCCTTCACCGCAATCACGATGTCTTTGCTGATGCGGGTGAAAATTTTCGCCATCTTGTTCCACCGGGCGAACATGGTGGCTTTGCGTGTTTCAAAAATGCGTCCCATGCCGGCCTCATACACGACCCTGCTACACGGAGCTACAACATGGGTTTGTCTGCGACATGGCGCTGTTCGCACTTCATTCGCGCACAACTGTTGTCATCGCATTTGGCGCGTGTAGCATTCGCCTGCCAATAAAAAGGGGAGCGCTGCGCTGGCTCCAAAAGATCCCTCTCGTTTGTCATTCAATGGAGTGGTGTTCATGCGCCTGGCTCGATTCCCGCGAATCGTCGCTGCACGTTTTGGGTGTGTTCTCTTCGCGCTGCTCGTTGTTCCAAGCGTGTCGCGCGCCGCTGCCGACAGCTACGGGTTAGGCGACGGCTCTGATGGAGCATTGACAGCTGGAGCGGGCACGTCGGTCATCAACTGCTACGCGCCGACCACCGCGTTTGGAGCGACTTCAATCACCATTGGCGCCGTGGTCGGCACCGGCACGTTTTCAAACGGTGACCTGGTGCTGGTGTGGCAGACCTCGGGCCTCGCGGCCACCTCAGGTGTGCAGACGCCCATTGATCTCACCGCTTCGGTGTCGAACGTTGGCCGCTATGAATTCGCGCGGGTCACCACCTTCACCGGAGGCAACACGCTCAATTTGGCCGAGGCGCTGATCAATACGTACAGCGTCGCCAACACCCAAGTAATACGTGTGCCTGAGTACACCACCGTGACCATCGCCGCGGGCCGCACGGTGTCGGCCACGTCGTTCAACGGGCGTACCGGTGGCATGGTGGCGTTTCTGGCGACAGGCGCAGTCACCATTGATGGCAGCATCGACGTGAGCGGCGACGGTTACCGCGGTGGTTTGATGCAGACCGCGAACTCCGGCAACACCGCGTGCGGCATGGCACTGCAAAACAACATGGACGCGGCGCCTCCCAACGGCGCTCCCAAGGGCGAGGGCCTCACGGGTAACTATGCCCTCACCGTGAGCGGCCGCGGCAATGCGGGCATCGCCGGAGGCGGCGGCAACGGTTCGACGTCGGGCGCCAACTGCCACGACTCGGGCGGCGGTGGCGGCGGCCACATTGGCACTGGCGGCAAAGGCGGCCTTTCCGTGTGGGACTCGCTCGACTACGGCGGTTATGGCGGTGCCCCTCTGGTTTACGACCCTCTGACGCGGGTCTTCATGGGGGGTGGCGGTGGATCAGGCCGTAATACTGACGCTGCTGCCTCGGCGGGTGGGGCGGGCGGCGGGGTGATTTTGTTTCGCAGCGCACAGCTCGCGGGCGCTGGCACTTATCTCGCCAATGGCACGACGCCGGCTTTGGCCACCCAAGACGGCGCGGGCGGCGGCGGTGCGGGCGGCATGATTTTGGTGCGCACCACCGGAACCGCGGCGTGCAACATTGCCCGGTCTAACGGAGCCCAAGGTGGCACCACCAATTACCCCATGAGCACTGACCACGGCCCGGGCGGTGGTGGCGCGGGCGGCAGGCTGTTGATTCAATCGAACGGCGCTGCCACCGGCAACTGCTCAATGGCCGCCAATTCGACCGCGGCAGGCGGCGCTGCTGGTTTGGCCACTTTCTCAAACACCGCCCACGGCGCGACGCCAGGCACCAGCGGTACCACGACGCCCAACACCACGCCGTTTCCCCTTTTGGCGATTGCAGTCACTTCGCCGGCTTCGATGGCCAATACCGGCACCACGCCCACCATTTCGGGCACGTGCAGCCCTAACGCCACCGCAGTGACAGTTTATGTCGACGGCGTGGCCTTGGCGGGCACCGTGACGTGCACCGGCGGCGTCTTTTCGAAAGCTGTCGCGAGCGCCCTGGCACTCGGCGCCCATACCACCTACGCCATCAACGTCGATGCTTCGAACAACGTGCAGCAGCAGTCGGCCACGGTTTCATTCACGGTCGTCGCACCGCCCACGGTGACGTTGAATGCCCCCGCCGTCATCAATTCGGCCAATGCCAATAGCTATACGGTGTCGGGTACTTGCACGACCGCCGCGGGTACGGTCTCGGTCTCTGTCGGCACCGCGAACGGTATGACCGCCTGTACCGCGGGGGTTTTCACCACCAACTTGAATGTCAGTGGCGTGGCCGACGGGGCAATGATTGCGGTGAGCGCCGCGCAGACCAACGGGGCGGGCACCACCACCGCCAACGCCAC
>JAIBBR010000015.1 GCA_019694575.1 Myxococcaceae bacterium
AGTTCACGGGCCAGTTGTTGTTACTGCCGACCCATTCCATTTCGTCGTCGATAGAGAGCAGCAAAGACTCAATTGTCCAGCCGAGGGTGAGTTTACGCCCATTGAGAAACGCGGTTGGGGTGGAATCGACGCCCGCCGTTTTACCTAAGTCTTTCGACACATTGAGCTCGCCCACGTACTTGTCGTTGGCGAGTACTTTGCTCACCGCTTCAGCGTCGAGGCCTAAGCCCTTGGCCAGCTCTTTGATTTTGGTGTCAGAGAGCGCCATTTGGTTGTCGAAGAGCGCGTCGTGCATCGGCCAAAACTTACCCTGGTCACGCGCGTAGAGCGCCGCTTGCGCCGACGCTTTGCCAAAGGGGTGGCTCGAGAGGGGAAACGGTGCGTAACACACGCGTACTTGCGGCCGTTTTTTGGTCAGCTCTTCAACCACCGGCCGGGCGGCGCCGCAGGCGGGGCATTCGAAATCGGCAAATTCGACCAAGGTGAGCTTGGCATCAGCGGGGCCTTTGCACATGCGCTCGTCGACTTTGAACTTGGTTCGCGAGGCGCCAAACGACTGGTTGTAACGCGACAGCATCACAATCACTTCGGTGGCGGGAGCCCCTTCAGCGCACTGCTTGGCCGCCCACGACACCATGCGTTGGGTGTGCTTGCAGGCGTCGCCCTTTTTCAACGACGCGAGCAGGGTGAGTGGCCGACCGCAATAATCGAACTCGTCGGTCAGCACTTGCACCAGCTCTTTTTGCGCCGAAGCGGGCAGACGGCCGAAATCGAAACCGGGAACATCTTTCAAAGTGAACGCCGGGTCGACCGCGGGGCTCGCCGCCCGGCAGGTCGATACCCAGAGGGTGGCCGAAACGAGTGCGACGGCCTGCGCCAACGAAGCCATTCTCACGATGGGTTTGCGTTGTAGCGACCCACTTCTGGCTTGTAAAGGTAAGGCCACATGAAGCGCATTCTGCTCATTCACACTGGCGGCACGTTGGGCATGGCGGGGTTGCGGCCCCGGGTGTTGAAGCCAGCGGCGTTCTTCAAGCTGCTCAAAGAGCGCATTCCCGAGTTGTCGGGGCTGGCCTCGTTCGAGTTAGAGCTGTTTTCGAACATCGATTCGAGCGAGATGCAGCCTGAAATTTGGTCGGCATTGGCGAAGCGGCTGTATGCGCGGTTGAAACATTTCGATGGAGCGGTGGTGACGCATGGCACCGACACGTTGGCCTACACCGCGGCGGCGCTCTCGTTCATGCTCCCGGGGCTCGATAAGCCAGTGGTGTTGACGGGAGCGCAACGACCGCTGCGTGAAGTGCGCTCTGATGCGCGGCTCAACCTGATTGATGCGGTGACCGCGGCGCTGCAGGGGCCCCAAGAAGTGACGGTCTGCTTCGATTCGCGGCTCTACCGCGGCAACCGGGTGCGCAAAGTAAGCGTGTCTGAATACGATGCCTTCGACAGCCCCAACTTTCCTCCCTTGGGCGTACTCGGGGTAGAGACGCGCTTTGAGAAGGGGTGGCACGCCAAAGGCCCATTCAAGCTCAAAGCCGAAATAGAGCCCGCGGTCTTTTTGCTCAAGGTTTTTCCCGGGTTAAACCCCGAATGGCTGTCGTCGCTGCTGCCCAAATTGAAAGGGCTGGTCGTCGAGGCGCACGGAGCCGGTAATTTTCCGGTCTCGAAAAAATGGGGTCGCTCGCTCGAAGGGGTTTTCGCCCAGGCCTACCAGCTGGGCATACCTGTAGCAGTCGCCAGCCAGGCGCACCGAAATGGTGTTGATCTTTCGCTATATGAAGCGGGTCAAGCTGCTTTGGCGCATGGCGCCATGAGTGCTGCCGACATGACGTCGAGCTGTGCGCTGGTCAAGCTCATGCACGGGTTGGCGCACTTCGAAAACCCTGCCGCCCTGCGCCGTTACTTCGTGGCAAATAGTGCGGGTGAACGCGGGTGAACACTTTCAATTGCTTAAAACGGGAGTAGTCTTCTGGTGATCGTCGCCCGTACGGGCGGTGGGGCACGGCAAAAGGGTCGCATGTCAGAAGAAAAGACATCCGTACACGCGGTCGAAGATCTGCTGAAGGAAAGCCGCCAGAACGACGCGGCGTACCTCATCGTGATCAGCGCCAAGTCACCCGCCACCATTGGGCGAATGACCAAGCTCGACAAGACCGAGCTGATCATAGGCCGCTCTTCCGAGACAGCACTGCAGATTGAAGACGACGGCGTTTCGCGTAAGCACGCCAAAGTGGTGCAGGCGTCGAGTGGGCATTTTCAGCTGGTCGACTTGGGCTCGACCAACGGCACGTTCTTAAACGGCATCAAAGTCAGCGTCGCCAACCTGCAAGACGGCGACAAAATTCAGATCGGCTCGAATACGGTCTTGAAGTTCTCGATTCAGGACCAGCTCGAAGAGCAGTACCAGCGCAGCATTTACGAGTCGGCCACCCGCGACGGCCTGACGCGCATTTTCAACAAGAAGTACTTCTTGGACACGTTGCGCAAAGAATTCGCGTACTGCTTGCGCCACCGCGTCGCGCTCTCGCTGGTGATGTTCGACGTCGACCATTTCAAGCGCATCAACGACACATACGGTCACCCGGCGGGCGACTACGTGCTGACGCGCATCGCGCAGAAGATCAACGAGACCGTGCGCGCCGAAGACTTGTTCACCCGTTACGGCGGTGAAGAGTTCGCGCTGATGCTGCGTGAGTCAGCGGTCGACAAGGCGCTGCGCTGTGCTGAACGTTGCCGGCGCGCCATCGACGCGGCGGAATTTCAGTTTCAAGGCACGCCCATCAAAGTCACCATCAGCTTGGGGGTGGCGACGCTGTTCGATTCTGATTACTCGCAGCCTGAAGAGCTGGTGTCGGCGGCCGACAAGTATCTGTATCGAGCGAAGCGCGCGGGTCGTAACCGCGTCGACGCGATGCAGATTTCAGGGCCGTGACGCTCCCTTCAGAAAACTCTCAAAAATCAAACTGCGCCCATGGCCCATTGAAACTGCAAACCAGGGCGGCTTACGTTTTGAGCATGCGCATTCTTCGGCCCAAACCACCCTCGCCGTCGACAACGCTTCGTAAGGCCTGGCCCGCTGCTTTGATCAGGCACTTGGCCGCCGAAGTCGTGGTCACAGCCCGGCGGCTTACCGCAACGAAAACGCCCAACGCGCGGGTTCACGAGCCCTCTCTTTCTCAGCAGCGGAGGGAAATCGTTGCAGCAGCCGACGAGTCGGTGGCGATGATCTCCAGGGAGCATGGCGCCGTGAAGTCGATTTCGACTGACCTTTTATCGACACCCATTCTTCGCACTGACGGACTGACTGCTGCGATTAAGAAAAAGGGTCGAACAAATTTACGTTTGGTTTTTATCGACAGCGCGGGGAAACATATTTCGACTTCAAGCAAGGCGTTTGAGCAGGCGCACCCCGACGACATTTTGCATTCGGTAGAGGTGCTTTTAACCAGACTCCGCTCACGGTTCGCAGAGCAAAGACAAGGTATTTTGAACGCTCCGTATCAAAAGAAGAGTTGGTTAGAGCGTTAGTGCGCGGGCCCTTAGAGGCTAACCAGTGCATGGTCAACGTCTGGGTGCGACGACCTTCTTGAACGTGTACGTCTGCTGTGGCGCCTGAATAATCAGTACGGGCCGCCCTTCACTTTCTGACGGAATGATGTCCAGCCCAGCGAAAGGAGGCGAGAGCAATACCAGCTGCTGGGTGCCGTCAGTGTCGGGTTGTTGCCCCAGCGCGCTCTTCCATTCGCCGGCATCGAAAGTGGCGCCGTCTTGGGTCTGGGTGATTTCTGCCGCGCCCAAGCCTTCGGCTTCATAGCGGCCCACCCACTTCGCAAGCCACGCGGCATCTGGCGTCTTGCGCACTTTCTCGAGCAGTTTTTTGTACTGCACGTTTGTTTGCTCCAGCGCGAAGTCGAGCTGCTGTTGCGCTTCTTCTTTACCGTCGAAGAGCAGCTCCATCAGTCGCGCCTTCACCGCTTGGCGAAATGCATTGGCGTTGCCTGCGTTGGTGAGCAGCACCACACCCACGCCGTGCTCGGGCAAGAAAAAGAGGTCTGAGGTGAAGCCCATGTTGTTGCCGCCATGGCCGAACACCTGCACGCCATGATCGTTCTCGAGAAAGAGCCCCAAGCCATAGTGAACTTTGTCGGTGATTTTCACCCGCGGCTGACGGCGCGCTTTGATGTTCTCGTCGCTCACGAGCACCTTGCCGTCGAGCGTGCCGTTGCCGAGCTCGAGTGCCACATAGCGGGCCATGTCGCGCACATTCGACCAAGCGCCTCCTGCCGGCCGCACCGCTTCGACGTTTTGCTCATACGACATTGGCATCGGCAGGTAGGTGCGCTCCAAGTTCCGCGCATGCGACGTGGCGTGCTCTTTCTGCGCCACCTTCTTGAAGTCGAACGTGGTTGACGTCATGCCCAAGGGCCCCAAGATGCGCGTTTGCATCGCGTTGTCGTACATGGGCCCGAGCTGCTTTTTTTCACCCAGGGCGAGCGCTGCCGCGTAGCCGCCGGTAGAAACCAACGTATTGCTGTACTGAAAAGTCTCTCCGAAACCCGTGGTGGGCTTCATCGTGCGCATGCTGGCCACGCGTTGCTCCGGAGTGACGTTCGCGTATTCGAAGAGAAACTCCAGGTCTTGCCGTGGCAGGCCAGTGCAGGCACAGACCGTGTGCTTGACGAGCACCTTCTTCGTCACCTCAGCGTCGGCGAGGGCGAAGCTGGGCATCAACGACACCAGCGGCGTGTCCCAGGTGAGTTTCTTCTCGTCGACGAGCCGCGCCATCAAGAGTGACGTGAGCGACTTGGTGGTAGAGCCAATCATAAACAGTGTGGCAGGTGTCACCGCGCCTGGTTTGCCCACTTCGCGCACGCCGAAGGCTTTCTCGTAAACCGTCTTGCCGTCTTGCAACACCGCGATGGCGGCGCCCGGCACTTGCGCGGCCTTGAGCGCGTTTTCCAAAAAGGCGGTGAACTTCTCAGCCCGCTCGCCGGTGAGTGGCTGCGCCTTTTTCTGCGCGTACGATTCTTCTTCAGCGCCCGCGACTTTGAGGCTGTTGATGGTGGTCATCGCCTGGGCAGTTCGACGATCGACCGCGGCAAGTGTGCCGTCGATGAGCGCCACGTACCAAATGGCTGCTTTGCGGCGGGCGAGGGCGACCACGAAGCGGCTCTCGGCGCTGGGCACTTCGTAGCGCAGTTGCAGAATCTCGTCCCACCCGTCTTTGGCGGGCACCTTGAGCTCGTTTTCCACTTTGCGTGCGAAGCCGGGCTGTACCTCTTTCCACGCGGCGGCAATGGCCTTTTGCCCTTCTGCGGCGTTGTTCTCGGTGAGCACCAACATCAGCTCACGGTCGGGGTCTTCGAGCACGAAAGTTGATTGGCGCTGCGACAAGTACCAACCCTTGGGTGCGGTGGCGGTGGCGCCAGAAAGGCTTTTCAGCGGGGTGTCGCTTTCCAACTTCGTCGCGGCAGGTGTGACAGGCGCCGTCGTAGGGGCAGCACCTGTCGGCACGGGTTGCGGCGTAGCGCAGGCCGTGGTGAGCAGCGCGGCAGTTAATACGCAAGTCAGCTTCATGTCGAACTCCAGAGACAACCGTTGTCGTTAAGGCAGGTAATTGAGCGCCACTTTGCTCAGCACTTCGGCGAGCACGAGGAGCGTGACGAAGGCGACGCCGCAGCGCGCGCCGCGCAGCCCCGAGGCGTGGCGAAAGCCCCGGTAGAGCCACACGAAGAACAGCGCCAAGGCGGGCAACGCGATGGCTACCAACACAATCAGCGGCAACAGGTGCGTGGTGCTGGTGGTCGAAACGTCGCGGGGCAGCAAGGGTGCGAGGGGGGCGGTGGCGATGCCGACGGGCAGCAACGCCAGACGCGCCACCGCAACCGCGGCGAGAAAATCAACTGCGCGCGCTGAGCGGGCGAGGGTGAGGGCACCCAGCCAGAAGAGCAAAGCGACGCCTGGCCAGACAATCGCTTGTTCAATCAGCGCTGTGCTCAATGAAACTGAACTGTTCATGGCATGCACGTCGAACGCGCCGTCGAAGCGAACATTGAAATGCGAGAGCACAAGCGCCGCCAGCACGCCCGCTACACCGAGCGCCAGGCTGACGCTCAGTGACAACCGCTCGAAGGGGTTCCACAACGTGTGCCAGAAGCCCGGGCCTGGAGCGGCCATCGCCTTGAGCAAGCCGTCGCCTTCAGCCGCGCTGATTTTGCCCGACGCTACGAGTTCGAGCACTTTGTCTCGTGAGGTGGTCATGATTCCAACTCCTTCAGTTTGGCGGTGGCTGCTTTGACCGTGAGCTCGCCGCTGGCGATGGCATCTAAAATTTTGCGGCGCTTCGCTTCGAGCTTGTCGGGTTTCACCGCGAGCTTGGCGATGATGTCGTCGAGCCGGTTGCGAATGGTGGGGTAGCTCAGGCCGCGTTGCTTGCACATGTCTTTCAAGCTGCCCGACGCGCGCACGAACTCGAGTACGAAATCGAGATCATCACGCTCGAGCCGCAGCAGTTCAGGCAGGTCGAAGCGCCCTTCGAGCTGTAGCGCGCAACCAGGACAGGTGAGTCGACTGACCTGCAGGCGCTCTGCACAGCTGGGGCAAGTGGTGGTGAGTTTCGACACGCAGAACTCCCTCTTGATGCTGCATCAAATACACAGAGGGGGTTGATTTAATCAAGTTTAAAATAAATATTATCTGTTAATTGTTTGTAAAAATTAAAATCCGGTTCGTCGCTCCAGGTGCGTTTCGGGGGTGAGCGATTCAATCGCCACGTCACACCCCGCCATGGCGCGCCGAATATCGTCGAGTGCCGTTGAGCTCAGCCAAAAGCCCTGCACCATGAAGAGTGAGTATGTCTTGTTGTTCGCGGTCACCATCACCGTGAAACGCTCGAAAACTGAAGGCCCGTCGTTCGACAGCCATACGCGCGTGATGTCTGAAAAGGGAACTGACCACTGTGACTGGGCCCAGTGCCCATATGCGACGTGCAGCTTTTGCCGCGTAACGTCGAAGAGATAAGTGTTCTTGGGTGGCCAGAGAATGAGTTCCGGAGCGAGCAAGAACCCAGACAGAAACAAATTGAGCCAGCTTTGGCGGGTGGTGAACCGCGCACTTCCGTCAACAAGCTTTGCGCGACGCGTAATGAGAGAAAGATTCATGGCGTGAAGTGACTCACGCCAGCTTACGAAGTCGGCGAGCCTCTATTTCACGAGAGGCAGTGGTGCAGCGTGTTGCGCGCAGTCAATCAACCCGTCGAAGTCGTCACGGCCGCTTTGACGCTCACGCAACCAGCCTTGGTCGATGCAGGGGCAATGAACTACTAATTTGGTCATTATTAGTAGCTTGTTAGTAGTTGGCTCGTTCGAGCGTAAGTGTCCGCCAATACTTAATTTTCGCCCACTTCATGCGAGGACAACGGTGGAATCGTGGGCGGCATCGGGGTGCTCGAGGCGGAGGTCACTTGGGTGTTGAGAATCTGCCGATGCAACCGGACTGCGTAGGTCACGTCACAGATATACTTTGGCTAATCATTCCTCTGAAGGAGTTTGACAATGGTGCGCGGGTACAAGCCCTTAACCAGAACATTCAAAGAACAGCCTGGAGCTCGTCACTTCAATAAGAAGGCCTTGCTACCAGCGGTAGGCGAAACGAATTTGCCCCCGGCTGTGAAGAACACCGCTGAGGGTGAGGTGTTGACAACACGACCGTTAAAAACGCCAAAGGAGGGATGGCGCATCGTCAAAGGAGAGACGCTGGATAATCTCAATTTTACCGATGGGCTAACGGTTTTATGGACACAAGTTCATGCCCAAAGCCAGCCGCGAAACTGGAGTGTCGAAGCGCCGGCTTCGTTGGCGTCACGCAGCCCTCGTGCCATTCATGAAGAGCATTGGAGCAAAGTCGATGGGGGTAACACCGATTTTCGGGCAGGCTTTTACGGTGAACACCCGCAATTGCAGGTTCATTTGCAGGGGCCCAGGGGTCACTTGCATGTCGGCGGCAATATCCCCGAGAACGCTTCCGCTAACCTTTGGGTGGCGTTCAAACCCCATCAGGGGAATGAAATTACTTTCCTTCGCGACGCCACAAACACGAGGTGGCTCATTGACGGTGTGTCTGTCTCGCCAGCCCAAGCTCAAGTGCACATCAACAAGATTGGTGGTTTTGAGTTGCATCCCGATGCGCACCGAGCCGACCAGTTTTTGAAGGCGCTCTCCAGGCTCGACCCTGAACCCATGTTTCAGACCTTGATTCGCGATCCGAAAGTGCTTTCGAACCAGAACACCAAAACTTCCGAGCCTCCCACGACGGTTGCACCAACGGCTGCTGCTCCGGTTATCAATATGGGTAGCTCCGAAGTCCGGGCGATGCCTGACGGCAGTTTTTTGGTCAAGACACAGCCCAATTACGGTGACGTACTGAGAACCATCAGCAACGGCAAAATGTTGAAAGGTGTTCTCATCACTCCAAATGGAAACGGGACCTCGACTGTAAAAGTTAATCAGCCGTCTCCCAGCGTAGTTGGCAAAGGCATGTCATACATTGGCCTGGTGATGTGAAGAGGCCTGGTGATGTGAAGATGAGCCAGCAAACGTGGGGCTACTCGTTCCCCACTTCATGCGACGACAAGGGTGGAATCGTCGGCGGCATCGGCGCGCTCGACACGTCATTCACATATTCCACCCGGTTGCCGCCTTTGGCCATCGCCGCGTGCAGCCCGTCGTTCGCCTGACGAAACAAATCAGAGAAGCCGTACTCGCGACCGGGCATGCCTGAGGCGACTCCCGCCGAGAGCGTGGGCGCGAGCAATTTCTCACCCACTTGCAGCGTAGAACGCGAAACCCGTTCGCACACCCGCCGCGCCACAATCAGCGAGCCCGCCAAGTCGGTGTGCGGCATGAGCAACAGCACCCGGTCGCTGCCGTACTGCACGGGAAAGTCGGTGTCGCGCAACGAGCGGCGAATCGCCAACGCCAAGCCGCCAGTCAATTGGCTGTGCAACTCGCCGTCTAACTCGGCTTCGAGCGGGTCAAACCCGAGCAGCGCCAACGCGAGGGGAAAGCCATAGCGTCGCGCGCGCTTCACTTCGATGAAGAGCACCTCTTTGAAGTGGGTGAACGTATAGAAGTTGGTGAGAGGGTCGGTAATGCCTTCTCCGGGGCGCGGCTTTGGGCTTGAAGCGCGCGTCACTTTCGGCTTCACCTCGGTGAGCTCGGCGAGCCGCACGCGCAAATCATTTGGCGACACCGGCATGGGCAAAATGCCGTCGGCGTACGGCGCCTTGAAGCCCTTCTGCTGCGCCGCGAAGAGCACCACGCGAGGCGACATTTTTCGCACGTCACGCGCCAACTTCGAGGCTGACTTGGCCGACGGCCCGAGCACCACCAGCTGCTCGCCATCGAGCGCTTCGGCGCTTTGCGCGTCACTGACTTTGAGCCCGGCCTTCTTCAAGCCCGCTGCGATTGCCTTGCGATGTTGCTCTTTGGGCTCGAACACCGCGGCCCACTTGAAACGCTTCATCGGCACCCTCGGGTAATTTCTAAGTTCCCAAGCTTATGCGCGCTTCACCACCGGGAGGATTATTTCTAGAGTCGTGGTGTGTGGGTGAGGCTCCTCCTTTGGGTTGCACTTTGGCCGGGTCTGGGTTTCGCCGGGGCTGCTTTCGCCGAAAAAGAAGCCGCCAAACGCGCCGAAGCCGTCATGCTGGCGCAAGCGCTGCTCAATGGGCAGGCCCGCCCTGCTGCGGTCGCCAACCGGGCCTCTTTTCTGGGCCAAGAGGTCACCGTGGCTTCCACGTTGGCCAACGGCTTGAGCGCCGCCCTGTCACCTGCCCAACGGCGCGACATCTTTGAAGCATTGGCATTGCTCAAGCACCCCACAGCGCTGGCTCCGCTCGAAGCAGGGTTGACCGACGACGATGGCACGGTTCGCATGTTGGCCGCGCAAGGTGTCGGTAAAATAGGAAACCCCAAAGCCGCACCTAAGCTTGCCGCGTTGTTGAGCGACAAGAACCCCGGTGTACGGAAAGAGGCGGCCCGCTCGCTCGGAATGTTTGGCAATGCCGCGTGGTCCAAGGCGTTGGTGAAAGCAGCGGCCGCTGAAGGCGAGAGCGATGTGCGGGCGGTGATGCTGGTGGCGGTGGGCCTTTCGAAAGACAGAAAACAAGAGTCGGCATTGGTTCGTTTTTTAGACAGCTCTTCGCAAGCCACCCGTTTGTCGGCCGGCAGAGCCCTGTGTCTTTTAGGCAGCCCCAAGGGTTTGGGTGTGGCGAAAAAGCAGCTCGCTTCGGCCGAACCTGCTGAACGTTTACAAGGCGTGTTGATGCTCGAAGGCGTGGCGGCGGGCTTGTCGCGGCCGTTGCTTTTGCCCCGGCTCGAAGACGCTGACAAAGCGGTGGCCGCGGCGTCAGCGCGCGTGCTGTATCAAGGAGGAGAACAACCGATGCTCACCTGGCTTTTGCTGCAGAGCTTTCACGCACAAAGCGACGACAAGCGCTTCTGGGAGCGTGAGCTCGAAACGCTGCGCTTGAGCCCTGAGCAACGCGACGCGATTTTGACCAAGGCGGGCCTGCGATGAATGCCGCGGGGGCCCTTTTGGCATTGACGTTGCTTGGCAATTGGCAATCGATGACACCCGTTGAGCGCGCCGACGCCTTGAAGGCATTGCACAAGCAACCTTTTGTTGAACGCTTGAAGTCAGTGAGTGACGGCTTTTTAGGCACGCCTTATGGCGAGTCGCCGCTCGGCGAAGGCGCCGGCAAAGACACTGACCCGCTCATTCGCTACGACATGGTCGATTGCCTGACTTTTGTCGAAGAGACGATGGCGATGTCGATTGCTCCCAACGCGTCAGAGTTGGTGAGCACGCTCAACCGCATTCGCTATGCCAACGACACGCCCAAATACGCCGAGCGCAACCATCTGATGGAAGCGCAGTGGCTGCCCTACAACATCAAGAAAGGCTTTTTGTCTGACGTCACCAAGCTGTACGGAGGCGACCGCGTCAAACGGGCTCCCAAACGATTGACTGCCCAAACCTGGCAATCGCGCAGCGGCGCGGCGCTGGGGTTGGCGCCATCGGAACAAATGACGGGTGACTTCGGGTTAGACATCGTGCCTGTCGAAGCCGCCGAAGCCATTGTGAAGAAAGTGCCCACCGGCACGGTGCTGGTGGCGGTGCGGGCTGACCGCGCGGCCATGGTTACCCGCGTGACGCATGTGGGCTTCGTGGTGCAAACGCCGAAAGGCCCCATGCTGCGCCACGCCTCACGCACCTTCACCAAAGTCGTCGACGAGCCGTTGGCGGCCTTCATGAAGCGAAATTTGGGCTACGCCAAATGGACGGTGGAAGGCGTGGCCCTGTACGCGGTAAGGCCTGAGCCGTGAACACTTTCAAAGCCAGCCCCATGGGGTATTTGGCGATAGCGCTCGGGGTGACGGTGTTGGTGACGCTGTCTCCGCTGATGGTGCCGATTATTTTGGCCGCGTGGATAGCGCAGCTCGCCCGACCGTTGCTCGACAAGGTGGCGCATGCGCTCAAAGGCCGCAACCGTGCTGCCGCGGTCATCATCACCGTGCTGGTGCTGTTGCTCTTCACCCCGCTCAGCTTTTTGCTCACCGCGGTGATTTCAGGTGCCGGCGAGCTGTACAACGCGGTGGCGACGTCAGAAGGAGGCCCGTCGGCGTTGAAGGCGCTCGTTTCTCCTGGGGCGGCGAACGCCGATTCACTGTGGGCCGTGCCGCAGTCGGCCGAGCAGGCGATGGAGCAGGCGCTCGAATTGGCGCAAAAGCATGGGGCCCAAGTCTTTCAAGTGGTGGGCGGTATCGCCGGGGCGTCGGCAAAAGCGGTGATTGGCTTGCTCATCTTTTTCTTCGGGGCCTACACCTTTCTCATTGAAGGGCCTTCGATGGGGGCGTGGCTTTTGCGCCAAGTGCCGCTCGTGCCCAGCCACTTCAAACGCATGGCGGGGGCTTTTTACGAAACGGGCCGTGGGTTGCTCATCGGCGTCGGGTTGACCAGTCTTTCGCAAGCTTTGGCCGCGGTCGTCATTTACTTGGCGCTGGGAGTGCCGCGCGCGCTGGTGCTGGGCCTGGTGACGGGCATTGCCGCCTTCGTGCCCATTGTCGGAGCGTCGCTGGTGTGGGGCCCGGTTGCAGCGGGCTTGTTTTTGACCGGCCACCCTCTCAAAGCGGCGGTGATGGCGGTCGCGGGCATGGTGGTGATTTCAAGCATGGACAACGTGCTGCGCCCCATTTTCAGCCGTTACGGTCAGCTCGAATTGCCCGTCTTCGTGCTCTTCATTTCGGTTTTTGGCGGGCTGGTGATTTACGGCCCCTTTGGCGCCATGCTGGGGCCTTTGGTGGTGCGCTTGGGAAAAGAAGCGCTCACCTTGTGGCGTGAAGAGCGTGAATTGAATCACTCGTTGGGAAATGGGTAGGGCTTTTTACCTTTCGCCCTTAAGGAATCTGCGTCTCACCCGAGAGCGCTTCTTCTTCGGCCGCTTGGGCATTTTGCGCGGCTTCTGACTCGATGGCCGCCAACTCGCTTTTCACCAGGCCGACGGCTTTTTCAATGGTCGACGTAGGCACCAGCAATGCCCAGCTCGAAGGCCCCGTGGCTTGCAGGCCATCGGCTGAGGCCGCGCCGCTCGCTCGAGCGAAAGCGTCGATGCCGTTTTCTTGCAGCGCGTCGACCAACCGGTCGGCAGTGAGGGGGTCTTCAGTGGTGATGGCGACCGAAAAGGTGTCTGACGGGTTCATGGTGCGCTCCAGGTTACATCAGTGAAAGGCCCAAATCCTTGCTGGGGTACGCCAGCATTCGTTATAACCATTGTGCTTCATTCGCTTTTTTCGCCACACAAAGGAAGGCGATGACCCGCATCAAGTTTTTCGTGTTCGCCGCGGTCGCTCTGGGGCTCTGGGCGGCTCAGCTTTCGCTCGTTTCGCCTGCGCTCTCGGCCAAGGCCGTCGAGGTGGCCTTGGCCGCCGCGACAGGTGCGCCTTCGACTTTGGCGCTGCGCATCGAGGGCATTCGCTCGACACTGCAGGCGGCCGCGCTCAAGGTTGCCAACAGCCCGGCGACGTTGTGGCCAGCGGCGAAAACGGGAGCCAAGCCCGATGCCCCTACGCCTGATCGCGTGTTTGCGGTACGCGCCGCCGCGAAAGATGTGGTGCCCGAAGACATGGCCCGCACCTTGTGGGTCGGCGTGCAAAACGAGCAAGGTGCGATGTGGGCGCAAGGCGAAGCGGCCCCGGCGCCGCTGCCTGAAAGCATTGATGCCAAAGCATGGGGCGAAGCAGGTGCGAATGGTTTGATTGTCGAAATCGCCGGTACGCCCCACTGGGTTTTTTCGGTGCCCATTGTCAGCGTCGACAAGAACGAAGCCAAAGTGGTGGCCAATGCCTTCATCGGTATGCCTGCCTTGGGCGAGCCCGCGGGCTGGTTAGAAGTCATGGCTAAGCAAGTGGGGGCGAGCGGCTTGGGCATTGCGTCGCAGGGCCGGTTGCTCTTCGGCGCCGGCACGCAAAAGCCGCTGCTCGACAAGGTGTTGAAGACGCTCAAGCTGGGCGAGCCCGGAGTCATCGAGTCAGGCACGCTCGAAGCGTTGGGGCCCATTGCCTTGCCGATGATGGTGAGCGACAACGGTGCGCCGCTCGCGGTGGCGGTGCGCAAAGACGTGAAGGGCACTCCCTATGAAGTGCTTGCGGTGGTCAGCACCCAGCCCTTCATGAAGGCGCTGGCCGACTACCAAAAGGTGTCGCTCTTGATGTGGGTGGGCTTGTTGGCAGCCGCTATCGCCGTGGGGTTGATGCTCGGTGGTACCGCTGAAGAAGTCGACCGGCCGGTGAACAGCCCGACCTCTTCGGCGCCGGTGCCAAGCGAGTCGACGCATTCTCCTGCTGGCGGCCATGACGCGTTGCCCATTGCCAGTACGCCAGCTCCCGAAACCCACCCTGACGATTTCGACTTCGGTGGTGCGCTGTCTTCGAAGGGCGCCCCCATGCCCTCGGGAGTGAAGAGCTCGCCCGCCATCGTGACGCCTCAAAAGGCTCCGGTGGTCGACGAAATGGGGCTGGAAGAATTGCCGGGTGAATCAGCCATTGCAGCGCCACCGCCCGCCGCGAGCAGCCCGGGGCTCGACTTGTTCTCAGACATGGCTCCTGCGCCGTCATCGCCGGGGCCCGCGCCGTTCTTTTCAGCCGGTGATGACGGCAACGACGACGGCAACTACAACCCAGAATCGACGCGCGTAGCCACCGTGCCTGCTGAATTGTTGCAGGCCACCAGCCAGGGTAACACCGAGGCCATTCAAGGCTTGATTGCCGCGTCGCAAGCGGGTGCTTCAGGTTCTGCGCCCAAAGTGCAGCCGATGGGGGGCGGCACCGAAGAAGAGCATTTTCAGGCCACCTTCAAAGAATTCGTCGCCACGCGCGAACGCTGCGGTGAGCCCTCTGATGGTCTGACGTATGAAAAATTCGTGGTGAAGCTGAAAAAGAACAAGGAGCAGTTGGTCGCGAAATACAACTGCCGTTCGGTTCGTTTTCAGGTCTACGTAAAAGAAGGCAAAGCCGCGCTGAAAGCCACGCCCGTCAAAGACTGACTGATTTTGACTCAGCCTTTCGACGCGCCATGTCATCGTTGTCGCGTTGTGTTCTCGCCATGCGCGCGACGGTTCATTAACGCCGCCAGTTTGTTGGTGAAAGCACCGCCGCCAGCTTCACGCGAAGTGGCACGTCTTATGCTCAACGGAGCGCCCTTAAACGCTTCGTGATGACGCCGGTGTCTTTTGGCTTCCCACGAAACCTGGAGGTGACAGGCTTCATGGCGACGCAGAGCGCCGACCGATGGTGGTTTTCGAATGTCGAGCCGATTGGCCGCGAGCGGGAGCTGGCCCTTCTGCAGAGCGAATATGACAAAGCCCGGGTGACGGGGCGGGCGCGGGTGGTGCTGGTGCACGGGCCCGCGGGGGTGGGCAAGTCGCACCTGCTGGGGCTCTTCGAAAAGCAGCTTTCGGTGACTGGCGCTGCCGTGTTGTCGGCCCAGCCGGCCCCAGATGCTCACCCGACTGCGTTTTCACTTTTTCAACCCTTGTTACCGGCGTTGCTGGAGCAGCTTTCAAATGAAGGCGCTTCGAGCGCGGTGCTGGGGCAGGCTGAAGTGGCGGCACGGTTGGGGCAACCTTTGGGGGTTGAGCAGTGCGCCCAAACGTTTGAGGCAGTGGCCGACGTTTTTGCCCGAGTGGCGCGAAGCAACCCCGCGTTTGTTTTTTCTGACCTCGACGAAGCCGACCCCGGTTCGCTTGAGTTGTTGCGCTACGTGCTGCGCGTGGTGGCCACCCCGGGCGCCGAAGCCGGAGGGCTCTGGGTTCTTTCTTTTCGCGAATGGGAAGCATTGCCCCAGGCCCTGCGGCAGCTGTTGAGCCATTTGCCGGCCGCCACTTTGTTGCTCTCGGGTTTGGCGCTCGAAGGCGTGCGCTCGTTTTTGGAACAGCCGCAAGTGGCTGAAAGCCTGCTGGCGCTGACTGACGGTAACCCGGCGCGGTTGGGAGCGTTGTTCAGCCCCCCAGTCGAGCGGCCGATTGGTTTTTCGGCGCGCCGGCTCGAGCGGCTCGACGCGGGCCTCAAAGGCGTGCTCGAAGTGCTGGCTGTGGCCGGCGAGCCGATGACCGCGGCCAAGGTGCTGGCGGCCGCCTTTGACCCTCCCGACGCGCAGCGGGTGGCTTCGCAGCTCGACGTGCTGGTGCGTGAGCGTTGGCTATTGCGCACCGAAGCCGATGACGGGGCGCTGTTTCGTTTTTTGCGCGAAGACGATTGTTTGTTGGTGCTCGAGGGCCTGCCGCCCGCGGTGGTGAAAGCGCTGCGCCGGCAAGTGGCGCGCGCATGCGAAGCCGCCCGCGACTGGGCGCAAGCGGCCGCGTTGTGGTTCACGCTCGACGACGAACAAGCGGGCCCCGCGGCGCTCAAAGCGGCGCAAGACTTCGAAAGCAAAGGCGCGCTCGAGGCGGCCTCGGCGCACTACCGGCAAGCGGCGTCGGTGCTTTCGGGCCAAACGCTTTACGGAGCGCTCGAAGGCTGGGCGCAGGTTGAAGCGCGGCTGGGGCGGTTTCGTTCGGCGGCGCGTCTTTATTTGAAGTTGCACCGTCTGGCAGGTGACAGCACGGCGTTGTTCGCGGCGGGCAACGCGTTGTTGCAGCTGGGCCGCTCACGCTTTGTCGACATGGTGTTGGCTTTTGTGCCGGCGAAAGAAGCGCGCGCTTCTCGGTGGGCGGTGCTGGCGGGCGAGGCGTGGCTCGCCCAAGGTGACGCGGCGCGGGCCATGGCGGTGTGCGCGCAGGCGATAGAACAGGCCGACTCAGCCGAAGACGCGTGCGGTTTGCGCACGGTGCTCGGCAAGTCGGCGCTGCTGCAAGGTGACGACCGGCAGGCGCTGCGTTGGTTCGCGCAGAACGCCGCGTTGGCGCAAGCAAATGGCTTGCCGCAAGCGTGGGCCCAGGCCCAGTTGAACCAAGGCGTGGCGGCGCAGAAGCTGGGCGACGCTGAAGCGGCGATGGCGCATTACCGCCAAGTGCCGGCACAGGCGGGCCCGACCTACTCGCGCGCCCGTGCCAACTTGGGCTCGCTGTGCGTCGAAGCGGGAGACTTCGACGCGGCGCTCGAGGCGTTGACGGCCGCTTTGCGTGCGTTCGCCCGTTACGAAACGCCGCGCAGCATGGCGCAAGCGGCTTCGAACTTGGCTCGGTTGCACATGCAGCTGGGTGATTTCGAGCGGGCGCAAGAATTGGTGGCGTACAGTGAAAAGTTGGCCAGCAGTTTGAGTGACGCGGCGTTGCTCGCGCAAGCTTCACTCAATGCCGGTTCACTCGCATTGGAGCAGGGCGCCGCCGAGCGTGCCTGTGAAAAGTTGGCTCAGGCGAATGTGCGCTTTGCGGCCATCGGTCACCATGGCTATGCCGCCTTGGCGAGTGCGTTGTGGGCCCGGGCGCTGCTCCTCACCGGGCAAAAAGCGCAGGCGCAAGCCCAGCTCGAAGTGGCGATGGCGACTGAAACATTTGGCGCCGCTACGCTAGAAGCGCAGCTGCTGCAGGCCGAGCTCGCGCTCGACACCGCCAATTTGCACGCCGCCAGCCGCGCGATGATGCGCGCCCGCGAAGTGATGCTCTCGCACCCCGACATCGAAGGGGGCTACCGGTTGGCTTTCTTGATGGGGCGCCTTAAAGGTTTGGCCGGTGACGAAGGTGCGGCCCAGCGAGAATTCACGCGGGCGGGCATGCTGCTGGGCGAATTGCTCGAGCGGGTGCCGGTCATTCACCGCACTGCTTTTCTCGCCGTGCCGCGCCGCGCCCAAGTGTGGGCTTGGGCCCACCCGGTGTCGCCGATGCCGGTGGTTTCAAAACCGGTGGTTGCCGTGGTGGCTCCAGCCGTCGTTCCTCAGCCCAAGGTAGAGCACGGGTTATTGGGCAACGCGCCGGGCATTGCACAGGTGGTGGCCCAGTTGCCCGCGCTGGGGCGCTCGAATGCGACGGTGTTGATTCGCGGTGAGAGCGGCACGGGTAAAGAAGTGTTGGCGCAAGCGCTGCATGCGTACTCGCCGCGTTTTGCCCAGGCGTTGGTAAAAGTGAATTGCGCGGCAATGGTCGAAGAGTTGCTGTTGTCTGAACTGTTTGGTCACGAGAAGGGCGCATTCACCGGCGCAGTGCGTGAGCGCAAAGGTCGCTTTGAATTGGCCGACGGTGGCACGCTGTTTCTCGACGAAATCGGCGATATCAGCCCCCGTTGCCAAGTGGCGCTGCTGCGTGTGCTGCAGGAGCGTGAATTTGAGCGGGTGGGCGGCACCAAGACGATTCAAGTCGACGTGCGCATCATTTGCGCCACCCACCGCGACTTAGAAGCGCTGATTGCAAGGGGGCAGTTTCGACAAGACTTGTACTACCGCTTGAAGGGGGTGATGGTGAAGTTGCCCTCGCTGGCGGAGCGCATCGCAGACGTGCCGCTCTTGGCTGAGCATTTCTTGATGAGAAGCGCGAAAGAAAAGGGCCAACCTGCGAAGCGGCTTTCAGACGCGGCGCTGGCGTTGCTTCTCAAGCACCGTTGGCCGGGCAATGTGCGAGAGCTCGAAAACGTGCTTGCCGCGGCGGTGATTTTCTCAGACGGCCCCACCATTGAGCCGGAGGCGTTGATGCACGTAGACGAATTGAAGGCCTTGGCGCGCTCCTCTGTTTCGGCGAAGAAAGAAGTGGTTATCGAAAGTGATGAGCTGCCGGCCGAAGCGCCGCTCGACTTTTACGAGCTGGCGAAGCGCCGCGGGTTGTCGATGAAACAATTGCGTGAAGAGATGGAAACCCAGTGCATCGCCCGCGCGTTGGTAGAGTCAAAAGGGAACATCAGCGAAGCCGCCCGTAAATTGGGCATGAAGCGCTCGCGTTTGTCGCAAATCATCAATGCCGACCCAACCTTGAAGGAGATAGCCCGTGGGCAAGCGTGAATCGGCACTCGTTTTGCAAAAGTTCGGTGCCATGAAACGCATCATGGTCATCGCGCTCTCGACGTTGCTGCTTACGGCCTGTGGCGTGGGTTACGACGAAACGGGTGTCGATGACCAAAGCGCGACGCAGACCCAGGCGCTGGGCACGGGTTGCCCGCCAGAAAGCACAGTTCTTCCGCGGTCGAACCCCAGGGCGCTGCCGCAAGACCCTATTCCCGAGATGAATGAGCGCAAGCCCAAGCAATTTCGCAGCACCGTGCAGTACGTCTTTCCGTAAGCGACTGCGCTGTTTCTAACGGTGGGGCGTGGCGATCATACGCCGCAGCCAGTTCGCTTCTCTGCGTCAAATAATTCGCTCGAAACAAGGGGTTGTTGAAATTCGCGACCCCCGGCATGCCTTGGTAGAAGCATTTTGCCCAAGGGCCGCGCCATGTCAGAAGAAACGGTTCCCATTCTTCCCACCGTAGAAGTTCAACCCGAGGTTGACCCGCTCAGCGGCCTCATTCTCGACGGTTACCAGGTGAAGGAGCGCATGGAGTCTGGCGGTATGGGGCTCATTTACCGCGCTTGGCACACCGGTATCGAGCGCAACGCGGTGGTGAAGGTGCTGAAGCCTGAAATGGCGACCGACGCCGAGCAGGTGGCGCGTTTTCACAAAGAGGCGCGCACCTTGGGTCGGCTCAAGCACCCCAACATCATTGAAATTTACGGAGCGGGGGTGTTGCCCGATGGTCGGCTCTATATTTTGACGGAGTTTCTCGAGGGCCAATCGCTGCATCGGGTGATGCGCACGCGTTCTCCGATGGCGCCGCTCGAAGCGCTGGGCATGATTGAGCAGGTGCTCTCGGGCCTCACCAGCGCGCATGAGCAGGGTTTCATTCACCGCGATTTGAAGCCCGAGAATATTTTCGTGGTGCCGCAGCCCAAGGGCGAGCCGCTGCTTAAGCTGCTCGACTTTGGTTTGGCCAAGCAAGATGCAGGGCCGTTGGCGTTGGCAGGAGCCGTGGCTCCCGCGCGCTCAACCTTGGCCGGCACGCCGCAATACATTTCGCCCGAGCAGGCGACGGGGCAGTCAGAAAAAATTGGCCCGGCGTCTGACTTGTACAGCGTGGGCGTGATTATGTTCGAAATGTTGGCGGGGCATTTACCGTTTCGCTCCACCGCTTCGGGCGACCGCGAGCAAGTGATTGAGCTGCTCAAAATGCATGCGCAGAAGCCCGCCCCACGGCTCGAGAACGAAGACGTGCCGCATTCATTGGCCGAACTGGTGGAACGGTTGTTGATGAAAGAGCCGAGCGAGCGCTACGACTCAGCGGCGCAGCTAAAGGCGGCGGTGCGGGGCATCTCGCGAGAAATTCGGCAGGGCATGACCGACGTGCGGCGCATGCAGTTGCCTCAGTCAGCCGTCAACACGTCGGCGGGCTCCGTCAATGTGCGGCCCAACAACACCGACCAAATTGCGGGAGCGGTGGTGGCGGCGTTGGGTGAAGCACCTGCGGCCACCCAGCGGCGCAAGCTGTTTGCTTTGGTGGTGGTGTTGCTGTTGGCGCCGGTGGCTTTGACAGCCGCGTGGAATTCGCTCGGCCCAGGTGACACTGACGACGGGGTACTGGCACCGAAAGCGAGCATGACGCGCGCGCCGCCCCAAATGGTGAAGGTGCAAGTCGCGGCTCCGGCAATGGGCCCTGCTGCACCGGTGGCGCTGCCTGAGCCCGAGGTGCCGCAGAAGGTGCTGGCGGTCGAAGAAGAGTTGGCTGCCCCGCTCAAGGTTCATGAATTAAAGCCGGTGGCAGTGGCGACCGTGGCGGCGCGGCCGAAAGTAAAAGAGAAAGTCGTCGCGGCCCCAGCCATTGCGAACGACGACTGCGAGTCGAGCGCTGATTGGCGCGAATCGGTGAATGGTCGGTTGAGCCAGTTGCAGCAGCGGGCGTCGGCGCGGGCGCTGAAAGAGCCCCAGTTCATGGCGAACGCCGAAAGCTTCTTCGCCGACTTGAACGCTATTGGCGCACGCGTGCGAGAAGCGAAGACGCGTGAAGATTGCGCGCGGGTGAACAAAGAGATCACCGACATGGCGCACAAGTACAATAAAGAGGGTTTGTGAGAACCATCAGCAGCCAATGGGGCGCCCTGTTGCCGGCAGTGTGTTTGGTGTCGGCGGCGGCGTGGGCGATACCGACAAACCGGCCGAAAATCGCGGTGCACCCGTTGAAAGTGGGCAGCGGTTCTCCGTCTGAACAGAGAGAACTGAAGCTGTTTTTCAAGCTGACGGTGTCAGCGGCTGAAGAAATTGAAGTGCCGCTTGAAACCGAAGTGGTGCAGGCGCTCGAGAAAAATGGCTACGCCAGCTGCGACCGTGACGATGAGTGTTTGCGCCGCGTGGCGGTGGCGACGGGGTCGGTTTACGCGCTCTATGCAGCGGTGGGTCTCGACGGTTTGGGCGACAACGTGGTGGTGGCGGCGCGGGTGGTGCGTTCAGACGCGGTGCCAATGGGTAAAGGAGTGACGTTGACGCGGCCGATGGCGCCGGGGCGAAAATTTTCTGAAGTGGCAAAAGAAGCGCTGACCAAGTTGGTGGCTCAGTTGAAGTTGGCCGAGCTACCGCCGGCGTTGCCGGCCTCGCGTTCGCCATCGGGTGATGCACCCGTGGCGCTGGTGAGCCCCTCTGCGGCCGCGACGGCTGACGCCCCGCCGCCGCCTCCACTGGTGACGGTAGAAAGGCCGGTGAATAAGTGGCGCGTGAGCAGCTATGTGGCGGGCGGGGTAGGGGTGGTGGCGGTGGGGGTGGGCGCGGTGTTGCTGAAGGCGGCCAATGACAGCTTGGGTGACGCGCGCAATGAGCAAGGCGTCTTCAAGTCGGAGCAGCACTATCAGAATGTGTTGGGAGTGCCTGGCAGGCAGAAAGCCGGAGTGGGTTTGATTGCCGGTGGGGCTGCGCTGGTGGCCGCGGCGGGTGGCGCCTTTTGGTATTCGATGCACGACGACGCGCCCGTCGCTTCGGTGATGATAGACGGTCGTGGTGCGATGGTGTTGGTCAGCATGCCTCTGAAGTGATGGCACAGGAGCGGGAAATGCAGCGCTGGTCGTATCTCTTCGTGGTCGCCTTGTTCGCGGCGGCGTGTCCTCCGCTTTCAGAGCTGAAGTGCGATGCGAGCAACCCGTGTCCTGCGGGTGCCAGCTGCAATGCAGGTGGTTACTGCGTTGAGCAGGGCACGGGCGGCGGTTCAGGGGGTGGTGGCGGTGGTGCTGGCGGAGGAATGGGCACGTGTGCGCCATGTGGTGATGGGGGGAATGAGTTTCAGGTGTGCGTGGGCGGTGCGTGCGTCGCGAAGTATCAGAAGTTGGAGTGGGAGGCGCCCGTAGAAGGTTCGTTCACGGCAGATGCGTCGGTGGCGTTGCGCGCGAAGCTGACGGTGGGCGCGCCGTCGGTGGCTCCGTGGCCGTCGGTGTCGGTGAAGTTTGAGAAGGGCGGAGCGGCGGGGCCGGTGGCGACGTTGACTTATGCGAATGGTTTTTATGAGGGTGCGCAGGTGCTGGCCGATGGTGTGTGGAAGGCGACGGTGTCTTCTGTCGGTGATGCGGGGCTGAGCGCGGTGGTGAATTTTACGGTTGATACAGTGGCGCCGGTGCTTGAGATTACGCACAGCGCGATGCCGACGCGCTCGAACTTGCCGGGGGCGTTGTCTGGAAATGATCCTGCGATGCCAACGGCGTGGAAACGCGACGAGACGATTCGCGTCACGGTGCACTCCAATGAGAATTTGCAGACCGCTACTTTGGTCGCCGTCTCCGATGGAGGGACCCCAATCGTTGCAACCAGCGTGGCGTGTGATGGCGGTGTCTGTTCTTCTTCAGCGAGTTGCTTTTGCTTTGACGTCGATTTGTCGAAGCCACGCTTGAATGCTTTGCGCGGGACATTTTCGCTCGTCGCGTCGGCAACTGACGTTGCGAACCATGGAGTGACGGTTGATGGTGGTCAGGTGCAGGTTACCCGCGTGAAGTGGCTTGCTGATGCGGGCAACGCCATGGTTGCGACGCCTGCCATTGACAGCTGGGGAAATTTGTACGCGGGTGTTGCAAACACTACGAGTGGACAGCTTCTAGCCCTCTCCCCGAACGGAAGTCTTCGGTGGGTGAATACGGCTGTTGGGTCAATTGAAGCCTCTCCGACAGTTGCGGCGATTGGTGCGGGAGGCCCGGAGGTCGTTTATTTTGCCAGTCGGCTTGGAGGGTCAGCCAGATTGGGTTCAGTGTGGGCTGCAGACGGTGGTGCTGTATCTCCAACTGGTACGCAAGCGTGTGAAGTGAATTCAGCCATACGCTCTCCACCGACGCCCGCTCTCGATACCGTTGGATCGAAGGTCGTCGCTGTCACAGTTCTTAAGGACACATTGGCAGTCCATTCAGTGGACAGTTCATTCAACGTAAGTTGCAACACCCTCAGTGGTGTAGATACATCGGCGACGGACACAGCTGGCAATTTGACCAACATGATTGTTTTTGGTGATCGCCTTGCCTACGCCGATAGCATTGGAAGCGTTCACGCGTTTAATTTTGCTAACGGTACCGTTACAGCCTCTCAAGTTCAGTGGACGGCCACGCTTACCGGAAACGGAACGTTGCGTGGCCTTGCCGTGCATTCGTCGGGCGGTGGTCCGAAACTTGTAGGAGGAGGAGGAGGACCGGGAATTGGTCGCCTCTTTCAGATTGATGGTGTGGACGGTGGAATCACCTGGCGCTTTCCGTCGACACTCCCGGATGGAGGCGTTGCGCCAGCAGCGCCTATATGGACGCCAAGTATAAATGACGGAGATTCAATCTACTTCGGGATGGACAAGATCATGGGAGAGCAACAGCACTCCGTGCGCGTTGCCGGACAGGCTGGGTTTTCATTGAACCGCGCTCTTGTCGACGACCCACTGACGAGTGCTCCCGTGTTGGGTTCTGACGGGTTGCTTTATTTTGTGACCAGTGGTGGGGTCATGGCGGTCGTTGATGCGGAAACGCTCGCGCCCGTCTGGTCCGGGAAAATTGCCGATGTAGTCGATGCGTCGCCAACCCTTGACTGTAATCGAATAAGACCGAATGGACCCGGTTCGTTCTATGTCGCCACGAGCGATGGAAAGCTAATGGCTATCCTCGTCGACGCGCGCAAACTGAAACCCGATGCAGCCTGGCCAAAGTACCAGCACGACTCGGCTAACTCCGGCAACCCCGACTGGCCGCTGAATCCGGGTTGTCCGTAAATCTGCGCCGGTTAAAACGCTCCATGGGCCGTCAATCGCAACAACGCTTCGCCCTGTTGCTTTTCGCCACGCTGCTCGCGGTTTTCTCTGCCCAAAGCAGCGCGCAGTCGCGTGCAGAAATCGTCTGGTACCGCGACGGAGGTGCACCGACAGTAGTACCCGCTGAACCGCTCACCGTTGGTCAGGTTCGCTCATCTGCTCGACTCGACGCCGGAGCTCAAGCTGCCGAGCAGCGACCAAGCGACGCGGGTTCACCCAACAACAACCCCGACGCGTCAGTCGCCGCCCCCTCACGCGAAATGGGAGTCTGGTGCGGCTACTTCATCAGAGGAGGCATTCGCCGCTCCTACTGCTCGCCGCTCAACCTCAAAGACGCGCAGGCCGAGTGCGACAAAAAAGTCTCCATCGAATTTGGCTTCAAAACCGAATGCAGCTGCACCGATGACAAAGCTTTCCTCGGTGACCGCTGCAAAGGCCCCGACGCCGGCGAGCCGCAAGACGATACGCGGTTGCTCAACCCCTAACCTTTGCGGAGGTTTGTGAAATGGCGCACATTAGATGTGCGTGGCTTCACAGACCTCAGCGCGACGCCAGCAAATGCCGCGCAATCACCAGCCGCTGTACTTCGCTCGCGCCCTCGTAAATACGCAGTGCGCGAATGTCGCGGTACAGCCGTTCAACCACCGTGCCGCGCACCACGCCGTTGCCGCCGTGAATTTGCAACGCCTTGTCGATAATTCGCTGCGCCGCTTCGGTGGCGAACAACTTCGCTACCGCCGCCTCGTACGTCACGCGCTGTTGCCCGCCGTCTTTCGTCGCCGCCGCTTTGTGCACCAGCAGCCGCGACGCTTCGAGCTCAACCGCCATCTCAGCCAGCATTGCCTGCACCGCGGCCAAGTCACTCAACGGCGCTCCGAACTGCTTGCGTGACTTCGCGTACGAAATCGCTTCATCGAGCGCGCGCCGCGCCATGCCCACCGCCGCTGCACCCACCGTGCTGCGAAAAACATCGAGCGTCGAAAGCGCCAACTTCATGCCTACGCCTTCGTCTCCCACGCGAGCCGATGCCGGCACTTCGCAACCCTCAAAGAAAAGCTCACCGATGGGGTGCTCACCCATCAGCTCCATTTTTTTCATCGAGAACCCAGCCAGGCCCGGCGTGACGATGAACGCCGAAATACCCTTCGGGCCTTCACCCGTGCGGGCGAATACCGTGTAGTGCGTGGCAATGCCCGCGTTCGAAATGAAACGTTTCTGCCCATTCAGCACATAGCCCTCGCCGCGCTTCACCGCCGTCGTCGCCAGCGCCGCTACATCTGAACCGGCTTCAGGTTCTGTCAGTGCAAAGGCAAACAACGCGCTGCCGTCAGCCACTTTCGAAAGCAGCGTCGTCTTCTGTTCGGCGCTGCCGCCCAGCAAAATAGGGTGGCTGCCCAACCCCTGCACGGCGAAAACAGAATCTGCAGCGGGGTTGCGATACGCGAGCTCTTCACGCAGCACGCAAATGCTGCGCACGTCGATCGCCGGCAATTTTCCACCGTGCGCGGCGGGCACTAAGTAGCCGTACTGCGCAAGCCCCGCCACTTTGCATGAGAGCGTGGGGTCGTCCCAACTGGGCGACTTCGGCTCCATCGCCGCGAAAACCGTGCGCGCCGTTTCAGCCAGCTGCGTATGTGTCTTTTCCAACAAGGTGGCGTTCATCGGCCGGTGAACCGCGCTGGGCGTTTTTGGGTGAACGCCTCATACGCCTCACGAAAATCTTTGGTTTGCATGCACACCGCCTGCGCGCGTGCTTCGTTGTCGAGCGCTCCATAGAGGTCAGAATTCAGCTCTGCGTTGAGCAGCTCTTTGGTCATGCCGAGCGCGAAGGTGGGGCCTTCGGCGAGTCGCTTCGCCCACGCCATCGCCTCTTCGAGCACTTTCTCGGGAGCCACCACTTTGTTGAACAGGCCGTATTTCTCGGCCGTCACCGCATCAACCGCGTCACCGAAATAGAGCAGCTCGGTCGCGCGCGAGAGGCCGACGATTTTCGGCAGCAAATACGCGGCGCCCATGTCGGCTCCCGCCAGGCCCACCTTCACGAAGAGAAACGCAATCTTCGCTTTTTCTGATGCCACGCGCAGGTCCGACGCCAGCGCGATGACCGAGCCTGCTCCGGCGGCCGTGCCGTTGAGCGCCGCCACAATGGGCTTGCGCAAGGCGCGCATGTTTTTAATCAAGTCGCACGTCATGCGGGTGAATTCGACCAAGCCCGGCATGTCGCGCGAAAAGAGCTCACCGATAATCGAGTTCACGTCGCCGCCAGAGCAGAACCCGCGGCCTTCACCGGTAATCACCACCGACTTCACACTCGCATCGGTTTCGAGCTTGAAGAACAAATCGCGCAGCTGTTGGTACACCTCGAAGGTGAGCGAGTTGAGTGTATCTGGGCGGTCGAAAGTGATGACACCCACCGCACCGTGTTTTTCAAATTTCATGGCGGGCGTCGTAGGCCGCCTTCTGGCCCGCGCGCAACCTTTGCCCGCGAAGACTAGGGCGCGCAGATCACCATTTCAGCCGTTTGAGATGGTGCACCCTTGCTCCCTCTGCCATTCCCAGAGGAGAAACGCCCTGCTGACGATGGCATTGAGCTTGCTTAGCGCGCGGGCAATGCAACGAGCCTGTTTGATGGCGATGATGGTGGGGTACACCCAGGTGGCACTGGCGGCGGAGCCCCTCGCCGCAACGGCGCCCACCCTTGCCGAAGCACCGCCACGTTTCGCGGTGTGGGTGACGCCGTTGGTTCCTCCGAGCGCTTTCGCTTCTGGCGTGCACCCGCTCGACGTCGCGATCTCAGGCACAGTGGGCTTTGATTTTTCCGCCGGGTGGCAAGCCTTTCAGCTCGAATTGTCTGCGCACTATGCGCCGGGTTGGGGTGATGCCGATATCACCGAGCTGGTGGGAAAAGCCGGCATGGGTGGAAGCCTCGCCTTGGGCGTGAAGCTGTCGCCCTTCAAAGCGCATTCACACCTCGAGGGGTTTTTCATCGCTCCCAAAGTCATGCTTGGCTACGCCACCGCGGTCTACGGGCTCACCCGCGACACAGTCGAGAGTCGCGCGGCGTCGTTCAACCAGCAAAACCAGTCGATTCTCGATGTACAGGCCGGCGCGAATATCGGTTACCAATGGGTGGCCTTCAAACACCTCTACCTCGCCACCGTGGTGGGCGTGAACGCGGGCGCGAGCTTGGCACCGGTGCCGGTGGGTGAGGGCTTCAAAAACTTCGCTGGCCCGTTCATGCGCACCCTCGGGTAGAACCGCACCTGGCAACCGACCATCGGCTTCGACATCAGTCTGCTGCGGCTCGGCGTGGCGTGGTGAGGCGCCGACAAATCAGCGGCTGTTGCGCACCACTGTGTTGATTAAAGTGGTGGCCTGTGTGGGTGTGAAGAGACCCTTGATGCGGGCATTGGCAGGCGGCAAGAGCGGCCCAAAGAAAGGCGCCGTGGCGTTCACCGACTGCGACAGGGCTCCGGTGCGCGTGTCGATGACAGTGCTCATGTAGAAAAACTGCGGAGCCATCGTTTGCCGACCAATGCGGTACTCGGGCGGAATGTTCTGTGCGCGGCTGCCAAACGTCGCTTTGACCGCTTTCGCGATGCTGCTGCCTGGCTTGGCGAGCTCTTTGTCGTAGCGCGCCATGGTCTTCTTGAAAAATTTGCCCAGCTCGGCCGCGGCCTTCTTCGCAGCTTTCATTTGCGCGACGGTGGCGGTTTTCGCAGTAACCGCCGAAGAAGTCGAAGTGCTCGCGGGCGCTGAAACGATGCGGGGCGTGGTGCTTCGAATGGTCAGTGACATGCGAAAGACCTTACCGCGAGAAAAGGAGTTACTCACTTCACTCACGACATCGCGTCTCAGAGTACGGCAGTGGCTTCGATTTCGACTTTCGCCTCGTCTTCGACCAGCGCCGCTACCTGCACCAGCGCCATTGCCGGGTAATTTTTGCCCATGCGCCGCTTCCACACCGCGCCGACGCCCATCAGGCTCTCTAAATATTCTTTCTTGTCGGTGACGTAGATGGTCATGCGGGTGATGTCAGCGGGAGTGCCCTTGGCCTCGTTCAACACCTCGAGCACGTTCGACAGCGCTTGATCAAACTGCGCGATGAAATCTTTCGAAAATGCCAAAGGCTCGGCAGTCGGGTTCCAACCCACTTGGCCGGCGATGAAGACCAGGCGGCCCTCAGCTTCGACACCATTCACATAACCCTTGGGCCGGGGCCAGCCGGGCGGCTGCAACACGCGTTTTTCTTTCATCGCTGACACGCTTACGCGACTGCTTCTCCACCGTCGATGGAATATGCGGCCCCGGTAATAGGAGCCGCGGCTGGCGAGGTGGTGAGAAACCAAACCAGCTCGGCCACTTCGTCTGCTTTTATCAACCGGCCCATGGGGTTCATTTTCGCCAGCGTTTGTCGCGCTTCGTCTTCACTGCGGCCGGTGGCTTTCGAAATATGACTTGCCGACGCTTTGAGCATGTCGGTGTCTGTCCAGCCCGGGCACACCGCGTTGACGGTGACAGATTTCGACGCAAACTCTACCGCCAGCGCGCGGGTAAGCCCGAGCAGCGCGTGCTTTGAGGCACAGTAAATCGAGGTGTACTTGAAACCCTTCAGCGCGGCGGTCGAGGCGATGTTCACCACCCGGCCGCCTTGGTTCTGCACCATCTTTGGTATCAGCTCGCGGCAGAGCAGGTAGGGCGCGGTGACATTGACGGCGAACATGCGCTCGGTTTCGGCCAACGTGGTTTTAGCCAGCGGCGCCGATGAAGCGACGCCGGCGTTGTTCACCAGCGCGCGCAGTTGCGTGGCTTCTTGGGCGAGGCGCTGCGCCACCGACTCTACCTGCGAGGGGACAGATGCGTCGAACGCCATTGGCTGCACCGCCCCCTCGGGTGCCTCGGCAGCGAGTGAGCGGAGTGCTTCTTCGGAGCGGGCCAGTGCCCACACTTTCCAACCCGCGTGGGCGTAGCGCAGGGCGATGGCGCGGCCGATACCGCGACTTGCTCCGGTGACGACGACTTGCAAGGCGTCCATTCTGGGCACCTTATTCGCTGGCTTTATGCACGTGCACCCACTTTTCAACCTGCGCTACGAGCAAGCCGTCGGTGTCTCTGATGTCGACGGTGAACTGCGGCTCAGCCTTGCCCTTCTCATCGACTTCGCGGCGAATCGCTTCGAGCTTGTCGTCAGTGAGCTCGAAAGTGGCGCGCACTTCTTTTCGGCCGGGTTTCAAAAAGCGAATGTGGGCTGACTTGTCCCACGCCACGTAGGGCTTACCCAGGCGCATCGTCACCATGAGCATGAAGAACGGGTCGACCATTGAATACATCGAGCCGCCGAACTGCGTGCCCAGGTAATTCTGGTTCCACGCGGTGAGCTTCATGGCCACGGTAATGCGGCGCAGCGAATGGTCGACGTCAACCACCCGCACACCCGCGCCCAAGTACGGTGGGTAGAGGCCCACCCATTTGAGCATGCGCGCGTAGCCGAGGCGCTCACCCAACAATTGGTAAATCGACCGCATGGGTTAGGCACATGGCATATTTTGCATGCTTGAGAAATTGAGCACTTTCTGCGGAGTGCCAAGCCGTTCTTTTGAGCAAGCAACTCCAGGCGCTCGCCGGAATGTAGCGCCGATGTAAAGTCGGGCACCTTTTTGACACCCGTTGTGTCAGGTTGTTTCTCGTGACTGACTTTGTCGTTTGGCCCGGGGTGCCATACCCGTTGGGCGCCACGTTCGATGGCCGCGGCGTCAATTTCGCCGTCTATTCCGAAAACGCCACTCAGATGGAGCTGTGTCTGTTTGACCCGGCCGCTCCGTCGAAGCAGCTCGCCCGCTTGCCACTGGCCGATGTCACCCACCACGTGTGGCACGGCTACGTGCCTGGGCTGCAACCCGGCGCGCTCTATGGGTTTCGCGCCAACGGCCCTTTTGCGCCCAGTGAAGGTCAACGGTTCAACCCGAACAAGCTGCTTGCTGACCCGTACGCCAAAGCGTTCAGCGGTGAGACGCACTGGGACATGGGCCTCAATGGCAGTTACCGCCGCGAAGGCAACGAGCACCTCGACACGCGCGATTCAGCGCCGGGTGTGCCCAAGTCTGTGGTGGTGAGTGACAGCTTCGACTGGTCGAACGAGCAGCGCCGACAAGTCATTTGGCGCAAGACTGTGCTCTACGAATTGCACGTCAAGGGCTTCACCCAGCTGCACCCGCTGGTGCCTGCGGAACTGCGCGGCACCTACTTGGGGCTCTCACACCCGGTGGTCATCAAGCACCTCACCGAGCTTGGCGTCACCAGCGTGCAGTTGCTGCCCGTGCACGAGCGGGTGAGCGAAGGTTTTTTGGAGCAACGGGGCCTAAGCAATTACTGGGGCTACAACACGCTGGGTTTTTTCGCCCCTGACCAGCGTTTCGCCAGCGCGAAAATGCCGGGCGCCGCGGTGACTGAATTCAAAGCGATGGTGAAGGCCCTGCACCAAGCCGGCATCGAAGTGATTCTCGACGTCGTTTACAACCACACCTGCGAAGGCAACATGTTCGGGCCCACGTTGAGCCTGCGTGGCCTCGACAACCCCACGTACTACCGGCTCGATGAGAATGACCGCGGCCAGTACGTCGACTACACCGGGTGCGGCAACAGTGTGAACGTGAGCCACCCGCAGACGTTGAAGCTGGTGCTCGATTCGCTGCGCTATTGGGTGCAAGAGATGCATGTCGACGGTTTTCGCTTCGACTTGTGCACCACTTTGGCGCGCAACGCGGCGGGCGCGTTCGACAGCGCTGCTCCATTTTTTCAAGCGCTCTATCAAGACCCGCTGCTCTCGCGCGTGAAGTTGATTGCCGAGCCGTGGGACCTGGGCCCTGAAGGCTACAAGTTGGGTAACTTTTCCCTGCTTTTCGCCGAATGGAACGACCGCTACCGTGAAACGATGCGGCGGTATTGGCGAGGTGACGAGCGGCAAGCGGCTGAAGTGGGCTATCGGTTGAGTGGCTCTTCAGACCTCTTCAAGCTGTCGGGCCGGCGCCCCACGGCGTCGGTGAACTACGTCACCAGTCACGACGGCTTCACGCTGAACGACTTGGTGAGTTACTCGCACAAGCACAACGACGCCAACCAAGAAGACGGCCGCGACGGCGCGAGTGAAAACCATTCGTTCAATTTCGGCATCGAAGGCGCGACGAATGAGCAGACGGTGATTTCTGCGCGCGAGCAACAGAAGCGAAATTTCCTCGCCACGTTGATGTTGTCGCACGGCACGCCGATGTTGTGCGCGGGCGATGAATTTGGCCGCACTCAGCTGGGCAACAACAACGCGTATTGCCAAGACAACGCCATGTCGTGGGTGAACTGGCAACTCGACGACGCACAACGCGCCTTGCTCGCGTTCACCCGGCAGTGCTTGGCCCTGCGTCATGAGCAACCGGTGCTGCAACGGCGCAATTTTTTCTTGGGCGCCACCCTCGAAGATTCACGCTTTCGTGACCTGGTTTGGTTTCGCCCCGACGGTCACGAGATGAAACACGAAGACTGGGAGCTGCCGTACGTGCGTTGCCTGGGCATGTTTTTGGGAGGCGATGCGATTGCCACCCGCGACCCCGAAGGCAACAAACTCAAGGGCCAGAGCTTGCTGATTTATTTCAACGCCCACGACGACGCGGTGCAGTTGACGTTGCCCGGGCGTGAATGGGAAGCGGGCTGGCAATTGGCGTTGCGCACCGCCGTAGACGGGCCGGTAGACACCTTGACTGCTTCTCACAATTATCGATTGCCCGGCCGTTCGCTGGTGGTGTTTCGCCAAGCGCCCGTGGTGTAGAGGAACCTTCGTGGAAACCATTGGTACGCTCCCCTTGTGGCTTGGCTTCAACGTCGTCGTCTTGGCGTTGATTGGCATCGATTTGAGCGTGGTGAAGGCCAAGGGCGGCAAGGTGTCACCCCAAGCCGCCGGCATGTGGACCGGTTTGTGGATCGCCGTTTCGCTCGCCTTCGCCGGTTATTTGTACACGCTGGGCGGCGCAAAAACGTCGGCCACTTGGCTCACTTGCTACGTCATCGAATACGCGCTCTCGGTCGACAACCTGTTCGTCTTTCTCGTCATCTTTAGCTTCTTCAAAGTCGGCAACGAAGCAGAGCACCGGCTTTTGTATTGGGGCGTGTTGGGCGCCTTCGTGTTGCGCGCGTCGATGATTTTCTTGGGCACCGCGCTGATTCACCGCTTCGAGTGGATTCTTTATGTTTTCGGCGCGTTTCTGCTCTACACCGCGTACAAGTTGCTCTTCGGAGGCGAAGTCGACGAGCAAGTCGACCCTGCGCACCACCCGGTGATGAAGGTGGCGCGCAAACTGCTGCCGGTCTCTGACAACCTCGACGGCATCAAGTTCACCACCCGTGAAAACGGCTTGTGGAAAGTGACGCCGCTCTTTCTGGTGCTGCTGGTGGTCGAAGCGTCTGACTTGCTCTTCGCGGTCGACTCGATACCCGCGGTCATGGGCATTAGCCAAGACCCGTTCATCGTCTACACTTCGAACGTGTGCGCGATTTTAGGTTTGCGCTCGCTGTTCTTCGTGGTGTCGAGCCTGATGGACAAGTTCCACTACCTGAAAGTGGGCTTGGGTATCATCTTGGGTTTCGTGGGCGTGAAGCTGATTGCCGAGACCGCGCTCACGAAAATCAAAGAGCACGAAGGCTTGGTGATTATTGGCTCGCTCTCGTTCATCGCGCTGACTTTGACGTTCTCGATTTTGGCCTCGATGTGGTGGCCACCGAAAAAAACGCATAAAGAGCACCCGCTGCCATGACGGTTACCACCACCGCGGGTATTCGCGTCACCGTCAAAGCAGCGCCGTGGCCCGAGCGCTCTCACCCCGAGGCGGGGCAATACGCGTTCACCTACCAAGTTGAAATCAGCAACACGGGTGAGGTGGCGGCACAGTTGCTGTCGCGGCACTGGCTCATCGCCGACGGTTCAGGCCACACCGAAGAAGTGCGCGGAGAAGGCGTGGTCGGTAAACAGCCCAGGCTCGAACCGGGGCAAAGTTTTTCGTACACCAGCTGGGCGATGCTCAGAACCCCGTTCGGTTCGATGCGCGGGAGTTATTTTTTGGTGCGCCCCGACGGCACCCGGTTTGAAGCGAAAATCGGTGAATTCGTACTCGCGCTGCCCAACACGCTCCACTGACGCTGCCCACAACGGTAGCCAGCCCGCCCTGCTCACTTCGGTGAGCAGTTCTGAGTCAGACCCACCATTCGCGCCAACCGCACCACCGTCAACACATGGTACGCCGAACAGTTCGCGTACTTGGTGAAGCGCAGAGCCACGGCTTCAACGACGTGCCTTTCGTGGTGGCCGGCGGCGGCGCGTACCACAACCGTTTGCTGGTCTCGGTGTGCCACTTCATGGGCCGCACCGAAGTGAATACCTTCGGCAATCTCGACGAAGGCAGCGGGCCGTTGTCGGGCTTGCTTTACTTAAGTTAAGCGCGCGGCGCGGCGGCTTTCATCAACCGGTCGCGCACCGCAAGCCCCAAGCCGTGCTCGTCAGGAGGCTCGATGACCGCGACGTCAAAGCCGCCGTCGTCGATGCGGCGCAGCGCGGCGTAGAGCACCTTCGCCAGCGCGGCCGCCTCAGACGGTATGGCAATGCGGGTACACCCGGGCACTTCAACACTCGCGTCAGCCGTGAGCACCGCGACCTTGGCACCCGTTTTCGCCAACGCTTCGGCTTCGGCGAAGAGCTGGCCCCGCCCCGCTAATTTCAGGCCTGCGCGCGGCGCATAGTGCGAAGCCAGCCGGCCCGGTGCATGCGCGCCTTCTTGTTCTTCAGCGGTGGCCACGGTGACGCCGCCTGTTTGCTCCAATTGCGCGACGGTGATGCCGCCGGGCCGCAGCAAGAGAGGCATGTCATTACTCACATCGACAATGGTCGACTCCACGCCCACTTCGCACGGGCCTCCGTCGAGAATCAGCTCGACCTCTTCGCCCAACTCTGAATGCACGTGCGATGCGGTGGTGGGGCTGACCCGGCCAAAACGGTTGGCGCTGGGCGCGGCGATGCCGCCTTTGAACGCGCGCAACAGCTCTAACGCGAGTGGGTGACGAGGTACGCGCAGGGCCACGGTGTCGTAACCGCCGGTGACGGTGTCGGTGGCGAGCTCGGTGCGCTTGAGAACCAAAGTGAGCGGCCCCGGCCAAAACGCGGCGGCCCATTTTCGCGCCAAGGGGCTCACGTCGCGGGCCCAAGCGTCGAGCTGCTCTGCGGCGGCGAGGTGAACAATCAAAGGGTGTGACGCCGGGCGCTGCTTCACTGAAAAAATGCGGCGCACCGCAAGCTCGTTGCTGGCGTCGGCTCCCAAACCGTAAACCGTTTCGGTGGGCAGGGCGACCAAACCGCCCGCGCGTAAAATTTGCGCGGCTTTGTCGATGAGCATTCGCGTCACGCGCTGCTCATACCGCAACCGTTAGAAAATGCGCGCCTGGGTTTCACTCTTGACAGCGACCGCCTCAATGCACTGTACGTCGCTTTCAAATGATTCACGTCGAAGGGCTCACCAAGTACTACGGCGACCATGCCGCGATTCGCGACCTCTCGTTCGACATCAAGCAAGGCGAAGTCATTGGCTTTTTGGGCCTCAATGGCGCGGGTAAAACGACGACACTCAAAGTGCTTGGCTGCGTGCTCTTGCCCACGTCGGGCCGGGTGGTCATCGACGGCCATGATGTGGTCAACGAGTCGCACGAGATTCGTAAGCTGATTGGGTTTTTGCCCGACACGCCGCCGCTCTATGACGAGATGACGGTGGGCGGTTACCTGGCCTTCGTGGCGCAGCTGCGCGGCGTGTCGGCGGCTGACGTGGCGGCGCGGGTGCGCGAAGCCGAAGAGAAGACCGGCTTGGTCGAAATGCACGGCACGCCGATTTCGGCCCTCTCGCACGGTTATCGCCAGCGCGTCGGCGTGGCCCAGGCCATGGTGCACAAACCGAAGCTGCTCATTCTCGATGAGCCGACCAGCGGTTTAGACCCGGCCCAAATCGTCGAGATGCGCACGCTCATCAACAAGCTCAAGGGCGAGCACACCGTGCTGGTGTCGAGCCACATTCTCTCTGAGATTGCGCAAATTTGTGACCGCTACGTGGTGATTCAGGGCGGCGAAATTGTGGCCCAAGGCACCGAAGAAGAGCTCTCGAAAGACTTGGGCAGCCAAGGCGTCATCGAGCTCGAAATTCGTGGCACCGCGGGAGCGGCCATTGAAACGGTGAAGAGCGTGGCGGGCGTGAAAGACGTCGAAGTGGTGCGACTCGATGATGACGGGGTGGTGCTGCGGGTCGACGCCGAGGGCGATGTTCGGCCCGAGTTGGTGCGCGCCCTCGTCGAGGAAGATTTCGACGTGATGAAGGTTGATAAAGCCACGTCGAAGCTTGAAGCGATCTTCTTGAAGCTCACTCAGGAAAACTAAGCGATGCGCAACATCACGTTAATCGCCCGCCGGGAGCTCGCCGCTTACCTCCGCACCATGAGCGGCTACATCATCATCGCCGCGATGCTGCTTTTGGTCGGCATTCTTTTCACCACCGTGGTGATGTGGGGCCCTTCGAAGAAATCGGCTGAAATTGTGGGTGAGTTTTTCAAGTACGCCGCGTTCTTCAGCATGGTGGGCAGCGTGCTGCTGTCGATGCGGCTGTTCGCTGAAGAGCGGCAGACTGGCACCTTGGCACTGCTCTATTCGTCTCCCGTCAGCGACTGGGAAATTGTGCTGGGTAAGTTTTTCGCCGCGCTGACTTTTCTCTCGGTGTTTCACCTCACTACCTTCTTCATGCCGGTGCTGGTGATGGTTTACGGCAAGGTGTCGTGGGGGCATCTCTTTGCCGGTTACTTGGGGCTGACGTTGCTCGGCGCCTGCAGTCTGGCCTTGGGCATGCTTGGCTCGTCGCTGACCAAGAGCCAAGTGGTGGCGGCGATTCTGGGCGGTGTTTTCGTCACCTTGGTGGTGAACACATATTTTTTGGCCCGGGTAACGCTGCCGCCGTTGACGCAAATTCTCGAAGCCATGGCGCTGTACGCCCCTATTTTTCGCTTCATGGAAGGCGTGGTGCGGCTCAAAGACGTCGTCTTCTATGGGTTGGTTTCGTATGTGCTGCTTTACGCCAACACCCGGGTGCTTGAAGCGCGGAGGTGGAGATAGCCATGCGCAAGCACAGCTTTCCCATCACGTTGACGTTGTGGGGTGGCCTGCTCTTGGTGTGGGCGGGCGAGCGTGTGGCCGAAGGCGGCCAGTGGCGCGTCATTCTTTCGAGTGCAGGCGCGGCGGTGGTGGGGGTGGCCTTGGGGTGGCGGTGGTGGCGCAGCGGCCGGGTGAGCGCCGACGCCAAGCCTATTGAAAAGGCCTTCGTCGTCTTCACCGCGTTGTCGGCGGTGGCGCTGGTCACTTACTGGGGTGTCTCTGACGCGGGGGCCAAGGTGCTCGGCCACCCACTCGAGAGTGACGCGCCGAAGTTGGCAACCTTGCTAGCGGTCTTTTGGCCAATGCTGCTGCTGTGCGCGCTGGGGCCGCTTTGCACCATGGAGCTCGCTTACGCGTCGATGGCGCGTGCCCCTCACGTCGAAGCGGGCCGGGTGCGCGCCGCGATGTGGTCGGGGTTGGGGTTGGCCTTCACCATCGTCTTCTCGTTCGCGGTGCAATATGTGGTGACCGAACGCGACATGAAGTTAGACCTGGCGTACTTTCGCACCGCCAAGCCGGGTGAAGCCACGCGCAAGTTGGCGCAGTCGCTCACCGAGCCGATTCGGGTGACGATGTTTTTCCCTCCGGTGAACGAAGTCGGCGACCAAGTCGAAGAATATTTCAACGACTTGAAACGCGACGCGCCCAAGCTCGAGCTTGAAAAGTTAGACCATGCGCTCGAGCCGAAACGCGCGCGTGAGCTGGGGGTGTCGGGCAACGGCATCGTGGTGGTGGCCAAGGGCGAGCGCAAAGAGTCGCTCATCGTGGGAGACCAATTCGAGAGCGCCCGCACCCAGTTGAAGAGCCTCGACTCAGACGTGCAGAAGCGGTTGCTCGCCATCGCCAAAAGCAAGCGCACCATTTATATGACCGAAGGCCACGGCGAACGCGCGCAAGAGACATTGGCCAGCGACGCGAAGCGGCCGGCGATCTCTGCGATTCGCGAGGCGTTGAAAGACCAAAACTACGAGCTGCGGCAGTTGGGGCTGGCCGACGGTCTTGCCAACCAGGTGCCGAAAGACGCCACCGCGGTGATGGTCATGGGCCCACAGCAAGACTTTTCAGACCTCGAAGCCCAAGCGCTCGCCGAATATGAAAAGCGTGGCGGCAAAATGTTCATCGCGTTGGACCCTGAAGCAGGCAGCGACTTCAAAGCGCTGCTCACTCCCTTGGGGCTGGGTTTCAAGCCGGTGCTGCTCGCCGACGACGTGGTGCATGCCCGGGTGACCGACACGCTGGCTGACCGCACCTACGTGGCGACGCGCGGCTTTTCGTCGCACCCTTCGGTGAGCACCAACGGGCGCGGTAATTTTCCCCTCTTCACGGTGGGTGCCGGGGCGATTGACGAGCTTTCGCCGCACCCTGCCGAGTTGGTTGTCGATTTTCCCATTCGTACCGAAGCCACCACCTGGAACGACGTCAACGGCAACTTCAACTACGACAAAGACAAGGGCGAAGTGCGCAAGGCTTACGGCTTGGCGGCGGCGGTGACGCGGCGGCCCACTGGTAGCACCAAGGTCGAAGACGAAATGCGCGTGCTGGTGTTGGGAGACTCAGACGCCATTGCCGACATGGTGTTGCCGAAAGCACGCGGCAATGCGGTGTTCGTCATCGACGGGCTCAAGTGGTTGCTGGGCGAAGAGCAGCTGATGGGCACCACCAATTCAGAGGTCGACGTGGCGGTGATGCGCAACCGAGAGCAAGACAAGTTGTGGTTCTACGGCTCCATCGTGCTGGCACCGGCGCTGGTGTTGCTCGTCGGCTTGTTGGCGCGAAGGCGGGCACGTCGTCTGCCGAGGCCGGTCATCACAGCGCGTGCTCCCTCGGAGGCGGCTTAAGTCATGAAGGCGCGTTCAGCATTGATTCAGGGCGTGTTGGCCGGTGCTGGGTTGGTGGCGGCCTATGTCACCTGGCAGCGCCCCAAAGACACCAAGAGCGACGAGCAGGTGGTGGTGCTCGATGCCAAGAAGACTGCGCTCGAAGAAATTCGCTACGAAGACGGCACCCGTTTCATCACCCTTCGCCGTGAGGTGAAAGACGAGCCGGTGGTGTGGGTGACGCAAGGGTATTTAGAAGGCAAGGGCCCGCCCCCTGTGGTTGACCCGCACGCGGGGGTGACGGGGCCCGACGGTGGTGGGCACGCCGATGCCGGCTTGGTCGCCATGCGGTTCGATGCTGGCATGCCCGAAGGTGTGGAGTTGCCGCAGGGCGTGACGGTGGTGACGCCTCCGCCTCGGCAGTTGGTGGGCAACGAGCGCGCCGAGAAGCTGTACGAAAAATTTTCTCCGCTGATGGCCGCCCGTGGTTTGGGCGTGCTTTCGCCCGAGAAGACCAAAGAAGTCGGGTTGGACCTCACCGAAAAGAAAATGACGCTGATGGTCTCGGGAGCGCCGCGCATTTATCGCGTTTCGACTGGCGGCGTGGGCTTGCTGGGCAATTACCTTCAAGACGGTCAAGACAACCAAGTCTATTTGCTGCCCTCGGGCCTGATGAATGAGCTCGACCCGTCTTCAGGTCAGTTGATTGACCGCCGTTTCCACGCGTTTCGCCCGGCTGAATTCGACAGTTTCAAGGTGACGTTCGAAGGGGTCTCGAAAGAATTCGTGCAGACCGGTGCTGAGGTGTCACAGACGACCAAGGTGGCTCCCAAAGAAGCGCCCGACAAGCCCGACGAATTTGTGCGCAACTGGCACGACAAGATTCTCACCCGCATGGTGCCGACCGACGTGCTGGGCAAGGGCGAGACGCCGAAGTCGGGCGAGCCCACGTTAATGCTGCGCCTTGACTACTTCTCGCACGGCAAGCCGAAGGGCTTCTTAGAAATGGCGAAGGGGGCTGGCTCGCAGGTAGAAATATTTGCCCGCTCTGAACACACCGCGGGCTGGGTCGCGCTGCACATGGGCAGCGAGAACTTCGCTGAAGAAGCACGCAAAGTGGTGGGCAAGTAGCGCGGGGTTGAAACGAACGTCAGCACACAGTTCTTGCCCACTGCTTTTCCATGTCAGAGACAGTCGAACAGAGCCTCTCAAGCCGCTGTCGAACATGAGAGCACCAAGGCACTCAAGAAGCTGACGAGACCTCGACCCCGGCTGCGCCCTTCAAAGCACTTGACCTTCCGCGTCAAAAGGTTAGCCCTTCAGCTTGCGAACCAGCGTCGTCAACGCGGTTTGCGTTTTGTGCAGCCACGACTGGCGGCGGCGCGAGAGGTTGACCCGGGGCCCCACCCCACGCATGCCGTCGATGGCTGCTTGCAGCTCGGCCATGCTCTCGAAACGGTGCGAGGGGTCTTTGTCGAGACAGCGGGCCAGCAGCCGGCGCAAATCAGTCGAAATCACCTCACCCGAAGCCGATTCTGCGGGCAACGGCTTGGGTGGTTTCATCAGCAGTTGCGCCAACAGCAGCGACACCGTAGGCGCGCTGAAGGGCACCCGGCCGGCCACCATGCGGTAGAGCACCGTACCCAACGAATAAATGTCAGTGCGCGCGTCGACCCGGTTGCCCGCTGCTTGCTCGGGCGCCATGTACGAAGGCGTGCCCACCAGCACCCCGGTTTGCGTCGCTTCGAGGGTCGACGCTTCGCCCCAACCCTCGGGGTTCAGCTTGGCCACGCCGAAGTCGAGCACCTTGACGAAGTCTTCGCCTTTCTTGCCGGTGAGAAAAATATTGTCGGGCTTCATGTCGCGGTGCACCACGCCCAGCTCGTGCGCCGCGGCCAACGCTGAACAGACTTGCGATGTGATGTGCAGCGCACGGCTGATGGTCACCGTGCCTTCGCGCAGGGTGTCGCCCAGTGTCTTGCCGCGCAATGGCTCCATCACGCAGCCCATGCGGCCGTCTTCGGTTTTCACCAGGTCGAACATCTGCACGATGTGGGGGTGGTTGATACGTGCGACCGCGCGGGCCTCGTCAACGAAGCGGCGCAAGTGACGTGGGTTGGTCGCCAAGTCGGGCTTCAGCACCTTGATGGCGACGTCGTGCCCTTGGGCGATGTGCTTGCCCAAGTACACATGGCCCATGCCGCCTTGCCCGAGCAGGTCGAGAATCTCGTAGTCGCCCATGCGGTCTTGCAGCTCGACGCCTTGAATTGCTTCCGGCGCGTTTTTCAGCTCAGCTGGCATTTCAGACGAGTCGAGTAATTCAGCCGATGCTTCGGGCACCGCAGACGTAGGCCCCAGGGGAATGCGCCAGTTGCGCGTCGCTCCGGGCGGTGACAACACTGGCAGAGGTTCAATGGGTGGTGGCGTGGGTGCGGCTATTAGCGGAGGTATTGCCGGCACCGGTGTGGGCGTATTTTTCAGCGGCGCTGCCGGCGGAGCGTGCGGCACCTTGGCCAGCACGGGCACCGGCGTCGCGGGGGGGGGCGTGGGCGCGTAGAGCAGCGGCCCCGAAGGCGGCACCGAGCGCCTCGTCAAAGGTAGCGTCGGCTGCGACAACGGCTGTGCCAAAACGTCAGGAGGCAGCGGTTGGGTGATACGGCCGGGCGCTGGCTTTTTTTGTCCTCCCGCGGCAGTGCGCAAGGCGCGGCCTTGTTCGGCAGCGGCCTCGCGCAGCGCTAGCACGACTTCGGGAGCCGACTGGTAACGATACGCCCGGTCGCGCGCCAAACACTTGCGCACGATGGGTTCTAAAAAAGCCACGTCGCGCGGCAGCGACTTAAGCTGGGCCTTCAAATGCAGCCGGCGGGTCTCCATAGAGCTTGCCCCACGATAAGGTGGAAAACCGGTCAGCATTTCGTGCATCAAAATGCCCAACCCATAAATGTCTGAGAGTGCGTCGCCGCGGCGGCCGCAAATGCGCTCGGGGGCCAGGTACGCGGGTCTCACCAATTCAGTGTGCGTCGGTATCGAGCGAATGGAGCGAAACAGTGTCAAGCCGGTGTCGAGCAGCCGCGGTTGCTCCCAGCGATTGGCGTCGATAAACACGTACTGCGGCGCCAAGTTGCCGTGACGTTGCCCATTTTGATGCAGGTAGTGCAACGCTTCGCAGAGCGGTATCAGCACCGCCACCGCTGCTTGTGCGCCGAGGGGGCCGTTTTCCTGCATCCACACTGAGAGTGGCTGGCCTTCAATCGACTCGCTCAAGGTGTAGAGGCGGCCTTCTTTGTCACAGTGCACGTCGCGGCGCGGGAGCAGGTTGGGGTGATGCAGCAGTTGCAGCCCATGCGCTTGGTCTAAAAAACGCCCGTAGATTTCGGGGTCTTTCGCCAACTCTGAATGCATGCGCTCGACCACGGCGCGACGACCCGAGCTCGGGTCGCGAACGACGAATGCTTCCGCCGCCGAGCCTTCGGCGAGCTTGGTTTCGAAGTTGAACTTTTTCACGGCCGAGTGCTGCGCGAGTCTACGTGTGAAGACGGGTGAGAGACCTAGAACCAATGTGCGGTGGTGGCGGCAAACGACAATTTAGGAACAGCCTTTTCGAAGGCTAGACGGCCCACGCTGTTAACGAAACTTCTCAGCGCGGCGCCGCGGTGCACCTCACAGGTGACACACGCGAAACCCCGCAGCGCCTCAGCCGCCTGATTTTATTCGTTAACTCAAGATGCCTCGATGGGTGTGCCCTTTGCAGTTGAAAATGTCTGCCCTCGCCAATGACTCGACCGGTTGCGAAACGATGCGCGTGCAGCGCGCTGCTTGCCACTTTGCTTTTCTCGAACGCGCTTGCCGCGCCCGACTGGACATCGACGTGGGAAGACGACCAAGGCCCGTTGTTAGATTCTGGTTGGGGCACCAGCTCGTGCGCCTACATTCAGTCGACCGGGAGCCCGTGGCCAGAAGGCTGCAACCCCCGTCGCACCCCTGAGCGCGCGCACGCGGGCGCGAAGTCTTTGGTGAAAGACTATACCGGCCCCAACCTTGGTCCCGGTGGCGACAACAACCACGGCGTTTATGTGACGCGGTTTAACCCCGCGCACACCGACGTGTGGATTCGCTTTTGGTCGTACCTGACTGACTATTCGGCGTGTGACGCGACCTCGTGCATCGACAAAATTCACTACACGTACCCGGCTGGCCTGGGCGAAGGCCCCTCGTGGGTGCTTAGTTTCTATTTCGGCCCCACCTTGGCGATTCTTTCGCAGAGCGAATCGTCAGCTTCGTCGCCGTGCAACACCGCTACCAGCCCGGGCACATTCTTGAGTTGCAACTACCTGGCGAACATGAACGTTTCGTACGCCACCCACCCGCAGAACCAGTGGGTTTGCATTGAAGAACACATCAAAGCGAACAGCGAAGTGGGTGGTGTGCCGCAAGCCGACGGAGCGCTTGAAGTCTTTCGCGACGGCACACAGTTCATTGGGTATTACGACCGCCGTTGGTCAGGCGTCGGGCAGCCGTATTTTTCGCAGGTCGGCGGTGCGATTCGTATCTACACGCAGACCGGTAAGGGCAAGCATTTCATCGACGATTTCGCCGTGGGCAACACGCGCATTGGGTGTGGCTCTTCTGCGGGTGACACGTTGCCCCCTGCGCCCGCGACGAATTTGGCGGCGCAGTGACTGTGTTTATTTGTGAAACAGTTTGTCTTGAAAGTCGAGTCTGGTTTTAAAAGTAAGACAGTCTTACCTTGGGTGTCACACGGCGCGAATGAACGCGCCCAAGCACTGAGGACAAGACCCATGAGCACCCCGACCCAATGGAACATCGACGCCAGCCATTCGAATATCGAATTTTCGGTGCGCCACATGGTGATTTCGAAAGTGCGCGGCCGCTTCACCAAGTTCAACGGCGTGGTGACGTTCGACGAAGCAGACGTGGCGCAGTCGAAAGTCACCGCCTCGATTGACGCGGCCAGCATTGACACGGGTACGGCGCAACGTGACACCCACTTGAAGTCGGCTGACTTTTTTGATGTCGAAAAGTTTCCCGAATTGAAGTTTCACAGCGCGCGCATCGAGAAGACGGGCAAGCACCACTACCGCGTCGTCGGGCCGCTCACCATGCACGGAGTGACACGCGAGGTAACGCTCGAGGTTGAAGCCACCGGTACCGGTGTTGACCCCTGGGGCAACCCGCGTATGGGTTTTGTCGCCAAGACTTCACTCAACCGCACCGACTTTGGCCTGACGTGGAATCAAATGCTCGAAGCAGGCGGCGTATTGGTCGCCGAAGAAATCAGCATTGAGCTCGACATTCAGGCGGTGAAGGCTGCGGCCACGAAAGCCGCGTAGTCGAGCTGTTTAGAACGCCCGGCTCTTCGAAATTTCAGACCTCATCGTCGACTACGACATTGAGACGCTGTCACGGCGCCCGGTGCGGCGCGATGACGTGGTGCAGAAGCTTCAAGCCAACGGTCAAAGCAGGGCCGCGCGGTGGGTGTCGCGGCTGAAAGCGAATGACGGCCTTCTCGATGAGGCGACGTGCGACGCGATTTTGTTGCGCGCGCATGCCGAGCTGCAGCGGCTCAACGAAGAGTTTCTGCAAGTCGACCGGGTGCGAACTTTGCTCGTGCCGATGCTCAAGGCGTTGCGTGGGTTGAACGTGCCAGGGCCGTACCGCCATTGTTGAAGTGGGCTGTGGGCTTGGCTATTTGACGCGCGCGCTGTCGGTGCAGGGCCGGCTGGGGCGTGACGTGCAATTCGTCGGCTGCGACATGAACCGCGCACTCATCGACAAAGCCAGTGCGCTCGCTGAAGAAGAATCGCCCCAGTTGCGAGCTGATGGTTGCCAATGCCTTCACGTTGTCGCAACCGGCGCACATTTATGTTTCGAGCGGAGTGGTGCACCACTTTCGTGGCCCAGCGCTCGAGGCGTTCTTCGCGGGGCAGAAAAATGCGTGGGGCTTTCTGCATTTCGACATGCAGTATTCGAAGCTCTCTCCGATTGGCTCGTGGGTATTTCACCAGGCGCGCATGCGTGAGCCGCTGGCCCGGCATGACGGTGTGGTCTCTGCCGCCCGCGCCCATTCGACTTCAGAAATGCTCGCCGCGTCTCGCAAGGCGTTGGGTTTCACCTGCGCGGGGTTTGACCAAGCGACGTCATTTGCCAGTGTGCTGGTGAGGCCGATGCACGCGGTGGTCGGCGCACGGCCTGAAGTGTGGAACCCCTTTGTCGCGCAGTTGGGTCCGTTGCGTCAGCGGCTGGGAGACGGCCGATGAACGCCGCCATTCCCGCGGTGCTCCTTGGGTTGAGCATGGCTGATGCGGCGTTTGCCGGTTACCGCGATGCGGCAGGCCGCGACGCTCGGGTATTCAAGGTCGAGTACTACCGCCGGGCCATTCGCCGGGGCCTGAAGTTCGGGCTGGTGACGAATGCATGCGCGTTGGTGACGCTCTTCGCGTTTGCCGCGTCGTCTTCGTCGCTGACTCATTTCGTGCAGAGCTTTACTGATGCCGCGCCGACTGTGCTGTGCATTGTCGGTTGCTACGCTGTCACGGTGATTGCGGCGCTCGGTGTGTGGGTGGCGGGAGAAGCCGACGTGCGAACATTGGCTTCGGTGTTGATTTTGGGGCCCTTCACACTGATTCGCCCGTGGGTGATTGCGGGGGCGGCGGCTGCGGGGGCGTGGGCGGCTCCGAGCTCAGCAGCGGCGGTGGCCGTGGTGCTGGTGTGCGGCATGCAGATGCTCATTGAGCCGCTGCTTGGGCGTGCCTGGCGTCAGTAACGTGGTGTCACGAAAAGCACAAAGGGGAAGAGGGGGCGTGTCGTGCCTCGACTTGCCTTCGCCGCTCTTGGCTCGGGTTGATTGATTGCGGTTCGCTTCCAGAGGTCGGGGGAGGGCGCAGGGTGTTGGCTTGTCTGACGTATGGAAAAGTTATGTGCTGAGGCCGGTCGTTCATTTGACGAACAGCTCCATCGACACGTCGTCGAGGTACTCGCCGGCAGCCGTTTTTACCCGCCGGTGCCAACGACCCACTTCGACGAAGCCCATCTTGCGATAGAGCGCTTGCGCCCACGCATTCGACGAGCGCACATTGAGCTCGATTTTCTCTACCGCGGGAGCCGCTTTCGCCCACTCAATCAGCGCGCTCAACAATTCACGACCCACGCCCATGCCTTGCCAACCGAGGTGCGCCACCAACGTCAAATGCACCACATGCCGAATTGCAGCGAGTGGCAGCGGGTCGAGTAACCCGTGACCCACGATTTGGCCCGACGATTCGGCGACGAAAAAGCAACCGTTGTCGGCACGGGTGAGCGCGGCGATTTTTTGCACGAAACGCTCATCACTCAATTCGGCGGGCTGCGAGGCAAGAAAACCCGGTGTTGCCGCGATCTCGCGTTCTGCTTGCGCCAGCACCGCGGCGTCTGCAACCCGCGCGGGCCGAATGAGAAGAGGAACTCGAGCCATCAGTGGGTTGTCCTAGAGCACCGAACAGGTTACCCGATCTACTGCGGCTGCCGATCCTCTCGCTGCGGCCTGCGGCCTCGTCAGTCCGCTCCTCGACGTGCCCAACGGCACGCCTCCTTAGGCTCCTTCCTCGGGCGCCCGCCTCGCTTCGGTCTCAGCACCCTCGTGACGATCCGGTAACCTGTTCGGCGCTCTAGCTTACTTCGCCCACGCTCCTCAACTTGCCGCTGGCAACCGCACCAAAAAGTTGGCGCCTTTTCCCGGCTCGCTTTCAACCTGAATGCTGCCCTGGTGCGCGTCGATGATGCTCTTGCTCACCGACAGCCCCAACCCAGTGCCCTTGCCGCGCGGCTTGGTGGTGAAGAAGGTGTCGAAAATGCGCCCGGTCGCTTCGGGGGCAATGCCAGGCCCGGTGTCGCGCACTGAAATTTCGACGCCCTTTTCATGGCGCTGGGTGGTGATGAAGACCCTCCGCTCGGGGTGCTCTTCCATCGCTTGCCCTGCGTTGAGCAACAAATTGAGCAGCACCTGGCGCAGCTGGTTGCTGTTGCCTTTAATTTTCGGCAACCCGTCGGCATAGTGCGTATCGACGCGAATGCCTCCCAGCTGCAACTGATGCGCGCACAGCCGCACCGCGCTCGCCACCATCGGGTTGACGTCGAGCACTTCGGTTTCGATCTCTGACGGCCGAGCGAAGTCGAGCAGGTGCTGCAAAATGCCGTTCGCCCGCTGCGCGTCAGCGTCGATGAGGCGAAAAAACTCTTTGGCCTCGTCCAGGTCGGTCGTTTCATCGCCGAGCTGTGCGAAGCCGACGATGCCCACCATCGGGTTACGCACTTCGTGGGCCAGGCCGGCGGTGATTTCGCCCAGCGCCCCCAACTTTTCGGCTTGCATCAGCTGCGCGTTAATGAGGTTGAGCTCTTCAGTCCGTTGGTGCAACGCGTGGCTGAGCGCGTTGAAGGTTTGCCCCAAGCCACCCAAGCCAGGCTCGTTGACCTCGACGCCATAGGCGCCGTCTTTGAGCTTTTGCATCGCGCTGTCGAGTGACGCCAAAGGCTTGGTGACGCGCGCGGCCCACAGGTACGCGACAATCAGAATCACCGGCAACAACAGCAGCACCCAACCGCCCACGCTAAAGAGCAGCCGGCCCCAATTCGCCGTCGGCTCGAGCGTCGACGCGTACGCCAAAAGCAGCCCGCAACCCAAAAGCGTCACCGCAGCGGCGGCGACAGAAGCGGCCATCAGGTGCAGACTGAAGGTGCGGCGCATAGCGAGATTTCGAAAACGCGAAGCTTAGCGTCGGCGGCGCGGCCGCGGTGCCAATTCAGCCACCGCATCGGTCAATGACTGGGCCAGGCTCTTCACGCGGGAGCTCTCTTCACGCAGCTCTACCGCGTCTTCGATGTGGCGCAGGCTCTTGAAGGGCTTGGTTAAATAACCGTCAGGCCGTTGCCCCGACAACCCGAAGGGCTCGGCTTTCGCTGACATCAACACCACCTGCAGTGTGGGCACCTGCGCGCGAGAATGGTTCAGCACCTCGGCAAAATGCATGTCAGGAGGGTACCGGTCGACCAGCAACACATGCGGGTGATGTTCACCCACCAAGGCCAAACCGGCGCGGGCGTCGGTCGCGGCCCACACCTGGTGCCCGGCGCGGCCCAACACTTTGCGCAAAAGCTCGCCCACCTCGGTGGCGCGGTCAATCACCACCACCCGCTTCAAGAAGCGCCTCCGTGACGCGCCCGCAAGGCGCCCTCACAGGCGCTCACCAGCTCGGTCAGCGCAAACGGCTTGGCCACATAAGCAAAAATGCCCAGCGCTTCGGCCGAAGACTGCAGCTGCGCGGTAGGAGAGCCCGTGACGATGACGGTTTTCATGGTGGGGTGGCGGGTGTGCGCTTTTTGCAGCACCTCCATGCCGTCGACGTCGGGCAAGTTGCGATCGCAAATCAGCACGTCGAACGATTCTTTGGCCATCGCATCGAGGCCCTGCTGGCCATTGTCGACCAGCCGCACCTTATGGCCCACGCGCTTGAGCACCCGTTCCAAAAGCAGCCGCGCAGACTTGTCGTCGTCGATGACGAGAATGCTGCCTGTGAGCCGCCGATTCACGAGTGCCTTATCTACCCCCACGCAGAGGCACCAAAAGCATACCGCCGTGCCAAAGGTTTTGGTGGCCGTGTGACGCCAAACTTTGCTTTTCTGCTTAAAGAATGAAACCGAAAGCGGCGTTTTCGACCCAGGCTCGCGCGGCGCTCAAGCACTTGCGCACCCAAGACCTTAGGCTCGCTGAACTGATGGCGAAGGTCGGCCCTTACGGTTTGGTACCGCCCGCCCGCGTCGACCCGTTTTCAGCCTTGTTTCGCGCCATTTGCCACCAACAGCTCACCGGCAAGGCGGCGACGACCATCATGAACCGCGTCAAAGACCGGGTGGGCGAAGGGGGGTGGCCCACGCCGCTTCAAGTCAAACGCGCCCGGTTAGCCACCCTGCGCAAAGCGGGGCTCTCGCGTGCCAAAGCGCTGGCGCTGAAAGACTTGGCCGAAAAGTCGCTCGACGGCACCGTGCCCACCGCGCGGGCGCTGCGAAAGTTGAGCGACGACGAAGTGGTAGAACGGCTCACCCAGGTGCGCGGCATCGGCCGGTGGACAGTTGAAATGCTGTTGATGTTTCAGTTGGGCCGTTACGACGTGCTGCCGGTCGACGACTACGGCGTGCGCAAGGGGTTTTCGCGCTGGTACGGCCACGCTGACTTGGTGCACAAAAGTGTGCTGACGCAGTGGGGCGAAAAGTGGCGCCCGTACCGCTCGGTGGCCAGCTGGTACATGTGGCGGGTGCTAGAGCTTGACGCGTCAGAGCGGTAGCGCTTCGACGCGCAACGGCACGTCGCCAATGCGCTGACGAATCAACGCTTCGAAACGCTGCCTGCCCTCATGTGTCGCTAAAGCGTGGGTGTGCAGCACCACCGATTTCAAGCCTTGCACCGAGAAGTTTTTCACCTCTTGCGCCAGCTGCCGCTCTGCCGGAGCGTGGTCAGGGTGGTACCCGACTTGCGCCACGTACGCGCCCGGCTTACCGGTGAGCAGAGGAAAACGGCTGAACACCAGAGGCCGAAGCGCGGGCCGAATGCGCAACTTCAAGCTGGGGCACGACGGCGTGGGCACGAAACTGCAACCCATGCGGCGCTTATGCACGAAGAGCCCGTGGTTCAAAATGCCGGGCGTGTAGCCGAAGTCGATGAGTTGCGAGCCACGCTCTTGCGCGGTTTGAAACAGCGCCACTTCGAGCGCAGCGGTGCGGCGCGAGAGCTCGAGCGGGGTGAGCGCGTCAGCGTCGGCAAAACCGTTGCGGTAGTACGCCAGCACTCCCATGGGCCGGTCGAGACAGAGCGCGGCCGAAACGGTGCGCCCGTCTTCTTCGACCACGAGCAGGTAGCCATTTTTGCGAAACGCCGCGTACAGAAACTCAAGCGGGTCAATGTGCGCGCGGTAACCAAAACGCTGCCGCACGAAGCGGGTGTAGAGCGAATCGTAGAACTGGTTGAATTCCGACTCGTCGTTCGACACGCGAAAGCGGCTGCGCTTTTTTTTCAAAACTGCCCGCAGACGCCGGCGGTGGGCTTTCGAGCGCACCGCGCGAATCTGCTGCTCCAAGGTGTTGAGTACCGGCAGGTGGCCGTCGAGAAACGGCCAGAAGCTGTAGCTGTCGGCGCCTTGGTCGGTGGCGAGCAGACGTTGCTCGAGCACCACGTCGGTGTGCTGCGCTTCTGAAGCGATGCGCGGTTGCACCCAACGGTATTCGACGGCGCTGCCTTTGAAGAGCTCGAGCGGCATCGGTGGCACGCGGTTGCGGCTGTCACCCACGAAGAAGCTCAAATCGCGCATCAGGCCCGAACGCTCGGCGATGAGCAGCGACAGTGGGTGCTGGCCTTCGCCCGCCAGGGTACCGTCGAAGCGGAGCGCGAGCAATTCACGCTCGAGCAAGAATTGCCGTGCATCGATGAGGCCGTGGCGAACGCGGCTCTTCAGCTGCTGGGCGGTTTGATTGATTCGGTTCGAAAAGGGGAAAAGCACAGGGACTGGCAATTGAAAGCGAGAAGCGGGGTGAGTTCAACGAGAACCCGCCTTAAAATTTTCTTTCTCGCCACCTGTAGATGATGCCCGTCACCACATACGCCCCCAGCACATCAACCGTGTAATGCAGGTGCGCGAAGAACAGGCTCGCCACCACCAGCACGTGGGCTACGAGCATCCACATGCGCAACGCCGGCCAGCGCCAGACATAGAGGAGCAGCAAGAACGTGGTGGCGGTGTGGCCTGAGAAGAACAAGTCTTTCGTTAAGTAAACGCGCGCGCCGCCGTCGGGGTTGAAGAAGCCAAGCCCCATCAGCCCCACGAAAGCGTTCCAGCGTTCGGTGAGCGAAAGGCCCAGGTGCACATCGTCTCCACGTACCGGGCCCAGCGCCGTCACCGCGATGCACACGCCGCGCGCCAGAGCCACCCAGCCGCTGGTCACCATGTACTGGGTGAAGCGTTCCAGATGCTTCCACCCCAGTGCCAGCGCGACGGGAATGTACGCCACCACCCACAGCCAATAGTTGTAACGGTCGACCCACTCGACGAACGGCACCGCGTTGAGCAGCACGTCGTTCAGCTTCGTCGACGGCCGGCTCTCGGCCCACAGTGCCAACCACAGCATCAGCGCGTAACAACCGCTGCGAAACACCAGCGAGCCGCCGAGGCGCGTCAGCACGCGGCGCGGGTTGAGCCGCCACTGCGCGCGCAGCGACGGGTCATGGGTCGCGGCGTCGATGGCGATTTCCTTTAACCCGCATATGTACCGGTCTCTCGTAGCGAGATTGACAGACCGTCAGTCGCAGTAGTGAGACCGGTGACATATGCGGGTTAAGGGTAGTTGACGGTGACTTCAGTGGTGATGCCGCCGCGCACCAGCCAGTCGCCCACCACGGTCATCGAGCGCGGCTTGGTCGCCTTGACCAGGTCATCGAGAATTTGGTTGGTGACGGCTTCGTGAAAGGCGCCTTCGTTGCGGTAACTCCACAGGTACATCTTCAAGCTCTTCAGCTCGACGCACAGCTTGTTGGGCACGTAACGAATGCGAAATTTCGCGAAGTCAGGCTGACCGGTGAGCGGGCAAAGGCAGGTGAATTCGGGGCAGTCGAAGGCGATTTGGTAGTCGCGGGTGGGAGCAGGGTTCTTGAAGGTCTCGAGTTTTTTGCTCGGCTGGCTCGGCATAGAGCGAAGCGCGTACCAGAAAACGATGTTTGCTCAAAATTGAGCCCTTCGTCGCTTAGAATAGAGGCGTGAGCGACCCTCGCCGGCAGACGAAGCGCATTTCTATCGATGTTCGTTTTCACGGCGGCGGCGCCAGCACCAATCTCTCGGGCCGCATCACCGACCTGTCCCACGTGGGCCTCTTTCTCGCCACCACCAAGTTCATTCCACTGGGCAAGCAAGTGCACTTGGAGTTCGACTTGCCGACGGGCCATGTCGATGCGGTGGGCGAAGTGCGCTGGCTGGCCCGGGGCAATCAGCTGCCCGAGCAAGGGTTGGGCATTCGTTTTTTACGGCTTTCGGCTGCCTCGGCGCGCGCCATCGACATGGCGCTTGATCAGCTCGAAGAATAGCAACCTCGAATTTCACGCCGTGTATGGCACGACAATCACGAAAATCTGAGTCGCCGTTCTCGTGGCGCGCCAGCTACAGATTGAAAATTCGACCATTTAGCCTAGAGACAGCGTCTGTATTCGTGGCATTACGCTTGCTGTAGGCCGCGCGCATGAAAACGATTTCCTTATTGTCGGCTTGCTGCGTGGTTCTCGTGGTGGGTTGCGGTGTTCCGGTGAATGAAAAGCATACGGACACGGAGCAAACCAAATCGGGGCTTGGTCAGCCGTGCGGTGGCATTGCAGGCTCTCTCTGCGCAGAAGGGCTTGCCTGCGTCGACGACGCGACTGATGGCTGCGACCCTGCTCAGGGCGGATTCGATTGCCTCGGCCACTGCTCTCTGGTGCTCGCAGCGGATGCTGGCCATGAGGACGGTGGCCAAGCTTTAGATGGTGGCAGTGGCCCTGACGGTGGCTGGCAGGGTGACGGTGGCTGGCACGGCGATGGCGGTTACCACGGCGATGGCGGTTACCACGGCGACGGCGGTTACCATGGCGACGGCGGTTACCACGGCGACGGTGGTTGGCAGGGCGATGGTGGTTGGCAGGGCGATGGTGGTTGGCAGGGCGATGGTGGCTTCGAAGATGGCGGTGAAGCGCCAACCGATGGTGGCATGATTTCTGGCGAAGGCGGTTTCTGTGGTGGAAGCGGCGGTTTCATATGCGCGGCGGGTTTGGTGTGTGTGGATGATCCGACCGACGGTTGCGACCCTCAATCAGGGGCTGACTGTAGGGGCACCTGCCAGATTTTACCCGAAGGCGGCATTGGCGCTTTCTGCGGCGGCATTGGCGGCATTCCCTGCGCGGCGGGCTTGGTGTGCGTTGACCTCGCCGAGCAAGGTTGTGCTCCAGGCTCGGGCGTCGATTGCGGTGGTACCTGCCAGCCGCAGTGAACGCTACAGGCGTTCATTGAAGGCTTCAGCCCACGAACAGAGCTGAACCCCATATTTATCGAGTAGCGCGCGCGCTTGTTTGGAAACGAACAGCGCGCGTTCTATTTCGCGCTGCTTGCCGTAACTGCTCGTAAATTGCTTTGGCTCGTAACCGGGGTGGCACATCCATTCGACCACGCCGTTTTCAGGCAGCGCTTTCAACCTTGCTTCTAGCTTCTCGAGCGTCCAGCCGGGTTCGTCGCCTGCTTCACCCTCGAATGCATCGTTCGTCTTCACGTTCTGCTGGCGAAACTGCGCGCGCATTTCAGCATTGATAGAGCGCACCGGAAAATCACGGCGCCGCGCCACGTTCACCACTGCCACAAACACGTTCACATGCGAGTGTAAATGCTTGTGCACGTCGATATGGGTAGGAGGCCGTTTCATGCCCTTTTCAAAGGCCTCGAGCTGTGCGTTGAGCTCGGCTTCGACTTCTTCAGTCGACCACTGCGTGACTTTGCGCTCGTCGAGCTCACCGTGCTGGGTCAATAACCGCACTGGAGCTGTGCTGAGCGGCACATAACGCGCCAAGTTGAAGTGCAAACCGACAGCGAGGCCGTATTTCCGCGCGCCGCTGAACGCTTCGTCGACGTACGGCGTATTCACCATCAAAGTGGTTGAGCTGACAATGCCTTGTACCATCGCCTCGACGATGCCGAGCGACACCGACGGCTCGTAACCCAAGTCATCGGCATTCAAAATGACGCGCGCGAAAGTCATGGGCACGAGTTGAGCAGCGAAGTGGCTTGTTCGGGAAAACGTTGCTGAATTTTTTTGCGTGTCTCAGCGAGTTCAGGGGCCTTTTGCTGCGAGTCCATTTGACACAACGCGGTGACCGCACGGGGGTCAGTCGGTGCCAAACGGTCTGCCTCGAGGTACGAAGCGCGCGCACCCTTGATGTCGCCTTGTGCGTGTTGAATCGCTCCCAGGTAATAGTGCGCAGACATCAACGTCGGGTCGGCCTTTATTGCTTTCTTCAATAAGTCTACGGCGGGCCCCAATTGACCTTGGCGTTGCTTCACGAAGGCCAATTCTGCGGCCGATATCGCATCGAAGCGGGTAGCGAGCACTCCTGAGAGCAGGGCGGCTGCTTCGTCGAGTCGGCCCGCTTGCGACAGCCAAAACCCACGCTTGGCTTTCAGGTCGACGCTGGTGGGCTTTTTTTTCAGCGCGTTGTCGTACGCCGCGAGCGCGCCCGCAGCATCGCCTTGCAGTTCTCGCAACTGCGCCAACGCCAAGTCGACTTCGACGTCGGCGGGAGCCAGCGCGGCCGCTTTTTCCAACGCGGCTTCGGCGCGTTTGCCTTTGCGCAACTGGGCAGCTGCACGGCCTTCGAGAATGAAGGCGCGCGCGTCTTGAGGTGATTTTTTCTGCCACGCTTCAGACGCTTTCAACGCCAGGTCCCACGCGTTGCTTTCGATGAGTAATTTGCTCGCGCGCTCGAAGTGCTCAGCCGTCGCGGCAGAATGTGCCAGCAGCGGCTCGAGGGCCGCGGCGCGTTCTGAAGGTTTGGCCGCCACCGCCGCGGTGAGCAACGCGTCGGGCGTCATGTCTGGCGCGCGGTTTTTGTACCAGTAGCCGCCGACGACGCCGAGCACGGTCATCACCACCGGTATCGCCACCAATATCCAACGGTTGGAAGACGCGGGTGCCGCGGCCGGTTCCACCTGTGCAGAAGGCGATTCTTCTTTCGAAGGCGTGAGCGGGCCCGAACCCGCGGGTGGCGTCATGCCCACCGCCACGGCCCCCGCGGCGGGAGTGCCGGGGTGCGATGGGTCCATCAAGCGGGCCCGTTTGATGGTCTGCCGCCGCGCGTCTTTTTCTGCGGGGAAAAGCGCGGCCACGTAAGCCCCCACTTCTTCGGGCGTCGAAAGCTGTGCCGGGCCACCAATGGCTTCAAGTGCGGTGTTGAATTCTTGTAGCGAGGGGAAGCGCTGATCAGGGTCTTTTTGCAGCGCGGTCATGCACACCGCTTCCAACGCTTCGGGCACCGACGGGTCAAAAGTGCGCGGGGGTTTGTGGCCTCCCTCGGCAATGCGCATCACCACTTCGTCGATAGAAAGGCCGGTAAAAGGGCGGTGGCCGCACAGCTGCTCGTAAAGCATCACCCCCGCTGCAAAAAGGTCAGCCCGGTGGTCTACCGGCTTGGCCAGAATCATCTCGGGTGACATGTAGAAAAATTTGCCCTTCAACGTGCCCGGTTCAGTGCCTGACCCCCAGCTGTTTGTCTTGGCGATGCCAAAGTCGATGACTTTCACTTCGCCTGACACGCCGACATGAATGTTGTCGGGCGTGAAGTCGCGGTGAACGAGCGAAATGGGGTTGCCTTCTTCATCGACCGCGCGGTGCGCCGCGTCGAGCCCACGGCACGCGTCGGTGAGAATGCGCAGCGTGATGCCCAGTGGCACCCGGCGGCCGTCGTCGGCAGCTTTTTGGCGCACGTCGGCGAAAGTGCGGCCTTCGAGCAGCTCCATGGCGATGAAGGGCTCGGTGCCTTCTTGGCCGAGATCTAAAATGCGCACCACGTTGGGGTGAGTGATTTGGGCGGTGATGCGCGCCTCGTTCAAAAACATGCGCACAATCTGCGGGTCTTTGACGAGGTGGGGCAAAAGCCGCTTCACCGCCACCATCGGCCCGAAGTTGCCTGCTTCATCGATGTGGCGCCCCAGGTAGACTTCGGCCATGCCACCCGTTGCGATGCGCGAGGTGAGCCGGTACCGCCCGAACCAAATAGGTTCCACCGTATTCATGTGAAGGGGCTGGACTTTATAGCGACTGCGGCCGGTGCCAACCTGAAGTTCAGGTCGGCGCCTGGCTGTTCAACATAACTACGGGAGCCCGATTAAAGTGCTGCGGGGCCGCTCGCGGTGCTCGACGGCTATTTACGAAAACGGTCGTTATCGTAGGGTTCCGTCGCTTGGCGAATTATCCCCTTGGGGTTCATCAACACGTCGTGGTGCGGCGTTCTTCCCTTTCGTTGCGAAGCAGTCTCAGGCCTGCCGAAGGTGCCAACACTGTTTGCTTTGGTCAAAACTCTTTCCCAAAGAAGCCTCTGGTTCTTGGGGTCTTTGTGTTGGTTGATCATTTTGATCGCTGTTTTGACCAATTTGACCTGACCTGCAAAGGGCACGTACGTCTTTCCCCCCTTGGTGACCTTCAGGCTATCTACGAAACGTTGAATGGCGCGTATTCTCATTGAAGAGGCTCCTTTACAGCCATTGTCGCCCGCCCAATTCATATGTTGCGTGCGGCGA
>JAIBBR010000016.1 GCA_019694575.1 Myxococcaceae bacterium
AATGGCTCCCTGACGTGGACTCGAACCACGGACATGGTGATTAACAGTCACCCGCTCTACCAGCTGAGCTATCAGGGAATATGCCGTACCGCTTAAAAGACGGGCGCTAGATAGGGCCTCGCCACTCCCAAGTCAACCAACTGATGCAGCCGTTTTCGGTATTTGGCGTGCCTCTCAATCGCTCCCGCTCACCCCATACCCGTCATTGATCTCCATGTAGGTCTATGACACACAGCGCGAGCCATGAAATCACTGCTCCTCTCTTTCTGCGCCGTTGCCCTTTTCGCGTGCGGTACCATCTCCGCTCCCACCGACGCCGAGCTCGAGAACGACACCGCGTCGAACGAGAGCGCGCTGGCCACCCACCGCGCGAACGTGTGGTTCCCCATGCAGGAAAACAACACCTGGACCCTGCAAGCCCCGTGGGGCGAGACGCGCACCATCACCTTGCGCGATGTCAACAACGGCGTCGGTTACCTCACCGGCCTAGACCGCTGGGTAGGCATCTTCTCTTCAGCGCCAAACTCGCTCTACCTGCTCGATGAAAACACCGACACGTGGAACGCGTTCATTCGCTTCGGTTACGCCGTCACTCCGTGGACCTGGGGCCAAGGCGCGTGCAACGCCTACACCGTGAGACGCGCGCCCAACGCCGGCCCGGTCGTCACGCCCGCGGGCACTTTCTCAGACACGCGCACCATCGAATTCGAGCGTCTGCCGTCGCCCACCGCGCGCTGCCTGCCTCCGCTCTTCACCGCGCTCACCTTCGCCCCGCACGTCGGCTTGGTCGCCATCGACAACGACGACGGCCGCTTCTTGCTCACCTCGGCCACTGTCAACGGCAAGTCATACCCCGTGTCCACCGGCATCAAAGCCACGCTGCGCCTCGACAAGACAATCTACTTCAACCAACCCAACACCATTCGTTGTGTCACCACGCCGTGCCCGACCAACGAAGTCACCGCGGTGGCCAAGGCGACGTACACCGTCACCAACCAAGGCCCGGGCAGCCAGACGTTTCACTTCAACACCGGCTGCCAATTCGACGTGGCAATTTTCGACACCACTGGCAACACCGTGAAGTCGCTCTCGCAACTGCGTTTTTGCACCCAAGCGTTGACCGCGTTCACGTTGGCCAAGGGGCAATCGAAGACCTTCACTGACACGTTGTCGCTCGATGGCCCCGAAGGGCAGCTCTTCGGCAATTTCACCGCCACCGCCAAGCTGCTGGCGCGCAACAACGCCGATTGGGCTGACGCCACGACTCGCTTCACCGTCAGCGAGCCGTAAGTGACCGCCGAAGTTGACCTTTGTGCTGTGAAAAGAGGGTAGCGAATGAGCGAGCGGGCAGTCGAGCGCCTGCACACCTTGCCGTGGGCGGCGGTGGTCGACGTTATTCCCCAACTCAGCGCGGCGCTGGGGCCAATGCTCGAGGGCATGCCGGCCGAAAAAGCGCTCGACCGTTTACTGCGTGAGCTGCCCGACCTCACCTCGCTACAGCGCAAAGCGGTCGCCGAATCGGTGTTTGGTGTGGGCCTGTGGCGCCGCCGTCTGCAAGCCGAGCTGGGGCTACCCGCGCCGACGCCGATGCAGTTACTCGCTTCGCTCCTGCGCGACTTGGGAGGCCTGCACGACGTCGAGCCGCTCTTCGGTTGGGAAAAGGGCGTCTTGCCGCGTGCAACGACGAAGCCCGCTTCATTGGCCGACCGCTATTCGCTGCCTGACTGGCTCGCCGAAACCTTGCAGCATGAAGTGGGCCCTGAGGCGCCCGCGCTCGCCGACGCGCTCAACCTGCCAGGGCCCATTTGCATTCGCGCCAACCACGCCCGCATGCACCGCGACGCGCTCGCCCGAAGGCTCATTGCGCTGAACCTCGAAGTGCGGCCCACCCGGTACGCGGCGCACGGCCTGGTCATCACCAGCCCGCGGCCCAATATTTACGGGCTGCGGCCGTTTCAAGAAGGCCTCTTCGAAGTGCAAGACGAAGGCAGCCAACTGCTCGCCGAAATGGTGTCGCCTCAAACCGGTGAATCAGTGCTCGATTTTTGCGCCGGCGCGGGTGGCAAAACCTTGGCCCTCGCCGCGATGCTCGGCAAAGACGGCAAAGTGCACGCGTACGACGTCGATAGCGCCGCGATAGAACGCCTGCGCCGCCGTGTCGAGCGCGCCCAGGCCGACAATGTGTCGATTCACCACACCCTGCCTCAAGGCCGCACGTTCGACGCGGTGCTGGTCGACGCGCCGTGCTCTGAGCTGGGAGCCCTGCGCCGAGGCCCCGACAAACGCTTTCTCATCGACCCGGCGTCGCTCGCCCAGTGGCCGCGCAAGCAGCTCGCCATTCTCGAAACCGCCAAAGCGTACGTACGCCCCGGAGGCCGGCTCATCTACGCCACCTGCACCTTCGCCACCGCCGAGAACGAGCAAGTGGCGCGCGCTTTCGAAGCAGAAAACCGCTTTTTCGTGCGTCAGCGGCCGCGTCTTTCAGTCGAGCTGCTCACCCTCGAAGGCTTTCTGCGCACTTACCCGCATCGCCACCAGACCGACGGTTTCTTCGCGGCCATGTGGTTCAGCTCCCGCGCGTAAGTTTGAAGCCCACCCTGCGCGAAGTGATAGAAACTTCGCCGCGTGCCATTGACAAAACCGCCTGCGCTCAAGCCGTTTGACACCGTGGCCGTGGTCGCTCCCTCAGGGCCTTTTGACCGAGAGAGTTTCGATGCTGGCCTCGCAGTGCTGCGCTCACGTTACGACGTGCGTTTGGGCGAGGGCCTTTTCGAAACTGCCCGCTACCTCGCAGGCAGTGACGAGCGTCGCACTGCAGAGCTCGTCGACGCGCTGAACAACCCTGAAGTGAAAGCGGTGTTTGCCGCGCGTGGAGGCTACGGCGCAATGCGCGTGCTCGAGCACGTGTCACTGCCCCGCTTGCCGCATAAAGCGCTGGTGGGGTTTTCAGACCTCACCGCTCTTCATGCTGCGTTGCAAACCGCCGGCAGGGTGAGCATTCACGGCCCCGTCGTCACCCAGTTGGGCAAACAATCGGCAGCCGTTGCGCAGCAGCTCTTCGCTTTGTTGGAGAATCCCTCGCCGCCGCCTGTCCTCCACGGTCAGCCGGGCCAGGTGCCAGGGCAAGTGCAGGGGCCGTTGCTGGGCGGCAACCTTTCAGTCTTCACACGGCTGCTCGGTACGCCATTCATGCCGGCCCTCACGGGGGGCATTTTACTTCTCGAAGACGTGGGCGAACGCCCCTACCGGTTAGACCGCATGTGGACTCACCTGAAGCTCGCGGGTGTTTTCAAGCAAATCGCCGGCATCGTGTTGGGTGACTTCACCCTCTGCGAAGAAAAAGACGCTTCGTATACCAGCGCCGACGTGCTCGCTTCGCTGGTGCAAGAAACCGGGCTGCCCTGTGCGGGTGGCTTTTCTATTGGCCATGGCGAGGTGAATGTCGCGGTGCCGCTCGGCACGCGCGTGCAGCTCGATGCCACGCAAGGCACGCTGACCTTCCTCGAAGGCGCGGTGTCGGCGTGAAAGCGTTAGACGGGCTGCTCTTCGACGGTGTGGCGCAGCAGGTTTTTCTCCTCGCACGGGCGGTGGTGTTTTACCAGGGTCAGCGCGTTTACGACGGAGGCAATGCCAGCGAAGACACGCTCTTCGACCTCGCCTCGCTTACCAAGGTGATGAGTACCACCGCGTTGACGCTGCGGCTCAACGAGCAAAAGAAGCTCTCACTGACTGACCGCGTGTCAGACTTTTTTCCCAACGCGCGGTTAGACACAGACGCCACGGTCGAAGACTTGCTCTACCACCGTTCAGGCTACCCGCCGTTTCTCTGCTACTTCGAGCAGACAATGAAAGAGCACCCCGAGCTCTTTGACCTCGATTGCCTGGTGAATCGCCGAGAGCTCGCTCGGAGCGAAGTGATGGCGCGAGCGTTGGAGACGCCTCCCAGCTACCCGCGGGGCACTCAGGCTGTCTATTCAGACATTGGCTTCATGGTGCTGGGCGAAATGTGCGCCCAAGCCGGCGGACAACGGTTAGACGCGCTCTTCGAAAGTGAAGTGGTGCGGCCGTTGGGTTTGAGCGCGGGCTACCGCAGGCTTTCGGTGCCACAGAGCGGAACGCGGCCCATCGCTCCCACGGGTTTCACTCGCCCACGTGAACATGCGCCGGGGCAAGAGACGCTGTGGAACCTGCCAAAGCGCCCAGCCCGCGACGGCGAAGTCGACGACGACAACGCCTGGTGCATGGACGGCGTGTCGGGTCACGCGGGGCTGTTTTCAACCGCGACTGACGTGGCGCGCTTCGGTCAGGCGGTGCTCGACGGCTTTCTCAAAGTGCCGTACCCGTGGCGCAAAGACAGGGCGACGCCAGCCAGCACCCGCGCGCTCGGCTTCGACACGCCGTCAGCTGAAGGCGCGTCGTGTGGCCAGTTCATTGGTAATCGGCCTCCGGGGGCCATTGGGCACCTCGGTTTCACCGGTACCAGCCTATGGGTTGATTTGGCGCGCAAGCTGGTGGTGGTGTTGCTCACCAACCGCACTGCGTTGGGCCGCGCCAACCTGCGCATTCGCGAGTTTCGTTCACGCTTTCACGACGCGGTCGTCACCGCGCTCAACGCCTAGAAAGAAAATATGTCTGCCCTCGATGACCCGAAACCTGCGCTCGACGCGTTGGCCGCTGCCCGGCCCGCGCGCATTCACTTGGTTGGCGTGGCTGGCACTGGCATGGGCTCGTTTGCGGGCATGCTCAAAGCCGCGGGCTACGAAGTGACAGGCAGCGACCAAAACGTCTACCCGCCGATGAGCGACATGCTCAAAGCGTGGGGCATCGAAACGATGACGCCGTACGCGGCCCAGAACGTGGAACGTGCCCGCCCCACCGCGGTGGTGATTGGCAACGTCATTCGCCGTGAAAACCCCGAAGCGACGGCGGTGCGCGAGCAGAATATTCCGGCCCTGAGCTTTCCCGCGGCGTTGGGTGCGCTGTTTTTGAAGCCGCGCCATTCCATCGTTATTGCCGGCACGCATGGCAAGACGACGACCTCTGCCTTGATGGGCCACGTGCTGGTCTCGGCGGGTAAAGACCCCAGCTTTCTCGTCGGTGGAGTGACGCTGAATTACGCCGGCAATTACCGCTACGGCCAGGGCCCGCACTTCGTGGTTGAAGGCGACGAGTACGACACCGCTTATTTCGACAAAGGGCCCAAGTTTTTACACTACCAGCCGCGCACCGCCATTTTGACCAGCGTTGAATTTGACCACGCCGACATTTACCGAGACATGGCGCATTACACGCAGTCGTTCGAACGCTTCGTTGCGCTCATTCCCCCCGATGGGAACCTGGTCGCCTGCGCGAGCTACCCCAACGTGAAGCAGTTGGCGAAGGCGTGCCGGGGCAAAGTCACTACTTATTCTGCGCAGCAAGGCGTTGAAGCAGACCTCAGGCCGGCAAACGTACGCTTCGCCTCTGAAGGCGCGCGTTTCACGGTGATGGAAAATGCACAGTCGCTGGGCGAATTGCTCTTGCCCATGGGCGGGGCGCACAACGTCGAGAACGCGCTCGGAGTCTTCGCCGCCGGTCGCGCGGTGGGGCTTTCTTTCGAAGCGCTTCGTCAGGGGTTCGCCAGCTTCAAGGGCGTCAAACGCCGCCAAGAGGTGAGGGGAGCGCCGCGTGGCATTTTGGTCATCGACGACTTCGCGCATCACCCCACCGCGGTGAAAGAAACGTTGGCCGCGGTGAAAGGCCGCTACGCCGGGCGCCGGTTGTGGGCAATTTTCGAGCCGCGGTCAAACACCAGCCGTCGCAACATTCACCAAGCCGAGTACGCCAAGAGCTTCACCGGTGCTGACCTGGCGAGCATCAAGGTGCCTGACCCGCACGATAAAATTCCTTTTGGTGAAGGGTTAGACGTGCCGTTGTTGGCGAAGGTCCTCACGGCGCAAGGCATTGCCGCCACGGCCGCGCCTTCGGTCGATGCGCTGCTCGACGAGGTGGCGGGCGGAGCCCAGCCCGGCGATGTGCTCTTGGTGATGAGCAACGGCAGTTTCGGCGGCTTTATCGACAAGCTGTTGGCGCGGTTAGGGTAAAAAGTCTCATGGCTCGCTTTCTTTTCGCGCTGTGTCTGTTGTTGAGCGTTTCGTGCACCAAAAAAGTGCCTGGGCCGCTCGAGCCCGAGCCCAGCTACCCCGAAGGCGCCTTCGCGCTCACCCTCAAGCGTTACACGGAGCAGACCGACTGGAGCCTGAAAGAAGAGCTCGGCAACGTGGTGGTGCTCGACGTTTGGGCCACTTGGTGTGACCCGTGTCGAGAATCACTGCCGCGCTACCAAGCGCTGCTCAAGAAGTACGCCGACCGGGGGTTGAAAGTGTACGCGGTGAACGTCGACGCCGACGCGACGCAGGTGCCCAAGTTCTTGATGGAAACGCAAATCAGCGTGCCGGTGCTGCTCGACGTCAACGCGCAGGCCGCCGAATCGACGCTGCGGGTGAAAGTGATGCCCACCGCGTTCTTCATCGATAGAAAAGGCCATATTCGCCACGTGCACGAAGGGTTCGCTGAAGAGCTCTTCCCCAAGTACGTGTCAGAGCTTGAAGCGTTATTGGCTGAACCATGAGCGCGAAAACACCCGCGGTGTTGCTCCCAGTCGCCGTCGAGGCTGCGCGGCGCGCCGGCGAGGTGTTGAAAAAACGCTTTCATTCTACCCGCACCATCGACTTCAAAGGCCAAGGCCGGCACAACCTCGTCACTGACGCCGACCGGGCAAGCGAAGAGGTGTTGCTCGAAGTGCTGCGCCGCGAAGTTCCCGCCCATGGCATCGTGGCTGAAGAGAGCGGGGCGCTCGGTGCGCAAACCGGCATTCGCTGGTACGTCGACCCGCTCGATGGCACCACCAACTATGCGCACCGTGTGCCGCACTTTTCGGTCAGCATCGCCGCGGCCGACGACACCGGGCCGCTCGTCGGCGTGGTGTTAGACCCCTTGCGCGAAGAGCTCTTTGCCGCCGCGCGGGGAGCCGGCGCCACGCTCAATGGCCAACGCATGTCGGTCAGCGCCACGGCCGAGCTCGACACCGCGCTGTTGTGCACGGGTTTCCCCTATGACTTGCAGCAAAACCCACTGGCGCCGCTGGGCCTCTTCAACCGGCTGGTGAAGCGCGCCCAAGGTATTCGGCGCATGGGCAGCGCCGCGCTCGACTTGGCGTACGTCGCCAGCGGCCGTTACGACGGCTACTTCGAGTTTGGCCTGAAAAGTTGGGACACCGCGGCCGGCGCCCTGCTGGTGATGGAATCAGGCGGGGTGATGACCCGCATCGACGGGCTGCCGTACCAGGTGCGCTACGGCGACATATTGTGCGCCACGGTGGCCATTGCCACGGCGTTGCAGGCCGAATGCACCGCGTTTCTTGCCGAAGTGGGTTGGCAGCCGAAGCCGGGCCCTTAAAAAATGCTTTCAGGCACGAAGACGATGTCACCCGGCTGGAGCAGAAAGTTCTTCTCGCGGCCGATGCCAATGTCTTCGACGGGTACGCGAATTTTCTTCTCGGTGCCGCCCAACTGACGGGTGACATTGATGCTGTTCTTCGCGGCCTGTCGGGTGAAGCCGCCCGCCAGGGTCACCGCTTGAATAATGTTCATGCTCTCTTCGAAGGGAAAAGTGCCAGGCTTCTGCACTTCTCCGAAGACGAATACTTTCTTCGAATTGTACTCGCGAATCAGCACCGTCACGTTGGGTGCCTTGAAGAAACCGTTTTTCAAACAGGTGGTAATCGCATCGGCCGCCTGGCTCGACGTCATTTTGCTGACGTTGACCTTGCCGCACAGCGGGTAATCGATGGTGCCTTCAACCGAGACGCGAAACGGGCCCGACAAGTCAGTCTCTTGAAACACGCGCACTTCAACCAAGTCGCCCGCGCCCAAGGTGCTGGCAATGGGAACAGCCGCTCCATTGGCCGCGACAGAGGCTTCTTCCATCGAGACAGAATCAGCCCCGTTACCGGCCTTGGGTGTCTTGCAACCCAACACGAGAGCGCTAACGAGCAAAAAAGAGATGAGCTTCATGGCCGACGTCTCTAGAGCGCCACGGCCCTAGTAAGCAACCGTCAGGCGTAAGAAAGCTTCGTGACGGGTGAACTGCGAGGCCAAAGAATTGGCGGTCGAAGTGCGCCATTGGAAATTGTAGCCCACCGCGACTGAGAAGAAGGTGGTGATGGCGTATTGAGGGCTGAGGCTTGCCGAGACGACCATGTCTTTGCGGCCCTGCGTGCCGTAGAACGTCAAGTAGTCGAAGGTGCCAGAGCCAATCAGCTTGAAGCGCCCAGTCTCAAATTGCCCTTCAAGGTAGCCGCGGTCGTCGCCATTGGTGCCGTAGACGGGTACCGGCTGCACGGTGCGCAAGTAACCCGCGCGCACCGAAAAGTTAGAGTGAAGATAGGCAAGCTCGGCCTGCGCCAACAACGTGCTGGCGCCGCTGTTTGAAAAGTCGTGCGCCCAACCCAGCTTGGCGGTGACTGAAATGTGCGACGAAATAAGGCCGACCATGCCGGCAGTGCCCGAGAGCAACCGGGCCGCCGCGGTGCCCGAGGCGCCCGAGAAATAGGTACGCCAGTCATAGCCGACGTCGACGGTGAGCGCCGTTTTGGGGAAGAAGCGCCAACGGGTATTAAAGTTGGCGTTCAAGTTGCTGTAATTCATTTGCGAAACAATGCCGCTGTTGCAGCTCGCGTCAGTCGGGTCGCAATTGCCTTGGGTAATGTCACCTTGGGCCAGCGGATCAAACAATTCGACGCCCCAGGTGAGCGACGGCGTGAATTCGAGTGCCCGGCCGCCGGGGTGAATGGGCAACGCCGCGCGCAGGCTGTTGTAAAGCGACAGCACGCCAATAGAGAGCGCTGCGTTTTGCGTGCGGTCGCTGCGGGTGAGGTTGTCGCCGACTTGAAACTCAACGGCTCCGTCTTGGTTGAAGGCGGTGTCTAAGCCCACGGCTGCTTCAACGTGAGAAGCAGCGCGCGAATTAGAGCTCAAGAGGCCCGTGTAAAGAGCGTAACCTACGTTGCCGTTGAAGTTGACACGGGTCGACGGGGTGGCCAGCTCGTACCGTGTGCCGGGGCGAAAGTAGGCGACCAGCTCAGGGCTCACCACCAGCGGGTTTTGGCTGTCGAAGAACCCGGCCGCTGAATTGAAGTGCCCTTCGAGCTCGAGGTACAGGTGTAGCCTGCCTTCACCCACCTTGAAGCCGTTGCTGTTGGTGATGCCGGCGGTAACAGGGGCTGGCTGCGCGACGGCCAGAGCCGAAAGCGTCAGCAAAGCGAGACAAAGAATCCGGGTAGGCGTCTCCATCTTTCAATCGGGCGGCGATGTTTTCACCATCGCGCGCTCCAACTCCCTCTCCCAAAAAAAATCAGTGAACGAGCCGTTCTCCTAGCACAACCCAATTGTGCCACTTCAATTATTTCCCGCGACGTTACAGCGTGGGGCTCGCCGGAGGCGGTCGCGATTCGACGTTCGGAGGTGCAACAGGACGCGTAGGGTCAGTCTTGGGCAGGTCGCTCGGCTCTTCGACGTCGACCAGCAAATTTTCGTCGGTGCGAAAGGCCAATTGGCCAATGCATTCTTCGGCTTGTGAGCGCAGCTGCAAAACCTTGGCTTCGGCAATGCTTAGCTTGGTGAATTCATGTTCGGCGGTGGGCGTGTCTTTATTCGCCACGGCTTCTTGCAGCGATACGTCAGCCAATTCAGAGATGCGCAACAAACCTTTAATTTGAGACAGCTTCTCGTTGACACAGTTGAGTTTCACCACGTCTTTGCTGTTGCGCGCTTCTTCGAGCTTGCCGATGACATCTTTCAAGGTGTCGCGCATTTTGCCGAGCGCGTTGGCGCTGCGCTGAAGCTTTTCAGGGTCGGGCACCTTGGAGGCGTCGACCACTGCTTCGCTCGTCTTCGGCGCGTCGGCCGCGAACGCAAGTCCGCTGATCAGCGCCGCCGCCAAAAACAATCGTGAAAACTGCACGGGTACACCCCTTCCCAGAACGCTAAACTCTAGAAACGCCTATCTAACGTGTCAACGTACTTGGCGAAAGCTTCCTTTACGTCTTTTTTGTCATCGTTCGAGTGGTTGACATTCAAATGCGTGCCGCAAGACGTGTGTTCGCTTCACGCAGACGTGACGACAGCACCCGCGCAATATTGATGACTACAAAAGTAAAGCCATCGCGGTGTTGTTTTCTAAAAGTCGTGAGGTTCTCGGCGGTTAGTTGAAGCAACTCACAATCAGTGCGGGCCCGCACCGAGGCAGAACGGTACTCTTTGTCGATCAGGCTCATTTCGCCAAAAAACGCGTTGGGCCCGAGCACGGCAATCACCTTGAGCGCGCCACCGGCGTCTTTGCGCACCACTTCGACTTCGCCCAACGCGATGACGTACAGGCTGTCGCCCAGCTCGCCTTCTTCGAACACCACTTGACCTGACGAGAAACGCTTGGGGCGCGTCAAATCGGTCACATATTCAAGCTCCTGGTTCGAAAGCATTTCGAACAGGGGAGAGCGCGACAGAATTGGCAGCTTGTCCATTTGGTTTTCCCCCTCGTCAGTGGACCGTGGCGTCTGGTGCCGAATGACCTTTGCGGCCCTTCAAGAAATATTCTTCGAAGCGTTGATCACCCTCTTCGGGAGGTGGAACGTGCGCGCGCGCGGGTTCTAAGAAAGAAACACCTCGTTGCCTATCGACCATGTACACCGCCAGCGGTCTTACCTCGAGGTTGTAATTCTCGGCGTCGTCAACCAACGAAATGACGTGCGCCAACTTGTGGTCGTCTTTCTGCCGAAAGTACAAAAAGTCGCTGCCTGGCATGCAGCCAAACCGCTCTTTCGCCACGTGCAGCCAGGTGGCTTGAGCGGTGCGCGCGTCTTCGAGCGCTTTGCCAACACGCTCGACTTCAGCGCGCAAGTCTTTAGAGCGCCTCTTTCGGTCTGCTGCCAAGCCGAACAAACTCTCAGCTTCTTTGCGGCCCTTGCGGCTTTGGGTGCGCTTTTCAGCCACCAAGAGGCTCACCTCGGCGCTCTTGGCCCACAGCCTTTCGACTTCGTCCCACAGGCGAGCTTTGCGCGCCATTTCGCGTTCGTATTCATTCGCGGCCATGCGGTGCGCGCGCTCGATGTCTTGCAGCGGCTCGGTGGGCCACTTGTCTTCAATCGCCTCGTCGCGCTCTTTTTCGACCGCGCCCAGGCGGTACCAGAGCTCTGACACTTTGTAGCGTTGCTCTTCGAAGTCAGAGACGCCACGAAAGCTGCGATTCTCGAGCTCGTCGGCTTCGACCAGCATGGTAGCCGCGGCGTCTTCGGCTTCGCCCGCGCGGTAGAGCATGTCGATGGCGTTTTTCTGCGTCAGCTCGGCGCGAAATTCCATCAAGGTGCTCTGTGCGAGCAATTCGTCATATTTGGCTTCGGCCTCGGCGAGCGCGTTGCGCCCATTGAGCCACTGCTGCCACCATTGTTGAAAATCTTCTGAAGCGATGAGCGAGCGCACTTCACTCAGGCGTTTCTGCATCATGGCGAGCCGCAGTTTGCCACGGTGTTTCGAATTGATCAGCGCTTTTGATGCTCACCCGCCATCGGTCCCGTTGGCGAAGGCCATCGGGTAGGTGACGTTGATTGGCCCGTTGAGCGGTGGCTCAGCAGAGCCCATGGCTCAAGACGCGGGTGAGAAGACGAACGGGTACGCCACTGTCGCTTCAGAGTCTGGCTTGAAGGGGAACACCCAGCCGCGAATCACCGAGCGAATGCAGCTGCCCACCGCTTCGTTGCCCAGCGTGTTCTCTTCAATGTCGATTTCAGTCACCCGGCCATTGGTGCCGATGGTGAAACGCACCACCACTTTGCCTTTCAGGCTGGGGTTGCGCTTCAACTCTTTTTCGTAGCAGCCGGTGATGGCGGCCTTGCGCTGCTTCACGTAACGCGCGAGCGCTTCACGGTCGACGTCAGAGCTTTCGACGTCGGGCGCGGCGTCTTGCACGCGACCCCGAATTTGCGCGTCGCCCTTGCTGCCCAGGTTGACGTTACCGCCACCCGAGGTGCCCAAGTCGCCGATGGTGGCTGCCGAACCCGCTGCGCCGCCTTTTTGACCGCCCGCCACCGCGTCAGAGGTGGCTACGCCGACGCCTGAAGCGCCGCTCAACGCATTGGCGATGTCTGCACCGCCCGTTGAACCTCCGAGCACGTCTTCGAAAGCGCCGCCTCCAGCGCCCGCGGTGCCCAAAATTTTGAGCAGACCCTTCGAAGCGACCTTGGCCTTCATTTCTTCTTTCGAAGGTGCCGCCGCGACCGGCTTCTCTGACGCTTCTTTCTTCTCGTCAGTCTTCTTTTCTTCTTTCTTCTCTTCTTTGTCAGAGCCCTTTTCGACCTTCTTCTCGGGCTTCTTGATTTCGACCGGAATCAGCGCCTTGGCGAAGCGGTCTTGCACCAAGTCTTCGAGCGTCAGCTCACGCTCGGGAGGCAATGGCTGGCAGGCGAGCACCGTGGCGCCCGTCATGTGCAAAAACACTGACGAGGCGAGCACGATGAAGAACAGCTGGTCTAACCCCGAGAAGAACGAGCCCTTGATGTTGGGCGGCAGCTCTGCCTTGGGCGGCTCGGGCGGAGGCGTGACGAATTGAAAGAGAATCGACACTTCACCGACCGCGACGCGGCCTTTGGAGGTGTCGTTGAGCGGCAGCACGTAAACGTTGCCGCGCTTCTTGGCCATGCCCTGTTCACGCAGCGCCTGAAACGACAAGTCGGCGTCGCCCACTTTGACCTTGCCGTCCATCGTCTCGGTAAAGACGAGGGCGTACTGGTCTTTCACGTACTCGAAGAGCGTGAAGGTGGTGGGCAGGTTGCTGACCGGAACGATGAAGGTGTTGCGCGAATCTTGCCCAATGGTCACTGGACCGCGCCGTTTGAGCGGGCGGTCTTCGGTAATCTTGTTGCCCTGAATGAGGGCCACACGAAGAACTTTGCCGGTGGTGGCGGTTGCCATGTCTTTCCTTAGACCATAACCCGTGCGCCGAAGTTCCCGTACAGGCAAAAGCGCTTAACCATTGAGGACGACGTAAGACTTAGCCCGCGATGAGCAGCTGCTCAAGAATGCTGATGGATCAGAAAGCGTCTTTTTCGATGCTTTTTTCGACCTTGGGCAAAAAGCTCTCTGCCCGCGACAGCTCGTCAAAGTTCAAATTCGAACGCTGAAGAATGTAAAACGCCTGCGGTTTCTGAATGCGGCCTTCGACGGTAATGGCGTCGAGGCGAATGACTTTCTTTTTCTTGGGTGCGCCCGAAGCGTCTTGGGCGAGGGCGCCCGCCGAGAGCATCACCAGCACTGCGCATAAGCATCGAACCATGGTGTCTCTTCACCCTTCGCTGGCTACTTATCGTTGTCCGACAGCTTACCCTTGGTGGCCGGAGCTGGGGCGGAGTCGTCAGACAACTTCGCACCGGGCTTCTTCTTGGCGTCAGCGGCGGCTTTTTTCTTCGCCTCTTCGGCCTTCTTCTTTTCTTCAGCCGCTTGGTCGTCAGCCGCCTTCTGCGCGTTGGCTGCTTTGTCGGCTTCGGCCTTCTTGTCTTTTTCAGCTTTCTCGGCCTTCTTCAACGCGTCACGCTTCTCGCGCTCTTTGCGGCGTTCTTCTTTCTCGATGCCTTTGTTCGCGTCTTTAACGTATTGCTCGACCCGGTCGTCTTTGCCGCCCTTGTCTTGGTACTGGGCGAAGTAACTGAGCGACGTCTTGAGCCGCTCGGTGGTGTCCATGCCGGGAATCTCGGAGTCGAGGTGCAGAATGGCCAAGTTGAAATAAGGGTCGGCATTGCCGGGCGATAACCGCATGACTTCTTTGTACTGCGTCATCGCCTTGCTGAAGTCTTGCTTGCCCCGGTAAGCGTTGCCCAAATTCATGCGTGCCGCAGTGAAGTCAGGCGCGCTGGTAACCGCGCCCTCGAGCTCTTTTACTGCTGCGTCGTAGTCTTGTGCTTCATTGAGCATGACACCGTAGTTGTTCTTGGCTTCGGCAAAGTCGGGGCGCAAGGTGACGGCTTGTTTGAATGATTCGAGCGCCTGCGGCTTTTGCTTGAGCGCCAGGTACGTCAACCCGAGCGCGTTGTGCACTCCCGCGTTCGAGCCGTCGACGGCGCGCGCGTTCTCGAGCACCATTTTCGCCAGCTCGTGCTTGCCTTCACGGGCGTACACCTTGGCAAGCAATTGCATGGCGCGCACGTTGCGCTCGTCGGCCTTGAGCACCTTCTTGGCTTCGGTGGCTGCGGCGTCATACTTGGCCTGCGCCGACAGCGTGTACACCAGCGCGTTGCGCAGCCCGAGCGAAGCGGGCATCTCGGCAATCTTGTTGCGCACCTCGCTCTCAATCTGCGGGCAGCGGCGGGTGCGGCAGTACAGACGGGCCAGAGAGTCCCACGCCATGTCTTGGTCGGGCTTAAGACTGATGGCCTTGCGGTACGCTTTTTCGGCGCCGCTGTCGTCGCCTTGGCGCTCGCGCACCATGCCCAGGTTGGTCCACGCGTAGTCGGCCTTGGCGTCGGCGTCGGCCGCTTCTTCGAAAGCTTTTTGCGCCGCGGCGACGTCTCCCCGAGAAGCCGCTTCGACGCCGCGTTGAAAGGCCGACTGGGCCGACGCACTGTACACATATTTCGGTACTTCAGGCGGTGGGGCAGGGGCGGGCGCCGGTTGCGGCGCGGCGGCTTCTGCACTGGGTGGCGACGCTTGGCCCTGCGCGGACGGGTTGGTCTGCACCACCGTCTTGGGCGTGTACGGCACCTCAGGCGTAGCGCCGGTGGCCGTGGCGCTGTTCTTGGTGGCGCTTTCTTGCGTGGCGCAACCGAACGAAAACGCCAGTACCGCTGAGGCGACAAGGCGTTTCATTTGTCGTCTCCCTTTAGCTTCTGCGGTGAAGCGGCGGGTTTGGCGGGCCCGTCGAGGCTGCCCACCACGCCTTCAGTGTATTGCGCGTCAGCCGAGAATTGGCCCTTCGGCTCTTTGAGCACTGGGTATTCTTTGGGGCGAAAACGGTTGAGCGACTCGAGGGTCTTCTTGGTCCACTCGTTGGAGATGCGGTTCTTGCGCGCCTCGGCGAGCGTGGCGGCGTAGTTTTCGACGGCCTTGTCTTCGAGCGCCACGGTCTGCTGCGCCAAAGCGTCTTGGTATGTCACGACCGCGTCTTCACCCAGCCGCTTCACTTCAGGAGGAATGGGCGTCTCGACAATGGTTTGCGCGAAACGCTCGAGGGCGAAGCCGCGGCGGTACAGCGCCGCCAAAGTCCACTCTAAGCGCTTGTACTTGAAGACCTCGCCGTAAATGTCGTTCACCTTTTTGAGGTAATTTTTCTTGGCGGTGAAGCTGTCAGCGAGCTTTTTGCCCGACCCGCCGATTTTGAGACGCTCGAATTCTTTGAACACATATTCGGCCAACTCGAAGCGGCAGTACGCCGCGGCCTCAGCAGCGAGCGGGCTGGTTTCAGCCTTCAACCCACGGCGGTCAAAGTCGTCGGCGGCGGCTTGGTACGCTTTGCGCGCTTCGCTCTCTTTACCGAGCTTGGCGAAGTCATCACCGATGCGCTTCTTGGCGTCGATAATTAATTCGGCCTGCGCGGGCTGCTTCGAAAATTTCTGCACAAATTCGTTCAAGGCGCCAATCGCCTTGTTGTAGTCGTTTTGCTTTTCGTAAATCAGCGCGGCGCGGAACTGGTTTTTGGGCGCGTCTTCTGAATTCGGGTACAGGTCGGCATAACGCAAGTACGCGCTCGCCGCGTCGTTGTAGCGCTGCAGACCTTCGAGCAGGCGGGCGGTATTGAAGAGCGCGGCTTCACGGTCTTTCGAAGCCGGGTAGTCTTTCACCAGCTTCTGGTAGCTCTCGACGGCTTTGTCGAAGTCGTAGCTGTTCTCGGCGTTCACCGCGACGCGAAACATCGCCGCGTCGGCCAGCTTACTGTTCGGGTACTCGCGGAAAATGCGCTCGTAAAGCTTGAGCGCTGAATCAAAGCGACGAGCATTTTCGTAACAAACGGCGGCATTGTTGAGCGCCTTGTCGGCGAACTCGTGCTTCGGTTCTTCGTCGACGAGCTGAATGTATTTCTGCGCGGCTTGCTCGTAATCGCCCTTGCTCATCAGCTCGTCGGCCAACTTGAAGCGGCCGGCCAGCTTGAACTTGACCAAGTCTTTGTAGAGCTCGCTCTTGGGGTCGATGACGTCTTTGTTCGCCGCCAAACGCGCCGACACTTCTTCAACCTTCGCCCAGTTCTTGTCGACCAGGTAGGTCTCGATAATCAGGTTGGTGGCGTACTTGGCCACTTCGGCCTTCGGGTAAAGCACCACGATTTCTTCGAAGCGTCGGCGCGCCTCGTTGAAGTCATTGTGCATGTAATAGAGCTCGGCCGCCTTGTAGGCGATGCCCGGCATCTTCTCGTCGCCCTTTTTGCCCTTGACGATGTACGCGTCAGAAGCGGTGACCAATTCTTTTTCGGTGGCTGACAGCGGGGTGGCGACAATTTTTTCGCCGTCTTTGCGGTCGGTACTTTTGAGCACTTTCAGCTCGGGTACCAGCTTGTTGCGAATGTCGAGCTCGAGCTGCTTTTGCCACGAAAGCACCGCCGAAAACGACGCGTCTTGCAGGTACTTCACGTCTTGCGACGAGTCGCGCACCGACGTGTACTCTTTGGCGGCCTTGGCGAACTGAAACGAGTTGTAGAGACATTCGGCGTAATAGAACTGCATCTCGTACGCGTTCTTGCTGCGGGGGAAGCGCTCCAAATAAGCACCATAGGCCTTGGCCGCGGTCTCGAAGGTGGTCTTCGCCAGCTCGAGCTTGCCGTCTTTCTTGTAAACGAGCGCTTGCTGGTGGTGGTAAATCGCCGACGAATAGAGGCTCTTTTCAGCCAGCTCTCCCGCCGCGGTAATCAGGTCGGGGTCTCGTTTCCACTTCTCGTGCCAGGGAGTGCCGGGCCCAAACATGGTGGACAGCTTCGAAGATTCGGCGAACGCTTCTTCGAGCCGCCGGTCTCGCTCATACGCCTGCACGATGCGCTGTTGAATTTGCGGAGCGTCGCGGGTGAGCGGGTCTTTCTGCAGCACCAGCCGGTATGCCTCGATGGCTTCGGGGTGCTTGGTTTGGTCGAAGTACACATCGGCCATGCGCCGGTAAATTTCGGCTTCGTAGGGGCGGCCGCCCAGCTTCTGAAATTTTTCTTGGGCCTTGGCGATAGAGCCCCACTTCTCGTCGACGAAGCTAATGGCGGTGTACTGCAGCGCTTCGGCCCGCAGGTCGCCGCCCACTTCTTCGTCGCCCTTTTCTTTCGCCTTTGCCTGGTAATAGTCGGTCAGCGCCAAGAAACGATCGACGGCGTCGTCGAACCGGTCCATTCGGTAATAGGTCCACCCGAGCTTGTAGAGCGCCTTGTCGTAGAGCGGGTGGTCTTTGTCTTCGACAGCGTGCTCGTAAGCTTCGGCCGCCAACTCGAGCGCCCGGTCGACTTGGTATGCGTCGAAGTAGTATTCGCCGATGCGCACCCACGCTTCTGTCGAGAACTTCGACTTCGGGTATTTCGCAATCAGCGCTTGGTATGAGACGCGGCCCTTCTCGAATTCTTCCTGCTTCTCTTGGCAGTAGCCGAGCAGGTAATACGAGGCGTCGTTCAGCTTGTAGTCGGGAAACTGCGTAATCAGCTTTTGGTAGAGCGCAATCGACTTGCTGAAGTCGACTTTCGGCTCGGGCGGCGGGGTGGGGTTCTTCTCGGGGTCGAGCTTCTTTACCCCTTCTTCCCATTCGCGCATGGCCACCAGGTGATCATCGCTCGAACGCTCGTAATAGAGCTCGGCCAAGCGAAACATCACGTCGGGTGTGTGCTTGGGCTCATTGGGAAAGCGGGTGAGAAACTCTTCGAAACGCGCGATGGCGTCGAGGCGCTCTTTACGCTCTTGCACCTCCATGTCGCGAATCTGCTTCTCGTAGTTGTTGGCGAGAAAGTTACGCTTCTCTTCGTATTTCTTTTCGACGAGCAGCTGCACTTCGCGTTTGAACTCGCGCGATTCGTCTTCGTATTCTTTGAGCGCGCTCGTCAGCTCTTCGAGCATTTTCACTTCTTCGGGCGTGCGGCCCATGCCCTCGAAGTAGCGCGTCTTGGGGGCGGTGGCTGGCCCCACGTCTTTTTTCTCTTCTTCTTTCGCCGCCGGCTGGCCTGAAGGCGAAGGCACTGCGCCGGGGCCTTTGGGTGCATCGGCGGCAGGTGTTTGCGCGGCCTTGCCCTTCTTGGTTGTCTTGGCGGGAGCCGCAGGCGCGTTGGGCACCGCTTGGGCCCACGCGACGTGCGAAGAGAGCACTGCGAGAGTGACGGCGCGCTTCAAGCTCATTCGACGTCCTTCAAGACTTCTTTGAATTCCTCATCGAGCTGCCTCAGCTCACGGTCTTTTTCGGTGGCCAATTTCTGAATGGCAAAGGTGACGTCTTGCTTGCGGGTGAACGCCACGTCGACCAAGCCTACGTTCGCCTTGAGCATTAAATCGTAAAAGCTTTGGCGCACCCGGCGAAAGCTTTCAAAGGCGATGCGGCCCACCAGGTAGCGGGCGTTGTTCGCCACCGAAGCCACTTCTTTTTGGTAACCCGCAATCAACGTCTGTTCGGCCAGCACCATTTCGCGCAGCCGCTCTGAGCGGCGGGCCACCCGGTCACGCAGAGTGATTTTGGCCTGGTTGACGCGCTCGCGTACGGCCGAGGCGTCGGTGCGAATCACGTCGGCGCGCAACAGCAACTTCTGGGTATCGGCTGGCGCTGCACCCCGCGCCTGTTGGTACAAAAGGCGCTGCACTTCGAGCGCGTTGACGTACTCGGCGCGCAGCTTGTCGTCGCCAGACACCGCGTTCTCGGCGTTGTTGCGCTCGTCGGCGAACTGTTGGCGCACGGCCTGCACTTCGGCAAGCAGCTCGTCGAGCCCACGGCGTTCGCTCATCACTTTTTCGAGAAACGCTTTCTCGTCTTCGGGGGCCGTTTTGCGCGTGGGGCGGGTGTCGTCGACGTACTTCGAAATCGCCGTCAGCTGTGCGTAGTTCGACTGAATCTGAATCGAAATTTTATATGCCTCGCGATCGAGCGCGTCGACCTTGGCCTGAATGCGCGCCTTACGCGCCTTCAATTCGTCTTCGGTGGCAGGCAGGGTGTCGACCCGGGCCTTGAGCGCGGTGACCGTTTTTTCGGCTTCGGCCAAGTCGGCGCGTTGCTTGTCATTCAAGAATGGTTTCACCAGCTCACCTTCGATGGTGGTGAGGCTTTCTTGAGCGCGGGTGACCGAAGTTTCCACCGCGTCGGCGCGAACATAGCCTTCTTGCATCACAGGAAAAGTTTCAAGGCCGCGCTCGTCGAGCGCCTTCAAAATGCGCCCGGCAATGGTGTTGGCCTCTTCGGCGCCATGCTTGCCTGCTTCAATGGCTCCGACGATTTCGACCGCGTCGCTGACTTCGCGGCGGGTGGTGGCCCACTTGAGCGCCACCGGAGGCAACAGCGCCGTCACGTCGAGGTTGCGGTCATTTTTTGCCAGCAGGCTGTCGAAGAAGAGCACCGGGTCTTGCTCGGTGGTCAACAGCGCGTCGATTTCGTCGTACACCGCGCTGTACTTGTTGGCCACGCGCTCGTACTCGTCATAGGCCTCGTCGTACTTTTGCAGCTTGAGCTGCAGCGTGCCGGCAAGAATGTCGGCTTCGGGCTCGAGCACCGTGCCTTCGGCCACCAACTTGAGCAGCTCGGTGGCGTTGCGTGCGCGCACGTAGTCTTTTTTGCGAATCTGGGCCCACGCCGTTTCGTAGAGCGAGTCAGGGTAGTTGGGGTTTCGCGGCTCGGGCGTAATTTCGCGATACGACAAAATTGCTTCGTCGAATTGGCCGAGCTCGAACTGCACGCGCCCCAAGCTGAGCCACGCCAGCTCCTTCACTTGGTTCTCGCGCTCGTCACGCGCTGGCCGGGTGGTAATGCCCCTGAACGCGTTGATGGCTTCGTCGAGCTTCTTCAGCTTCACGTAGCCCACGCCCACGAAGTAAGCGGAGGCGAGTGAGAAGTTTCCTCCTGCGGCGGCGAGTGAATTGAAAATCGTCTGGGCGCGGGCGATGCGGTCTTCGGGCGTCAAGTCTTCGCGGCGAAAGAGCCACTTGGCGTACACGTACGAAAGCTCGGGAGGCAGGTTGCCGCCCGTCAGGCCACGGGCTTGCGTCACATAGTCTTCAATGCCGGCGAACTCGTTGAGACGCCCGGCGATTTCGAGGTAGCGCGCCAGCGCCTCTTTGTAGTGGCCAGCGCGCAAGTTGAGCAGCTGCCGCAAGTAGAGCCGGCTGCCGAGAAAGTTCTTCTGCTGGTAGAGCGCGTCGGCCAGGTAAAACAGCGCGTCGGCGTAGCGTGCATTGGCCTGAAAATCTTTGTTCGCCACCAGGTCGTAAAAGAGCACCGAGGCTGTCGAATAATCACCCAGCAGGTACTGAATTTCGCCGTCAGAAAAACGGGCTGCGCGCGCCGCTTCGTCGGTGGGCTCGTCGCGCTGTGAGTACTGGCGCTCGACGATTTGAATGTTGTCACGCGCATTTTTGACCTGCGCGCTGATGGCTTCTAAATCGCCGGCCGGGTCAGCCAGCGAGGGGGCGCTCAATGACAGCGCGAGGGCCGCCAGCGCGTTCGACCATGCCTGAGCGTATCTCTTGGCCATGACCTTCTTCTTCAAAGAGGCAAAAAACGACAGCGGTTAAGGCTTGGCTGCGGGAGCTGGCGCGGCCTGGTTTTCTTTCGCCTGATTGAGCGCCGCGTCTTTGGTGGTGGTGATGTCGTAACGAATGCCGGCCTTGTCGTTCATGTTCGCGGTGATGCCGCCTTTTTCGTAGCCGACGACTTTCACCGTGGTGACCTTGCCTCCCTCGGCATTGAAGGTTTGGTTCGACTGCAGCTTGACCTTGTACCCTTCCATGTAGCTGAACACGCCGAAGCCGTGCCCGCGGTAGACCATGCGCACGGCGATGGTGTGGTTGCCCGGCACGATGCGGCCGTTAAACACTTCGAACTCTTCGGCTTTGTCGAGCTCACCGTTGGTGTCGACCATCGTTTTAATCGGCGCGCCGTCGAGCGCGTAGGCAATTGACTCGAGCACGAATGAAGAGCCCATTTCGTTGCGGTGAAAAATCACCGCCCGGGCGCCGGTCGACAAGTCACCACCGAGCACTGTTTCTTGTAGCAGCTGCAAACGGGCCTTGGTGCGAAAGATTTTTTCTTTCAGGTCAATGACCTGCTCTTCGAGCGTCTTCACCCGGGTGGCGAAGGCTTCGTCAGCAGTCTGGGCTTGGGGTTGCGCCGGTGCGGGTGGCGCGGCCGCGGGGGCTGGGGCGGGAGCCGCGTCTTGGGCCAGGGCTGAAGAGGCGGCCACCACCGCCGCCATGAGAAACAAACAAGTCGACTTAACCACTTATTGGCCGCCTTTCTTGAGCTCGGTCAGCACCAGCTTGGCCACGGCCTTCAAGGTGTCGAACACTCCCACGCCCGTGGGAGCCACCGCTTGCCAGTCGGGAATGTTGCGCGGGTTGAGCACGTTGCGCAGCTCTTCTACCGAGACGGCGTTGGGTAAGTCGCGTTTGTTGTACTGAATAACGAAGGGAACCTTGTTCAAATCGTAGCCCTGCTCGTGCAAATTGATGCGCAGGTTGTCCATCGACTCGATGTTCGCCTCCATGCGCTCCATTTGGCTGTCGGCGACGAAGACCACGCCATCGACGCCTTTCAAAATGAGCTTGCGTGACGCGTCGTAAAAGACCTGACCTGGCACGGTGTAGAGGTGAAAGCGGGTTTTGAAGCCGCGAATCTCACCCAGCGACAGGGGCAAGAAGTCGAAGAAAAGCGTGCGGTCGGTCTCGGTAGAGAGCGAGATCAGCTTGCCCTTCGTTTCGGGGTTGGTCTTGTTGTAGATGTACTGCAAGTTCGTCGTCTTCCCGCATAGTCCCGGGCCGTAATAGACGATCTTGCAGTTGATCTCGCGGCTTGAGTAATTGATGAAGGACATGACGAAGCTTTAGTTACTCTGAGAAAAGGTTATCGATATCGCTATCGGAGATTTCGGCAAAGGGCGAACCTGCTCCCGGAACCGTGGCGCGCTGGGCTAAGGCATCGAAGACGTGCTGCAAATCAGCGGAGGCTTTTTGCAGCCGCAACCGCACCAAGCCTTCAGAAGTGCGATTGTCGTAAATCACCACCAAGACGACCCGCCCCCCGATCAGCGTCAGGCACAGTGAATACGTCGTGCCTTTCAAAAATTGTTGGGGAAACTCGTTCTCGCCGATCAACTTGGCCATGCCGCTCATCGCCGCCACGTTGCCGGCGGTCAATGACGCAAGCGAAGTGGTGTCGACGTTTTGGGTGTGACCCGCAGCAGAAATTAATTGACCGTTGCGGTCGACCAAAAACACCACCTTGGCGTTGGCGTCTTTGGTCAAGCGATCACACACCGCGTTGATTCGGTGGAATTCCTCTTCGTACATCACCAAGTTTGCGGCCATGGGTTTTTAAGCAGCCCCCTTCACGCTGAAGCTTAGGGTTCCTAGCAGAGCCGTAAGTACCTTTCACGAAATGAGTCGCGATTCACTTCAAACCTAGGCCAAAGCCTTTTGTTTGTGTGAGCGCAAAAGCTTTTTGGGTTACTTGTGCCGGCGTCCCTATAATTGCCGGCACGGTGCTCAAAGGCTCTTTTTACCTATTTCGCATGGTCAGCTGCGTGACGTTGTTGACGGCACAGGCTGCACTGGCGCAACCCGAGGTAACGGCCGAAAGCCCGACTGACGACCCTGTCGGCGAGCTGTGGGGCCTTCGCTTGCGCTACGGAGCGGCCCTGCGTTCGGGTTCTCAAGCCGACACCGGGCCCGGCATGAGCTATTTTGGCCTCACCCCCAATGATTTGGCGCTGGGCGCTTCGATTTTCGGGCGCGGCCACGTAGGTGGCGTGCTCCAGCTTCAACGTGAAGGGTTCGGGCTGTACGATCAAATGAACCGAGTCACCGCCGGAGCGCTGTTGCGCTTTCACGCCGCCGCCGCCGCCCGGTGGACTTTCGGCCCCCTGCGCCTCGAGCCGCAGGTCGGCTATGCCTTTCATCAGCTGCCTACTTTCACCAGCACACTCACGCCCAGCCCTGTGCTCACCGCTGGGGCACGGCACGCTGTACTATTGGCGGGCCGCGTGGCCGTCGACGCGGGGCCCGTCACCATCGAAGCGCGCGGAGAAGTGCCGATTGCCCTGGCCACCATGGGAGGCGACAGCCGGCCGGCGCGTTCTTCTGGTTTCGCGGTCGGAGGCGCGGTGCGTTTTCCCCTGTTCAGCCAAGGCACCTTGAATTTCGGTGGCGTCGTCGATGGCTATTTTTTGCGCGATACCTTGAGCGTGGCGGCCGACCCTGCGCTCGAAGCAAGCCAGCAGGTGATTCGCTTCGGTGGCGGCCTCGATTTTCAATGGCGTGAAGAGCCGCGCAAGCCGTACGCGTCGGTGTTGGTGCGAGTGATTGACGCTGACACCCGGGGGCCGTTGCCGGCCGCCGCGCTGACGTTGGAAATCGACGGGCGCGCCCAGCCGCTCACGCTCGATGGCGAGGGCCGAGGCCGGTTGAGTGACTTGGGCAACAGCACCCTGGTCGCCAAGGCTTCGCTCGGTGGCTACGTGCCTGGCCAGCAAGAAGGCACCGCGCGGGTGGGCTCGCAAACGGTGCTCGAGGTGTTGCTCAAGAAAGAGGCTCCCCACGTGGGCACGCTGTCAGTGACGGTGGCCGAAAAAGAGACCCAGACGCCACTGCCGGGCGCAGTGGTGGTGGTGAATGGCGCGCAAACGGTGACCACCGACGCGCAAGGCCAAGCGTTGGTGAAAGACGTGAAGCCGGGCCCCGCGTCGCTCTCGGTGACACTCGATGGTTATCAACCGGGTGAAGAAGCGGCCTCGGTGGCGGCGGGCCGTACCAGTGACGTCAAGGTGGCGCTGCTGCCGGTGAAAAAGCGGGTACCGGCGACGATTACCGGTCTGGTGCGCAGCACCAAGGGGGGCAAGCCCATTGCGGCTGACCTCGCCATACCCCAAGCGAAAATTCGCACCAAAGCCACCGCGCAAGGCGCCTTTGCCTTTCGTCTCGAAGGCGGCACGTACACCGTCACCATTTCGGCGCCGGGCTACGTCACCCAAATAAAAAACGTGACGGTGAAAGATGGTGACCAAGCCATCTTCAACGTCGACTTGCACCCCAAGTGAGCCCGGTGACGTCGAAAGCACTCTTTCAACGTGGGCTGGCCCTGACGGTGGTGGTGATGGCCGCGGGCTGCCCTGACATCGAGCACCGGCTCGACGCGGGCGGCAAAATCGCGCCTTCACCGACGGCCGCGGCGCACGTGGTGCGCGTCGATGGGCAGGTCTTCTATGAGCACCAGGGGCAGCGCTTTGACGCCAAGCCGGCTCCGTTTTTTCTCGGCGACGCCCTCGAGACTGGCGAGAACGGGTCGGCGACGGTACGGCTCGCCATGGGGCGTGAAATCGAAATCAGCGCCAACGCCCGTTTCGTGCTCGACGAAACCAACGAAGGTCTGGTGCTCAACGTGGCGCGCGGGTTGGTGATTTCGCGTCTCGAAGGCACCAGCGTGCCCGACGGGGCGGTGACGCTGTCGATTTTGACGCCCTTCGGCCTTACCCGGCTGAGCGGTGAAGACGTGACTGTCGAAGTGACGCTCAACGGGGCCACGGTGGGAGTGAAGGTGGGCTCGATTCAGTGGATTTCACGCAACGGCAAAGCCGTCACGGTCACCGAAACGGTAGAGCTCGACGCGCTGGGTTTTCCCAAAGAGAAGGCGCTCACCCCCGCCGAGCTGAAGGTGTCGGCCCTGCGCGGCCGCACCGAAGTGAAGAAGAACGGTGCCAAAAACTGGTCGCCGGTTGCAGCCAAGAGCCCCGCTCCGGTCGACAGTGGCGACGGCGTGCGGGTGCGCGGCGGCCGCGCCGCCATCGACGCCGAAGGGGCGGGCTCGACGTTTGGGCTCAGCCGCGACGGTGAAGCCGTCATCGGTGAGGCGCTGGTTTCGAAGACCCGTGAAGACACCGAGGTTGACTTGAAGAAGGGCGAGTTGTCGGCGGTGCTGCCGATGAAGAAAAAAAGCCGGCTCAAAGTGGGCGACGTGGTGCTGGTGAGTGACTTGGGCGGTCAGCTCACCATCGTGAAGACGCGCAACGGTTTCGAGCTCAACGCTCTCGCGGGAGACATTCGCATCGAGCGGCCGGGTGCGCCGGCGGCCGAAGTTCCCGGCGGCAAGGTGGCGCAAATCACCCCTGACGGCGTGAAAGTCGATGACGCGCTACGTGAAGTGGTGACCTTGCCCTCGAAGCAGGGGCTGCGCGTCTTTCACCCTGGGGTACCTCGGGTGGCGCTCACGTGGGAAGGGCAAGACAAGGCCTATCAAGTCACTGTTTCGCAAGAGCCGGGGCTGACCGCGCCGCTTTTGCAGGGCATCGTTCACCAACGCTATGTGAACGTCGACGCACCGGCCAAAGGCGCGCTGTTTTGGAAAATCGAAGACGAGGCGGGCAACCCGGTTGATTCGGGCAGCGCCAGTTTTTCTCCCGAAATTCGCCGCACCGACTTAGAGCGTCAGCGCAACGTGGTGAGCGACGGCTCTGAGAAGACCACCATTTTTTTTCAAGACAAGCCGCCTTCAGTGACCTTCACTTACGACCCTGACACCGAAGCCGGCCAATACCGGTTGTCGGTTTACAAAGAAGGGCAGCTTGGCTCTCCACTGGTAGAACGGCTGTCGAAAGACGAGCAAGTGGTGTTGCCTGAAGGAGCGCTGGGCGAAGGCAGCTATGTGTGGTCAGTCACTCCGCTGGGTAAAAACAATGAAGCGCTGCGCGGGGGGCGCATGAATAAGCTGCAAATCGTTTACGACAACGCGGTGCTTCGCCTGCTCATCACCACGCCTCAAAATGGAGCCGCCGGCGGCCGCAGCGTGCCGGTAAAAGGCGTGGCGCCAATAGGCAGCCGGGTGGTGCTCAACGGAAAAACCATCGAGCTGGGCGAAAAATCTCGTTTCGATACTGTGGCAGCCCCCGTCGGCCGTGGTGTATTGGTCTTCAGGCTCTTTCAAGGAGCCGCAGAGTCCATCACCGTACGAACGGTTCGCCGAGGGAATTGATGACCACAGGTTCTTCTGGCGGCGACTTCCCTCCACGGGAGCCAGTGGGGCAAGTCGCGGTCAGACCTTTCGGTGCGTACTTCTTGGTACGCAAGCTGGCCGAAGGCGGCATGGCCGAAATCTTTCTCGCCAAGCAAATGGGCGTCGAAGGCTTCGAGCGCAACGTGGTCATCAAGCGCATGCTGCAGCACTTGTCGAACGTGCCTGACTTCGTGAGCATGTTTCTCGACGAAGCCCGCTTGGCGTCGCGCCTGGCGCACCCCAACATCGTTCAAATCAACGACTTGGGTTTCGCAGACGGTTGCTACTTCATCAGCATGGAATACCTGCCCGGCGAAGACTTTTCGACGGTGCTGCGCACCTCGGCCCGGCGCCGCGAGTACGTGCCGTACCACGTGAGCCTGCGCGTCATTGCCGAAGCCGCGCGCGGGCTGCATTACGCGCACGAATTCACTGACGCCAAGGGCAAGCCGCTGAACATCGTTCACCGCGACATTTCGCCTTCGAATATTTTCGTCAGCTACACCGGCCAGGTGAAGGTGCTCGACTTCGGCATCGCCAAGGCCGAGTCGCGCGTCACCAACACCACTGCAGGTGTGGTGAAGGGCAAGTACATGTACATGTCTCCCGAGCAAGCGAGCTCGGGGGCGGTCGACCGACGGGCCGACATTTTTTCGTTGGGCGTCAGCATGTACGAAGCGCTGACCAACACCCGGCCGTTCGCTCGTGACAGCGACTTGGCCATTTTGAACGCGGTGCTGCGCTGCGATTTCAAAGTGCCGCGCGCGGTGCGCCCCGACTTGCCTGTCGAGCTCGAGCAAATCGCCCTCAAGGCGATGTCGCACCACCCTGAAGACCGTTACCAGACGGCCGAAGAAATGGCGGCTGACCTCGAGCGCTTCTTGGCGGCCACCACGTCAGGTTCAGGCGGCGCTACCTTGTCGTCGTTCATGGCCAGCTTCTTTGGGCCTGAGCGGTTGGCGTCGAAGACACGCATCGAAAGCCTGAACGAGCTGGCAGCGAAGGGCGTCGATGTGCCGGGTTTTTCTAACCCGTTGTCGCCGAAAACCGACCCCGACCACACCCAGGCCGGAGTGGTGCCGCAAAGCTTGAAGCAGGGCACCCCGGCGCTGGGGCCTAAACCTCTGCCGGGGCGTCAAGACAGCAAAGGCCGGGGCGCGGTGCTGATGGCCATTGTCGCTGCGTTGGTGGCGGCGGCCATGGCGGGCGCATTTTGGGTCGGTGGGTTGGTGCGCAATAACGAGCTGCAAGACGCGGGTGGGGTGAACACGTCGTTCGATTCAGGCGCCGTGGTGGCCACCCCCGACGCCGGCCCTGAAGCCGCGGTCGATGCCGGCGCCATAGCGACTGACGCCGGCAAGCGCGTCGAGGTGCCGGTTCCGGCGTGTGTGACATTGACAGAGCGCATTATTCTGGGGGTGGCCCGCAACCACTTTGGTGCGGTGCAGCGCTGCTTTCAAGACAACAAAGACGACTTGCCAGCCAATGCAGGTCAGCTGTCGGTTGAATTCACCATTGCGCCCAACGGCCGCGTCTCGCGCGCCAAGCCCGAGCTTGGCAACACCGGTGTGGGCAAGTGCATGGAGCGGGTGGTGAAAGGCATGGTGTTCCCCTGCCAGAAAGAGAAGCAGCCCGCGGTGTTGACGCTGCCGTTCCAATACGAAGTGAAGCGGTAGCACGGGCATGGGCGAGCGTGCTCCTCAGGTCGATGGTGCGCCGCTTCGCCGCTCGCAGTGGCTTCAGGTTCCTCCGCCTTTGTTGTTCGTCACCTCGTTCATGGCCGGTCTGTCGCTGGGTAAGTGGGTGGCGCCTCACCCATTGTTGCCCGACGCATTGCACGGCACTGCTCGAGCGGTGGGTTGGGGTTTGGTGGCGCTGGCGCTGGTGTTTATCGCTCCGGCGGTGCTGCTGTTTTTGCGTCACCGCACCACCTTGATGCCTCACTCGCGCGACGCGCGGGTGCTGGTGGCCAGTGGGCCTTTTCGCTTCACCCGAAACCCGATGTACCTGGGTTTCACCGCTGCTTACGTGGGAGCGGCGTTGATAATAAATGCCGTGTGGCCGCTGTTGCTGCTCGCCTTGCCGCTGTGGGTTTTGAATGCGAAGGTGATTCCCTACGAAGAAGACAATTTGGTGCGCAATTTTGGCGGTTCGTACCGTGCGTACCAAGAGCGCGTGCGGCGCTGGTTGTAGCTAAATATCGCGCCGGGCGCTCAAGGCGCGAGCCAGCGTGGCCTGGTCGGCGAATTCCAAATCGCCTCCCATCGGTATGCCCTGGGCCAAGCGTGTTACCTTGATGCCCATTGGCTTGAGCAGTCGCGTCAAGTACAGCGCTGTCGCTTCGCCTTCGACGTCGGGGTTGGTGGCGAGAATGACTTCTTCGACGTCGGTGTCTTGCAAGCGGGTGAGCAACTCGCGAATGCGCAGTTGGTCGGGCCCCACGCCTTCGAGCGGAGACAGCACGCCGTGCAACACGTGGTAGCGCCCCTTGAATTCGCGGGTGCGCTCGAGGGCCAGTTCATCGGCGATGCCTTCGACCACGCAGAGCAGTTTGTCGTCGCGGCGGGTATCGCTGCAGAAGCCGCACTGGGGGTGCGCTTTGTCGCAGAGGCTAAAGCACTTGGGGCACAGCGAGACGTGGTCAACCACGTCAAGCAGCGCGGCCGACAACCCCCGCGCGTATTCAGCGGGGGCACGCAACACGTGAAACGCCAAACGCTGTGCTGTTTTCTCGCCGATGCCCGGCAGCTTGGCGAGTTGTGCCACCAATCGATTGAGTGCGTCGGGCGTCACGGTGAAAGGGCCTTAAGCTGGGTCAGCTTGGTGTCAGACTTTACATATGGTCGTTCGCGCTTCCCCGTCTCGGTCGGGGCGAACGACCATATGTAAAGTCTGACACCGGTTTTCCGGTTTCGTTTAGCGGGTCACTCCGGGAATCGGAATGCCGTTGGAAATTTTGCTCAGCTCTTTTTGCATGTGGTCGCGGCTGGCGGCCAACGCCGCGTTCACCGCCGCCGTCACCAAGTCTTCGAGCATCGCGGTGTCGTTGGGGTCAATGGCTTTGGGGTCGATTTTGAGGCTCTTGAGCTCTTGCACGCCGTTGGCGGTGGCCACTACCAAACCGTCACCGGCTTTGCCTTCGACCGTCTCGTCGGCGAGCGACGCCTTGCGCTTTTCGATTTGCGCGGTCAGCTTGTTCGCTTGCTTGATGAAGTGGTTGAGGTCGATGCCGGGCATGCGTTTCGCGCTCCTAAACGTGCGGGGGTTACGTCTCTTCCTCGGGCACTCCCGTGCCACTGTCAAGCGGCAAGGCGGGGGCCGGTTCGAGCACCTGAATGTGCTCGAGCGAGCCTCCGAGCAGGCGCAGCACCGAGCGCACCGCGGGGTGCTCTTTCACCTTGGCTTCAATGTCTTTTTCGCGCACCAAGCGGTCGCCGGCGACGATCTCGGCCACGCTCTTCGGCGCCTGGGCGATGAGCTGCGGTGAGCTTTCTTCAACCAGCTTGAAGGGCCGGCCAAAGTGCGCGGTGAGCGTCTGCTCGAGCGTGGCTTTCGAATTGCCGAAAATCGCCGCCCGGTGAAACGCGGCGTCTGACGGGTAGCCCAAGCGAATTTCGCCTTCGCTCATCGCAATCACCCGGCCGAAGCTGAGCGACTTGCCGTGGCGGGGTGACGACGCTTTCACCGCTTCAATGGCTTCTCGCCAACGCGCGTCGTGCGAGCTGGCTGCCGGCGCCACAGCGGCGGTGGCGGCGGCTTTTATCGGGGCAGACGACGAAGCAGGTGGTGCGCTGGGCACGGGAGGTGCTGAAGGCTTCGCAGCCACCGGCGCTTCTTCAGGCAAGCACTCGCCCGAAGCACACCCTTCGGCACTGCCTTCAGGCGCGAATAGACGCGTGTCTGCTTCCGCCTCCGCAGAAGTGGAGACGGGCGGGGCCGGTTTCGAAGGAGGAGCAGGCGCGAGCCGCGGCGGCTCAGGCGCGAAAGGTCGAGGGCGGGGAGCGACCTCCGGACGCTCCCACGTTGGGCCGAGGCGCTTCGGCTTGCCCGCCGCCCATCAGCCGTTCGACTTTGGTAATCAAATCGGGAATCGACGCCGCCGGAGCCAGCTCGACGGCTTTGAGCAGCGTCATCTCGAAGGCGAGCCGAGGTTGCGGCGCGCGGCCGATGTCCCAACCGGCTTGGTGCACCACGTCGAACATGCGGGCCAGTTGCGCTGCGTCAGCTTCACGCGAGAGTGCCAACACCGCGTCGCGGTCGGTCTCGCCCAATTCAGTGGGAGCGGCGCCAGTCGCCTTGGCCACGAAAAGATGGCGCAACTGAAAGCTGAGCTCTTCGGCCACGCGGCGTAAGTCGAGCCCGCGGTTCCACACTTCTTCGGTGCGGCTAAGCAGCGTCTTGGCGTCGCGGCGCACCAGGGCTTCGGCGAACGCCTGCACCAGCGTTCTGTCGATGGTGCCGAGCGCTTCGGCCACCGCTTCATCGGTCGGTTTTTCACCGCAGGCCGACAGCACTTGATCAACCAGCGACACCGCGTCACGCATGCCGCCTTCAGACTGGCGAACCACCATCGACAAGGCGCTGTCTGAGAGGGCGACTTTCTCTTCGGCGCAAATGTCTTTCAAGCGCTTCAACATCGCGGCGGCAGAAATGCGGCGAAAGTTGTGACGCTGGCAGCGTGACAAAATGGTGTCAGGCAGCTTTTGCGGCTCGGTGGTGGCGAAAATGAACTTCACGTGGCCGGGTGGCTCTTCGAGCGTCTTCAAAAGCGCGTTGAACGCCGCGCCCGAGAGCATGTGCACCTCGTCGATGATGTAAATCTTGTGGCGGTCGCGCTGGGGCAGGTACTTCGCGTTCTCGCGAATTTCGCGCACGTTCTCGACGCCGTTGTTCGACGCGCCGTCGATTTCAGCCACGTCGACGCTCGAGCCGTCGCGAATTTCAGTGCAGGCGCGGCAGGTGCCACACGGTTTGGCGGTGGGGCCTTTTTCGCAGTTGAGCGCGCGCGCGAGCAGCCGGGCCGCGGTGGTTTTGCCCACGCCGCGAGGGCCGCAAAAGAGGTAAGCGTGCGCCACCCGCCCCAGCTTGATGGCGTTCTCAAGCGTACGCACCACGTGCTCTTGGCCGGTGACGTCGTCGAAGGTTTGAGGCCGGTATTTCCGGGCCAGAACCGTGTAGCTCATAGCGAGGCTTGTACCCTATTCGAGGGGGAGCAGAAGAGGTTTCAGGGAAATCGAATAACCGGAGATTTCCCTCTCGGCACACCTTTCAAGCCTGTTCCACAGGTAGACGGGCGGCCGGGTTTGAGGGCATACCGCCGCGAATGTTGAAACGTCTCTTCGGTGCAGTGGTGACTCTGGGGCTGTTGGTCTTGGCGCTGGTGGCTTGGGTGGTTCAGCCCATGACAGGCAAAGAGCGCTTTGGCCCGCCCGTCGCCATCGATGCGCACCAATTAGAAGCGCACGTGCGCAAATTGTCTCAAGGTTTTCACCCCCGCGGTTACCAGCAGCCCGAAAACCTAGACCGCGCGGCGGCGTACATCGCCGAGCAATTCAAGCAGTACGGCCTGCAACCCACCGAGCAAACGTGGGACGTGGGCGGCAAGACGTACCGTAACGTGGTGGCTCGGGTGGGCAAGGCCTCACCAGGTCTGGTGGTGCTCGGAGCGCACTATGACACCGAAGGCGGCAAGCCCGGAGCTGACGACAACGGCAGTGGCGTGGCGGCGCTGCTCGAGTTGGCGCGGGTGTTGGGAGCGGCGCCTCCGCCGTTCAGCGTTGAATTGGTGGCGTACTCGCTCGAAGAACCTCCGTTTTTTCGCAAGCCGCAAATGGGCAGCGCGCACCATGCTGATGCGCTGGCGAAAGAAGGGGTGAAAGTGAAGGGCATGTTTTCGCTCGAGACGATGGGGTATTTCCGCGACGCGCCGGGCTCGCAGCATTTTCAGCCGCAGTTTTTAGAATGGCTCTATTCAGACGTGGCCAACTACATCGCCATTGTCGGCAAAATGGATCAACCCGGGTTCGTGCGCTTGGTGAAGCGGGCGATGAAGGGCGCCAGTGAATTGCCCGCGCATTCGGCCAATGCCCCCACTGCGTTGCCAGGCATCGACTATTCAGACCACCTGCATTACTGGCGGCACGGGTGGCCGGCGGTGATGATTACCGACACCGCGTTCAACCGAAACCCGAACTACCACGAGCCGACTGACTTGCCCGACACGCTCGACTACCGGCGTTTGGCGATGGCCACCGCGGGTGTGTATTCGGCGGTGTACGCGGTGGGTGAAGCGCCGTAACCGCTCCATGCGGCCAATGAGAACGCGCTCAAGGCATCGGCGGAGTGATACAAGCCCCTCGAGATGAACCGACTTCGTTTCTGTCTCAACGGGCAGTGGGTTGAAGACACGCAGGTTGCTCCCACCACCACGGTGCTGCGGTATTTACGCGACCAACGTGGGCTGACCGGCACCAAAGAAGGCTGTGCCGAAGGTGATTGCGGCGCTTGCACGGTGGCGGTGGTTGAAAACGGGCCTGACGGCAAGCCCACGTACCGCGCGGTGAACTCGTGCTTGCTGCTCTTGCCGATGGTGCAGGGCAAGCACGTGGTGACAGTCGAAGGCTTGAAGCCCACCGCCAGTGCCGCGCCGCACCCGTGCCAGTCGGCGATGGCGAGCGCGTTGGGCAGCCAGTGCGGTTACTGCACGCCGGGCATCGTGATGTCGCTCTTCGAAGCCACGTACCGCAGCGACATGCAGGAAACCTGGAAGATGGATGATCAGCTGTGCGGCAACTTGTGCCGTTGCACGGGCTACCGGCCGATTCGTGCGGCAGCGCAGACGGTGGCGGGCACCTGTCCTCCTGATGCTTTCTCCACCGCGCTCGAGGCCTCAGCGCCCGAATCGATGGCGCTCGCGTACGAGACGAAGACCCAGCGCTTCTTCACCCCCAGCACGATGGATGAATTATTCAAAGTGCTACACCACCATGCGAACGCGCGCGTGGTGGTGGGTGGCACCGATTTGTCGTTGGAAGTGACCAAGCGCTTCGAGAAGCCACCGTGCCTCGTGTCGCTCGAAGGCATTGCGTCGCTGAAAACATTGAGTGAATCGGCTGACGGTTTCTCGCTCGGTGCCACTGCCACGCTGTCTGAGCTCGAGGCTTTCGCCGAAAGCCGTTTGCCCGCGGTAGCACGCATGGCCCGCTATTTCGGAGCGCGCCAAATCAAGCACCGCGCCACGGTGGGTGGAAATCTGTGCAACGCGTCGCCCATCGGTGACTTGGCTCCAGTGCTGATTTCGCTCGGAGTCACCGCGGTGTTGGCTTCATCAAAAGGTGAGCGCCGCATTCCACTGGAGCTTTTTTTCACCAGCTATCGAAAGACTGCGCTCGAAGCGGGCGAAGTGTTGGCGCGCGTCGAAGTGCCGCGGCCGTCGGCGTCGGCAAAATCGATGGCGTACAAAGTCTCCAAACGGCGTGAGCTCGATATCAGCGCTGTGGCGTGCGGTTTGTATTTGCAGCTCAATGAAGCAGGCGTGGTGACGCTGGCCCGCTTTGCTTTTGGAGGCATGGCCGCGACGCCCAAACGCGCAACTGCCGTGGAGCAGGCGCTGCTTGGTCAGCTGTGGAACGAGCAAACCGTAGAGACCGCGCTGCAATCACTGCCGAGCGATTTTCAGCCCATGAATGATCACCGTGGTTCCGCCGCATACCGCATGTCAGTGGCGGAAAATTTAGTGCGCGGGTTTTTCCACGAGACGCGCGGCAGCCATTCTCCACCGTTGTTGCCGCAACACACGGCGACGGTGCAACCGCCCGCGGCAGGTGAAGCATGAACAAGCCGACTGCGTTGCCGGAAAGTCCGTTGCATCAACGGCTGCAGCACGAAAGCGGGCTCAAGCACGCCACGGGTGAAGCGCGCTACGTCGATGATTTGCCCGAGCCTCCGGGTACGTTGGTGGCGCAAGTCATCGTGTCTCCGCATGCGCACGCGAAGGTGGGCAAGCGTGACGCCACCGCGGCATTGGCGATACCCGGCGTGCGCGCGGTGTTTTTTGCCGATGACATTCCCGGTGAGAACAACGTCGGGCCGGTGGTGCACGACGAAGAGCTCTTCGCCAGCGCCGAAGTGCATTTCGCGGGGCAGAGCGTGGGCTTAGTGGTGGGCGATTCGTACGATGCCTGCCGCGCCGGAGTGAAAGCGGTGCAAGTGCAGTACACGCCGTTACCCGCGCTCACCACCCTCGATGAAGCCGTCGCCGCGGGAGCCTTTCTTTCAACTCCACACCACCTGCGCCGGGGAGACGTCGAGGCCGCGCTCAATGCAGCCGACTTGGTGCTCAAGGGAGACGTGAGCACCGGCGGTCAGGACCATTTTTACCTCGAGACGCAAGCCACGTTGGCGCTGCCTGAAGAAGGGGCGGGCGTGAAGTTGATGTGCTCGACGCAGCACCCCAGTGAAGTGCAGACATTGGTGGCGCACGCGCTCGGCGTCGGCCGTCACCAAGTGGTGGTCGAAGTGCCGCGCATGGGTGGAGGTTTCGGCGGCAAAGAAACGCAAGCGGCTCCGTTTGCGGCGATGGCAGCTTTGGCGGCAAAACGGTTGAACGCGCCAGTCAAGGTGTGGCTCAACCGCGACCAAGACATGGCGTGGACCGGTAAGCGCCACCCATTTCAGGGCCGCTACGAAGCTGGCTTCAACAAAGACGGTTCGCTGCAGGCGTTGAAAGTCAGTTTGGTGTCTGACGGCGGTTTCTCGACCGACCTCTCGCGCGCCATCATGGACCGCGCGCTCTTTCACTTGGACAACGCGTACTACGTGCCGAATTTGCATTTTGTCGGGCAGGTGGCGAAGACGAATTTGCCCTCCAACACGGCGTTTCGCGGTTTCGGTGGGCCGCAGGGCATGGCGGTCATCGAGACGATTTTGAGCCGCGCCGCCCAGCGGCTGGGGTTAGACGAAGCCGACATTCGGCGCCGCAACTATTACGGCGAAGCGCCGCGCAACCTGACACCGTATTACCAAGAGGTGAAAGACAACCGGCTCGAGCGGCTGCACCGCGAGCTGATGCTGTCGTCTGACTATGCGGCGCGCAAAGCGGCGGTGACGGCATTCAATCTCTCGAGCCGCTTCAACAAGCGCGGGTTGGGGTTTTGCCCGGTGAAATTCGGCATCAGCTTCACCACGTCGTTCTTGAACCAGGCCGGGGCGTATTTGGTGGTGTACGCCGACGGCACTGCGCAGCTGAACCATGGCGGCACTGAAATGGGGCAGGGGCTGCACACCAAAATGTTGGCGGTGTGCGCGCACGAGCTGGGGCTACCGACGAGGTCGATTCGGGTGATGACCACGGCGACTGACAAAGTGCCGAACACGTCAGCGACCGCGGCGTCGAGTGGCTCTGACTTGAACGGGCAAGCGGTGAAACACGCCTGTGAAGTGATTCGCGAGCGGCTCGCGCCCGTCGCGTTGAAATTGCTCGGTGGAAAACCGAAACAGGCCGCTGAGCTGGTTTTTGCACAGGGCCACGTGACGCTGGGCGGAAAATCCATCGCCTTCGAAAAGGTGACGCAGGCTGCGTACTTGGCGCAGGTGCCGATGTCAGCCACGGGTTATTACCGCACGCCTGACATCACGTACGACCGCGAAGCGGGGCGGGGAAAACCGTTCCACTATTTTGCGTATGGCGTGGCAGTGAGCGAGGTCGAAGTGAGTTGCTTCACCGGTGAGCACCGCGTGCGCCGGGTCGACATTTTGCACGACACGGGCAACTCGCTCGTGCCCACCATTGACGTGGGCCAAATCGAAGGCGGCTTCATTCAGGGCATGGGTTGGCTGACGATGGAAGAGGTGCTCTTCAACCCCCAAGGTGTGCTGCTCACGCATTCGCCCGACACGTACAAAATTCCCGCGTTTGGTGACACGCCGCGCGACTTTCGGGTGGAATTGCTCGACAACGCGCCGCAACAAGACGTGATTCACGGCAGCAAAGCGGTGGGTGAGCCTCCGTTGATGTTGGCGCTGTCGGTGGTGACGGCGCTGCGGCAGGCGGTGGCTGCGTTCGGGGCTCCAGGAGTGGACGTGCCGCTCGCTATCCCCTGTACGCCCGAGGCGATTTTGCGCGCGGTAGAGCACGCCCGAGGCGGAAAACCGCTTTGACGCGGTGCGCTTCTTGGCTCTTAAAAGGTTGAGAAACAGCGAGTTGCGCCAAGCGCGATTCGGTTGGTTATGTTTGAGGCATGTCGATCAAAGGCTTCGGAAACATCGGAAACCGAGTTCCTGTTCCTTCCAACAGTGCCGGCAATGTGACGCCTCAAGCTCCGTTGTCGAAGGACCCGACGCCCGCCGCCAAGTACAAGGGCCCGGTGGTGTTGTCGGAGGCCGACAAGGCGGCTCTGCAAGAGCAGACCACCAGCAACACGCTGCAGAGCTTGGTGCAACGGCTTAACAAGGGCACTCCGCTGAGCGCGATGGAGCGCACCTCGATGGAGTATTTGGTGCGCGCTTTTGAAGTGACGCACCCCAAGCTGGTCGAAGATTCTGGCGTGCGCGGCCTGCTCAAGGCGAAAGACGCGCAGCCCACCGACATCTAAGCCGTCTGCCCGGTGGTAAGCTTGGCGCAAGCATGAAGCGAGTCGCCTCCATTCGTCTGCTAACCGCCAAGACAAACTCCGAGCGTGCCTACTGGCTCTCGCGGCCCGTGTCCGAGCGCTTGGCAGGAAGACCAAGGCCGCCTGTTCGCATGACCTGCTTACGGGACTAAGTGGCTTGTGGCAGCGGGTCGACCCAAAGACTTGTTGGACCTCGTGCTTCTCGACGAAGAAGCGTGATTTTGAGTTTTAGCCGCGCTTCTCGCCGAGCGCTTTCGCCAAAGCGTCGACTTCAGGAGCGATGTTCTTCATCGCATGCTCCGCCGAGGGCCCCCGCAACAGCCTCTTCGTCAACGCATAGCCATGCCCAGACAACTCGCCCAATTGCTTGGCGCGGGCCAATGCCGCGGGCATCAAACCCGCCGGCTCGTGCAATGACTCGGCGATATCGAGCTTCAGGCACTCTTCAGGGCTGAGCACTCTTCCGTGCATTACCAATTCAGTCAGCTTGCGCGCGGGAGCCGAGGCCTGCGCCACCACGATGCCGAAGGTGGGCACGAATAAACCCGCCGGCACTTCGTTCAGCCCGAACTTGAAAGGGCCCTGGGCCAACAAACGCACGTCTGAAGCGAGGGCAAAAATGGCGCCGCCCCCCAGCGCATGGCCGCTGACTGCAGTGATGACTGGTTTGGGAAAGAGAAAGAGCTGCAGTGTCACTTCGCCAAAGCGGGTGATGAGCTGGCGAATCTCGGCGATTTCCAACGTGGGCAGCACCTTCAAGTTGAGCCCGGCGCTGAAATAGCCAGCGCGCCCCGTCAGCAGCACTGCCGAGGCATCGCTTTTTTCAATGTCGCGCAACGCCCCGCTCAAGCCTTCGAATTCTGCCATCGTCAGCGCGTTCGCCTTACCGTCGTCGAGCGAGAGCACCGCCACTGCGTCTTGCCGTTCAATCTTCCACTGCGCCATGCGAGAGACACCTTTCGTTAGCCGCCTAAAATTGCCTGCGTAATCACCGCGCCGCCGAGCAGCGACTGGCCACCGTCGACGGGAAAAATGCCTCCCGTGACGTACGACGCCGCGGGTGACGCGAGAAAGAGCGCCATTTGCGCCACGTCGTCTTTGGTGCCGAAGCGCTGCAACGGCAACACCTGGGTCAGCTTCTCGCGCGCCTCGGGAGCCCCCGCCAGCCGCTTCATGCCCTCGGTTTCATCAATGGGCCCGGGGCAAATTGAATTGAGCCGCACGCCCGCGCCGCCCCATTCTAACGCCAGCGAGCGGGTCAGCATGTCTACTCCGGCCTTCGCCGCGCACACATGCGCTTGCATGGCCATCGGTTGTGAAGCTTGCGGCGCCGAAATGTTCAGCACGCAGGCCCCCGGTTTTCGCAGGTGCTCGAAGGCCGCGCGGCAGGTGTTGAAAGTGCCCAGCAGGTCGATGTCGACCACCGACTTGAAGGCATTGGCCGACATGCCCACGGCCGGCGAGGGAAAATTGCCGGCGGCCCCGCACACCAACACGTCGATGGGCCCCCAGCTGTCACGCACCGTTTGTAGCGCTTGCGCCAACCGCTCGTACTCGCGCACGTCGGCGGCATAGCCGGCCGCGAAAACTCCTTTTTGGTGAAGGTACGCGACAGCGTCGTTAAGTTTGGCGGTGTTGCGACCATTGATGGCCACTTTTGCTCCGGCGGTGCCAAAAGCTTCGGCCAGCCCCAGGTTGATACCGCTGGACCCGCCGGTAATGAACACCACTTTGTTGGTAAAAAGCCCCTGCCGAAAGACCGATAGCGTCATGACCCGCGGCAAACTAACAGGCGCTTTCACGTGTGCACGTTGATTCTCGACTTTGAGCCGTCGCGCGACCGCCCTTACGTGGTGGCCGCCAACCGCGATGAGGTGCTGACACGCCCATCGACTGGCCCTCAGCGGTGGGAGCACGAGCCTTTCGTAGCGCCGCGCGACGAAGTGGCCGGCGGCTCGTGGTTGGGCCTCAACACCCACAATGTCTTCGTTGGCATCACCAACCGCTTCGGAGTCGCCGTCGATCCGCACCGTGATTCTCGCGGGCAGCTGGTGGTTGAAGCGTTGCGCGAGCCGACTGCTTTCGCGCTGCATCAGTTGATGGCCACCATTTCACCCGAGCGGTTCAACGCGTTTCACTTGCTCTATGTCGATGCGAAGCATGCGTTTGTCACCTGGTCGAACGGGCAAACGCTGCAGCAGCGAGTGCTCGCGCCAGGGCTGCACGTGGTGACCGAACGCAGCCTGGGCGGCGACGACAAGTCGCGCACTGAGTTGATTCGCCAGAAGTGGCCAGTGCTGCCGAGGCAAGACGGCGTGGTGACCGCCGAAGCGGCGCAGGGGTTGCTCGCCACGCACGGGCAAAACCCGGGTGAAGGCGTGTGCATGCACGTGCCCGCGTACAATTTCGGTACCCGCTCGTCGCTGCTGCTGTACGGCTCCAAACAGGCTGCTGCTTCACGCTGGTGGTGGGCCGCGGGCAGCCCATGCGTCACGCCGTTTCACGAGCACCCTGAATTACCGGCGAGCCTTACGTGAGCGCTTGCCCGTGCGGCGGTGCAGATTACGAAACGTGCTGCGCTCCTCGGCACAGGGGAGCACGGCCCGCAGAGACCGCGGAGGCGTTGATGCGTTCGCGCTATTGCGCCTTCGCGAAAGGCTTGGGCGAATACCTCGCCGCGACCGGCAGCCGTGACGATGCGAAGTCTCTTTCCGACTGGGCGCGCTCGGTGACTTGGTTGGGTTTGCAAGTGTTAGAGACAGAGGCGGGGAGCGCGACGGACTCCACCGGCAGAGTGCGTTTCATCGCCCGCTATTTAGAGGTGGGGACATTGTGCGAGCTCGCCGAGTTCTCGAACTTCAGCCGCGTCGACGGCCGCCGGCACTACGACAACGGTGACACGTCATTTGTCACCCGCCAGGTAGAGCGCAACGAGCCCTGCCCTTGCGGCAGCGGGCAGAAGTTCAAAAAGTGTCACGCTGCTTAGAGGTTTGTGAAACCACGCACACCTAATGTGCACCATTTCACGAACCTTAGAGATTACGGGTGCCCTAAGGCTTTCAACCACCTGCCCGCGGGTTAACCCTTGGCCAGCTGCCGCAGCACGTACTGCAGAATGCCGCCGTGCTTGTAGTAGTCGAGCTCGTTGGGCGTATCGATGCGCGCGGTGACGGTGAACTCCTTGGTCGCGCCGTCGTCAGCCTTCACTTGCACTTTGAGCTTCTTGCCAGGCGCCAGGCCTTCAGCCACCCCAGCGATAGAGAAGGTCTCTTTGCCGGTGAGGCCCAACGCGGCCGCGTCTTGGCCGACGTCGAACTGCAGCGGCAACACGCCCATGCCAATGAGGTTCGAACGGTGAATGCGCTCAAATGACTTGGCGATGACGGCTCGCACGCCGAGGAGAAAAGTACCCTTCGCCGCCCAGTCGCGCGAGCTGCCAGTGCCGTATTCAGCGCCCGCCAACACCACCAGGGGCACGCCGTCTTTTTTGTACTTCTGCGCGGCGTCGAAAATCGCCATGCGCTCGCCGCCAGGCAGGTGGGTGGTGACGCCACCTTCCACTCCGGGCACCAGCAGGTTCTTCAAGCGAATGTTGGCGAAGGTGCCGCGCATCATCACTTCGTGGTTGCCGCGGCGCGCGCCGAATGAATTGAAGTCTTGTGGCTTCACGCCCTGTTCCATCAAATAGGCGGCGGCGGGGCCCTTCTTGTCGATGTCTCCGGCCGGAGAAATGTGGTCGGTGGTGATTGAATCGCCCAAAAGCGCCAACACCCGCGCCCCGCCAATGTCTTTGAGCGGCAAGGGGTCTTTGGGCATGTTGTCGAAGAAGGGTGGCTTGCGCACGTAGGTGCTCTTCGTGTCCCACTCGAAGGTGTCTCCGGTGGGCACTTTGAGCGCCTGCCACTGAGGGTCGCCCTTGAGCACGTCGGCGTAGCGCTTCTTGAATTGCTCGGGGTGCACGTAGGCTTTGAGCGCTTCTTTGACTTCTTCTTGGCTTGGCCAAATTTCGCGCAAGAAAACCGGTTGCCCGGCGCGGTCATGGCCAATGGGCTCGGTGGCGGGGTCAAAGTCCATATGGCCTTTGATGGCGTAAGCCACCACCAACGGCGGAGAAGCCAGGTAGTTCATGCGCACCAAGGGGTGCACGCGCCCTTCGAAGTTGCGATTGCCCGAAAGCACCGCGGCGACTGCCAATTCACTTTTGGTGATGGCGTCGCTCACCGCCACCGGCAGCGGGCCTGAATTGCCAATGCAGGTGGTGCAGCCGTAACCCACCAGGTGAAAACCCAGCGCCTCCAAGTAAGGCGTCAGGCCAGCGGCGTTGAGGTACTCGGTCACCACTTGCGAGCCTGGAGCGAGTGACGTTTTCACCCAGGGCTGTGCAATCAAACCGCGTTCCACCGCTTTCTTCGCGAGCAAACCGGCGCCCATCATCACCGAGGGGTTGCTGGTGTTGGTGCACGACGTAATGGCGGCAATTACCACGTTGCCGTGGTGCAGCGTGTACGGCACGGGCCCGTCTACCGTGGCAGACGCGGCGAGCTTGGCGTCTTTGTCTGAAGTGACTTTGAGAATGTCTTGCGCCGACTTTTTGAACATCGCCTTGCTCTGCGCGAGCGGCACCCGGTCTTGTGGGCGGGCCGGGCCGGCGAGCGAGGGCTCTACCGTCGAGAGGTCAAGTTCCAAGGTGTCAGTGAAGACAGGCTCAGGCGCGGCGGCCGAATGAAACAGACCCTGCTCTTTGCAGTACGCCTCGACCAATGCCACCGCTTCGGGCGCGCGGCCTGAGAAGCGCAGGTACGAGAGCGTCTCGTCGTCGATGGGAAAAAAGCCGATGGTGGCGCCATATTCTGGAGCCATGTTGGCAATGGTGGCACGGTCGGTCAGCGCGAGCGCTGAAACGCCAGGGCCGTAGAACTCGACGAACTTGCCGACCACGCCTTTCTTGCGCAGCATTTGGGTCACGGTGAGCACCACGTCGGTGGCAGTGGCGCCGGCGGCGAGTTGCCCGGTGAGCTTGAAGCCCACCACCTGGGGAATGAGCATCGTAATCGGCTGCCCGAGCATTGCTGCTTCGGCCTCGATGCCACCCACGCCCCAGCCCACCACGCCGAGCGCGTTAATCATCGTGGTGTGTGAGTCGGTGCCTACCAAACTGTCGGGGTACGCTTCGCCTTGGGCACTCTTGAAGACCGCCTGGCCCAAGTATTCCAAATTCACTTGGTGGCAAATGCCAGTGCCCGGAGGCACCGCGCGAAAATTCTGAAACGCTTTCTGGCCCCACTTGAGAAAGGCGTAGCGCTCGGTGTTGCGCTCGAACTCGATATTCACATTTTCTTGAAAGGCGGTCGCGGTGCCGAACTTGTCGACTTGCACGGAGTGATCGATCACCAGGTCCAACGGGCAAAGCGGGTTGATGCGCTGGGCTTTGCCACCCATAGCCGCCAGGGCTTCGCGCATCGCCGCCAGGTCGACCACGCAGGGCACGCCGGTGAAGTCTTGCAGCAGCACGCGCGCGGGCGTGAAGGAGATTTCGATGTCGGGCTCGGCCTTGGCGTTCCAGCCAATCAGCTTCTCGACGAGCTCTTTCTTCACCACCCGGCCGTCTTCGTGGCGCAGCAGGTTTTCGAGCAGCACCTTCAAGCTGAACGGCAGTTGGTTCACCGCGGGGTGAGCCTTGGCCAATTTGCTCAAAGAATAAATGTCGTGAGATGCCCCGCCCGCCTTGAGGGTAGAGCGAACTTTGAAACTGTCCAGGGTGGTGTTTGCCATGAGCGATGCTTTCCAAATGGCTGGCCCGCACGCAACTGGTTTGACGAAGCGCTGCGCTGGCTGAAACAATGCGTTACAGGTCGTTGCTGTAAAGCTCCCAGTCGGCGAGGCCGCGGCAAGCCTGGTCTTTGCGAGGGAAAAAGCGCTTCACTTCTTCGAACGCTGCCCGGGCCTCGACGTACCGCTTCAGCGCCAACTGTTGCCGGCCGCCGAGCAAGAGGCGTTGGCACAGCTTGTCGAGCTCGCGTTGGGCTTCGCGCATGCGGTCGCGGGCCTGGCCGTAGAGCTCGGGCTTGGGGTCGGGAGTGGCTTCGAGCAACAGCCACGCTTCGCGAAAACGCCGGTACGCTTGGTAGGTGTTTTCAGCGCCGATTTCGCGGCGTTCGAAGAGCTCCCGGCCTTTTTCGAAGCTGGCTGTGGCTTCTTTTTGCAACTGTTCTGCCGGCACCTCGGGAATGGCGGTCATTTCGACCCACACGTTCCAAATGCGCCAAGTGTCTTCACCGGGCGGGTTCTTCATGTTGTCGAAGATGATTTTGTTGGGCTTGCCCTTCTCGAGGTGCTGAGCGGGAATTTTGATTTCGTACTGCTTTTCTTCTTGGTCAGTGCCGTCGGCTTTGAGCGCTTCGATGTCGGCGCCGTTGACGGTGAGCATCACCTCTTTGTCGCCGATGTCGCGGCTCTGAAAGCGCACCATCACGATGGCCTGTTTGGCGGGCGTGTTGAACGCATAGTCGAACGTCTTTTGGTCTTCGTGCTCGTAGGTGACGCCTTCGCCCAGGCCGAATGACTCTTGAATCGGTGTGCTCGACAGCTCGGTGGGTTCAGGAGGCGGCTTGGGCGCCGAGGGAGGCGACAGCACCCACACCAACACCGCCAGAGCGCCCAACACGAAGAGCCCCCCGCCGGCCGCCACCAAGGCGCGGGCGGTGGTGCTCGCTTCGGCCCAGAAAATGAGCAGCTTGCCCATTGCTTCGCCTGACTGGCGGCGCAGACGTGCTTTCTCGGCGGCAGAAAGAGGCCCCACCCTGCGCACGGGCGCCGAGGCGCGGGCCAGCGCCTGCCGCGGCGCCCCGGTGTCAATGTCGTTGGTGTCGGCCAAAGCCACCGGCGTGGGCACCGCCTTCATCATGCGGGTGCTCTTGCGCTCGATTTTTTCTAATTCGGTGGCGTCGGCGCCCGCGGGCACCAGGGCCAAGTTGCGGCTCTTGGGGCGTGCCATGTCGGCGCTCGAGACAATGCGGGTCGACGCGTCGAGGGCCGGTTGGGCCGCGCCATCAGCGAGAAGCTCGTCGTCGTCATTGCCCAGCACGGCGGTGAAGCTGAACACCACCGCGCCCAGGCTGACTTCATCGCCATTGGCCAGCTCGTGCCGTTTCACTTCGGCGCCGTTGACGCGGGTGCCGTTGGCCGACTGCATGTCTTCGACGAAGTAGGCGCCTTTTTCAGTGAAAAAACGGCAGTGCTTGCGCGAAATGCCCGGGTCGTACAGCACCACGTCACATTCTGAGGTGCGGCCAATCAGCACTTCGTGCTGCTCAAAGGTGAATTCCCGACCGGCCTCTTGGCCCTCGGCGATGCGCAATTGAAACGCCATGGAGGCCTATGACTTTACCGAGGCGGCCGCCGCCTGGGCAACGGCCTCTCTTGCGCTGGCGGGTTCGAGCACCTGTGCTTCACCTCCGAATGACATCACCCAGCGCGCCAACCACCGGGTCGAATCAAAAGGCACGTTCACTTCGAGCTCGCCGTTGCCGACCCACTGCGCCTGGGTGCCAAACCGCTCATGCACGTACGGCGCGACACTGGCCGAGAATCGCACCCGAATTTTGCTGCCTTCGGGGTTTGGCGCCGGGGCGGGCCGGGTGCTTAAGCCTTCGGGGGGCGCGAAGCGTTGTTCGGTCGAAAACACCTGGTTGATACGGTCGAGCCGAAAGAGCCGGTTTTCTTGGCGAGTAAGACAGTACGCATTGAGGTACCACTGCCCGCGGTGGCTGAACACTTCGTGCGGTTGCACGCGGCGATGCTCGGTTTCGCCGCGCCCGGCGCTGAAATAGTCGAAGGTCACTTCGCGGTTTTCGATGATGGCGTGCGAGAGCGTCGACAGGCCTTCAGGCGCCTCTAACGTCAAGTCGAGTTGCCGGCCCATTTGTTGGTAACGGGCCCGGGCCGCTTCGGGCAGCACGCGCTCGAGTTTCTTCAACGCGCTGGCCAGCGCATCAGCCGCGGCCGGGCGCAACAGCTCGGCGGCGGCCGCCAATGCCACGCCTTCGGCAGCGGTGAGGCGCGGCGGGCGCGAGAGCCGTTGGTGCAAGTCGACGTACACCTTGCCGTCGTCGACGTAGATGTCGATGTAATCGTCAGGCTGAAACGGAGGCCGCCCCACCATGGTGAGCAGCTCCAACTCTTGAAGCAAAGACTCTTTGGTGATGCCGAGCGCCTTGGCCACTTCTTCGACGGGCAAGCCGGGGTTCTTGGCCACGTAGGGCACCAAGAAGAGCAGTCGGCGCAAGCGCTCGTGCACGGCGGGCCGGGTGCCTTCGGGCGTAGCGCTCATGGCAGAGGGCTCCGGTGGGCGTCGAGCACGCGCTGGGCCATGTTTTTCCACTTTGCAACCGCTTCGGCTGGGCCCGCCACCGCCGCGTCGGCGCCCAGCGACAGCACGTACTTGAGCAAACCGTCTAAGTCGGTGGCGATGACGGGAAAAACCGCCGTCGGCCCTTTGGCCGGCGCCGTGGGAAAAAGGCTCGACGCAAGCGGCGCGAGCGGCCCGCGTAAAATCAGCGTCACTTCTACCGGAGCGTGAAAGCGGTGTTGCCAGGGCCAGGCAGGCACGAATTGGTCGAGCCGAAAATGCTTCGGCACCTCGAAGTCGGGCGTCTTCGGTTTCACCGCGTTGAGCGTGAGCGCGCGAATGCGGTGTACGTGAAAGCTGCGCACGCCTTGGCGCAAGTGGCAGTGGCCGACCAAGGTCCACATGCCGCGGCGCAGGGCCAGCCCGTACGGGTCGACGCGGCGCTGGGTCACTTTCTGACCGCGCGGCGAGAAATATTCTAAGTCGACTGACTTGCGCGCCGAAATGGCGGCCCACAAAAGCTCCAGCCGTTCGGGCAGCACAGCGGTGTCAGCCACGTGGCCGAGCTCGAGCCGCACTTTGGGCAGCGGCAGGGGCCCGTCGCTAAAAAAACCGATTTTGCGCAGTGCGTGCGCCAGCTCTTGCCGGCCGGGGAAAGCGCCGGTGGCCAGCGCCGCCGAACCCGCCGCGTAGAGCACCGCCAGCTCTTCGGGAGTCCAGCTCACTTCGGGCAGGTAATAGCTTTCTTTGTCGACCACATAGCCGTCGTCGCGGTCTTCGTCGCCTTGCACCCACTTGAGGGGAATGCCCAGCTCGAGCAGCTCGGCTTTGTCGCGCTCGAACTTGCGTTCAGCGGCTTCGAGACTGCCTGCGCCGTAGTCGTCGAAAAACGCCTCGCGAATCGCCGCCCATGACAGCGGCTTCTGGGCGTCGAGGAGCAATGCCACCAAATCGAGTAAGCGCTCTGTTCTTTCCACGGCCGAATGGCATTTGCGGCCGAAAGCAGGCGCGCCGTCAAGCACTGCTTTTAGAGAAGAGGCCTTACCGGCAAAGCGTCGAAAGCGGCCATCGCGCGCTCGATGTCTGAAGCGTCGTTGAAGACGTGGGTTGACAGGCGAATGCCTCCGCCGCGGGGCGTGCAGACCAGGCCGTGGTTGCGCAGCGCAGTGACGATGGCTTGGGGGTCACCTTCTACGCCCACCACGCAAATGCCCGAGCCATATTCGGGTTCGTCAGGGGTGTTGGGCAGAAACCTACGGCGGCGCAGCTCGGCGCGCAGCAAGGCCTGGAGCGACAAGTTGTGCTCCAAAATGTTTTTCGGGCCCACCGCGTTCAGCAGCTCGAGCGCAGCCTCGAAGGCGTAGAGCGTTGAGTACGGGCCTCCGCCGGCTTCGAGCGCCGAAGCGCTGTTTTGAAACGCCGCGCCTTGGGCGGTGAAGCCTTGGGCCGTCGGTGTTGCGAGGGAGGAAGGGAAGGAGCGCCAACGTTGCTCCACCGAGGTGGAAAGCCACCCGGCGAAGGGCAGCCAGCCTGCCGTGTGCCACTTGCGTTGCGCGACGAAGAAACCGGTGCCGTAGCCCGCCATCATCCACTTGTGGCTGGTGGCGGCGAGCATGTCGATGCCGAGCGCGTGCACGTCGATGGGCATTTGCCCGGCGGCCTGTGCCGCGTTGACGACGAAAATGAGCCTCCGTTGTTTGCACAGCTGCCCCAAGGCGGCCAAGTCGACGCGAAACCCGCTTTGGTACTGCACGGCGCTTACCGCCACTGCGCGCGTTTTGGGGGTGAGTGCGGCTTCGAAGTCTTCTGTAGGGTAGCGGCCGTCAGCGCGTGGCTTCACCACGTTGAGCAGCAAGCCCTGGTGCAAAAGCGGCAGCGTGGTGGAGGGAAACTCTTGCTCCATGGTCAGCACTTCGTTGACGCCGTGTTGCAACAGCACATGGGCGGCGACGTGCATGCCCATTGAAGTCGACGGCAAAAAAGCGACCTCGTCGTCGTGGGCGCCAAGAAACTTTGCCAACTTGCGGCGCACCTCTTCTTTGAGGGTGAGCCACGTGAGAAAAGCGATGTCGCCGTTCTCTTCGGTGTCGCGCAGGTGGGCGATGGCCGCGTTGGCCACTGGGGTGGCAAGCGGAGAAGAGGCGGCCGCGTTAAGGTACGCGTACCGTCGGCAAGCGGGAAAGAGCGCGCGAACTTCGGCAGGGGTCATCGTCGTACCTGCACATACACCCTTCGAGGGAGCTTTGGGTTGTAGCGACGTGTCACTTTGTCCATCAAGCGTGGGGGAAAGCCGGCGCAATTGTCACGCTGGGCATTCGTACGGCGGGCCAACCACCTGCAAAGAGGTCAAATGAGCTGGGTCTCGACTTTGCTATCGAAGAACGCAATGCGACAAGCGCTATTCCTGTCGATGCTGGTGTGGGGACTGGGTTGTGAGCGGGCGAGTGCCGAAGCAGCGCCGGCCGGCGAGCGGCTCTATTACGCCATCGAGGTGAAGCAGGCGGGGCAGCCGGTGGCGAACCCCAAGGTGGTGGGTTTTTCGGGCAAGTCAGTCGCGGTGCAGCACAAGCCGCAAGGCGCGGCGAAGCCTGATTATGAAGTGTGGCTCAAATCAGAAGAAACGGCGGGTGGTTACCAACTCGCGTTGCGGCTGCGGCTGCCTTCAGGCTCGCAAGAAGCGCAGATGAAGTTGAAGCACGGTGAAGAGCGCACGCTCAACTTGGGCGAAGCGGTAGAATTGAAAGTGCTGCTGCTCAAAGTCGACTCGCGGGAGTTTCGGGCGTTGATGGCGCTGGCCGGCAACGAAGGGCCGGGCATCATTTAAGTGGCCGCCGCAAAATAAACGCTCCATATCAGCGCCGATTCATCCCGGCTGTCCGTGTTGCGCTCCCTGCGACTTACCACGGGTAGGTCTTAGGCCCTGCGAAAGCGCCTCGGGCGCTTTGTGCCTTGCGCGGCCCAGCCCTGCCTATGCTTCACCCGAATGATGCCGCGGTTTCTCTCTCGCCTGACGGCCGTCACCCGCTTTCGGGTGGCGCAGCCCGCAGCAACAGCCGCCGCCGTGGGCAAGGCCAAGCCCGCGTCGGTAGAGATGCGCGCCCGTGTCGCCACGCGGCTGCGCGAGCTGAGGAGCATGAGCGACGCCGGTGTCTATCGTTCATTCGATGAAGCCTTGAAGACGCGTTTGTCGACGCGGGGTTTCGCATGGGGCAAAGACCCCGCCTCGGGCCTGCGCACCGCTGCCGACTATGTGCGCGACGTGGTGCACAACCAAGGCCGCGAGCTGGCCGATTCTGTTCGCCAAGTCAGGCGTTCGCATGAAGCGATGGCGCTTTTCTTCGAAGACATTGCCGCGCGCTCTTTCTCTGTGCAGGCTGTCAGTGAGTTCGATGCGTGGCTTCACACCGGGCCGGTGTTGGTAGAGTTTCAGAAGCGGGTGAGAGCGCGGCCGCAGGTGTTCGTTGAATTGGCGCGAACCCGGTAGGGCAACCCCGCATCCAGTGGGCAAAGAGTCGTTGGCTCAAACGGGACCCAAGGCGGGTTGAATGTCTCGTCGTCACATTTTCGGGGCCGTCAATCGGCGGCCGTCTTTGGTGCGTCGTACGCTCGTATCATCAGCGAGCCCTTTCAGCCGGTCCCACCGTTGGCAGGTCACCGGTTGGTGCGACTGGTCTAACCCTTCGCAGTAATTCGTGAAGAAGCAGCGCCGCACGTGCGCCCCTTGGCCGAGCCGCATTTTTTCGAACCAGTCAGGGTCGGCCAGCGACTGCCGCGCCGACGCGACGATGTCGGCTTCACCGCGCGAGAGAATTTCTTCGGCTTGCCAAAAGCTGGCGATGCCTCCGCAGGTGACGATGGGCGTGGTGAACCCTGCCTGCCGTACGGCCGCGCGCACTTGGGCCACGTCACTCACATTGCGGCCAAAGGGCCCTGGAGGCCCGATGCGGGGTGTCGGCATGCACTCGTGCCCCGACGGCCCGGTGTACGGGTACGCGGCGTGCCCCACCTTGGGCTGCTTGGCGTCTTCGAATTTTCCCCCGCGTGAAAGCGACAAAAAATTCATTCCCGCGCGCGCGAATTGCACCGCGTTGAAGCAGGCGTCGCTCACGCGGCCTCCGCCGGCGAAAATTTCGTCGGTGAGAAAACGGCAACCGACAACCGCGGTAGGCCCGAGCTCGCGCCGCACCGCGTGATACACCTCGAGCGGCAAACGCACCCGGGCCTCGAGAGAACCTCCGTACCCGTCGGTACGGTCATTGGTGGGTGAGAGAAAGCTCGCCAGGGTGTACGCATGCGCACAGTGCAGTTCGACACCGTCGAAACCCGCTTCAATGCACCGGCGCGCCGCTTCAGCAAAAAGCCCCGGCAGCACCTGCGGCAATTCGGCGATGTGCGGCAAATGCGTGTCGGTCACCCGCTCACGTAAACCAAAGCGATAGGCCTCGAGCTCGCGGGCAGGCAACACCGCCGCCAAGCCTTCTTCATCAAGCGTCATTAAATGAGCCCGAATGGCAGCCTCGTCTCGCCCATGCCAGGCGGCTCCCAAGCGCTCGCTCAGTGCCGCATTTACCGGCAAGTGACGTTCGAGAAATTTCTCGCGTCGAGGCCGCCGCTTGATGCTCAAAAAGTCAATCAGCTGAATGAACAACCGGCTCTCGCCACCGCTTTGTTCTCTCACCCGTTGTACCAATTGTTTCAGCCCCGGTATGAAGCGGTCGTCACTGGCGCGAAGCAATGGGCCGCTTTTCACGTCGCGCACCCCGGTGGCTTCGACCACGATGGCGCCAGGCTTGCCCTGGGCGAAGCGGCCGTACCAGTCTAAAACGTCAGTCGTCACCAAGCCTTCTTCGGTCGCTCGCCAAGGCACCATCGCGGGCACCCAAGTGCGGCGCGCGAGTGACAGGTTGCCTTCAGCGAGGGGCGAAAACCACCGCCCAGCAGCTGCTTCTTGGGCAGAGGGCCAGCGGTCGACGGGCAACAAGGAAAGAAGTCGGCGGTCCACTTTGAAGTCAAACGCTCCTTACTCTGTACCAACGCGCTTAAGGCCGTTGCGATTAACAGGGAGGACGACCTAAGGAGACACATCTCGTCGTCTCGTTTTCCCCTTCGGCTGCTCCACTTCGCGAAAAACAACTTATGACGATTCATCGTTTGGGCCTTCTGTTGGTCACGCTTTTCGTTTGCTCGGGTTGCCCCGGCCGACATGACCCTGTTTGTGGCGACGGCAAGGTGGCAGGCAGCGAAGCCTGCGACGACGGTAACCAGATAAATGGCGATGGCTGCGAAAACGACTGCACGGTGACTGGTACCAGCGCCCGTTGTGGCGACATGCACGTCGACGCCAGCGAAGCCTGCGACGACGGCAACCAGATAAATGGCGATGGCTGCGAAAACGACTGCACGGTGACTGGTACCAGCGCCCGTTGTGGCGACATGCACGTCGACGCCAACGAAGCGTGCGACGACGGCAACCAGGTCAATGGAGACGGCTGCGAAAACAATTGCACCGTCACCCACGCGCAAGTGGTGACGTGCCCCCACGCCAACATGCCTGCGCCTGCGATGGGCACGTGCAACGTCACCCCGGGTGGAACAGAAAAGCTCTTTACCGGCGTGGTGCTCGCTCCTTCGCAGGTGCTTTTGGGCGGGCAAGTGTTGGTCGACGCCAATGGCAAAATCACCTGCGTGGCCTGCGACTGCTCGCAAGCCGAGGGTGCAGCGGCGGCGACCCAAGTGCAGTGCCCCAAGGGGGTCATTTCGCCGGGGCTCATCAACAGTCACGATCACATCAGCTTTCAAAGCGCTCCCCAACCGCGCACTGACGAGCGCTACGAGCACCGGCACGACTGGCGCGTACGAGACCATGACGGCCACACCCAAATCAGCAGCGGTGGCAGCTCCTCGGCGGCGATGATTCACTGGGGAGAGCTGCGCCAAGTCATGGCGGGCACCACGTCGATTGTGGGCGCCACTTACGGCGCCAATTCAAATGCGGGCCTCTTACGCAACCTCGACTCGTCGGGCGGGCAAGAGGGCTTGAACGAAGGCGCCAAGGGCGTGCTCTCTGAAACGTTCCCGCTGTCTGACCAGTCAGGCGCAGAAATCGTCTCGGGTTGTGGCTACCCGAGCGTCGACACGCCGTCAGTCATTCCCCCTGACTCGGCGTACCTGCCGCACATCGCTGAAGGCATTGAAGCGTCGGCGCTCAACGAGTTTCGCTGCCTTTCGTCGACCATGGGGGGCGGGCAAGACGTGATGACGCCGCGCACCGGCGTGGTGCACGGCATCGCGCTGCGGGCGGCTGACGTGGGCACCATGGCCACCCATCAGGCTTCGCTGGTGTGGTCGCCCCGCTCGAACGTTTCGCTCTATGGCGACACCGCCGCGGTTCCGCTTTACCAGCGGCTGGGAGTGAAAGTGGCGCTGGGCACCGACTGGACCATCAGCGGCTCGATGAACTTGTTGCGCGAGCTCAAATGCGCCGACAGCTTGAACCAAACCCGGTTCGCCGCGGTGATGAGCGACGAAGCCTTGTGGAAAACAGTCACTGCTTCGGCCGCCGACGTGACGCAAACCGCTGAAAAAATCGGCCGGCTCGAAGTGGGCAAAGTGGCTGACTTGGCCATTTTCAAGCAGCAAGGCACCACCACCCACCGCTCGGTCATCGACGCCAACGCCGAAGACGTGGTGCTCACCCTGCGTGGCGGCAAGGCGCTTTATGGCGACGTGAATGTGGTCAACGCGCTGGCGGCGGGCTGCGACGCGCTCGACGTGTGCGGCAGCGCCAAAGCGGCCTGCGTGCAGAGCGAGCTCAACACCACCCTGGCTGCGCTCGACACCGCCAGTGCCAATGCCCGCCGCTACCCGCTCTTTTTCTGCGGAGCCCCCACCAACGAGCCTTCATGCGTGCCCGAGCGCGCGGCGAGCAATGTGAAGAACGGCTCTACCCCGTACACCGTAGCCACGGCGACGGGCGACGCTGACTTCGACGGTATTGCCGACGCACAAGACAACTGCCCGCACATTTTCAACCCCATTCGCCCGATGGACAACGGCAAGCAGGCCGACGCCGACACCGACGGCATTGGCGACGTGTGTGACGCCTGCCCGTTCAACATGGGTGAGGGCTGTACGCTCTTCAACCCTGACGATTCAGACGGCGACGGCAAGGTGAACGCGCAAGACAACTGCCCTTCTGAAGCAAACCCCTCGCAAACCGACAGCGATATGGACGGCACGGGCGACGCGTGTGACAGCTGCGCGGCTCCCAACCCGGGCGGCACGCCGTGCCCGTCGACGATTTACGCGGTGAAGGCGCCTAACAGCCCGTTGCTCAATCAGCACGTGTCGCTGGGGCAGGTGCTGGTGACTGGAATCACCGACACCGGTTTCTTCGTGCAGGTGCACCCGGGCGAGGGCGGCTTCACCAGCGCCGAGTACTCGGGCATTTTCGTTTACAAACCGATGCCGGGCGTCGCGGTGGGTGACCGGGTCGACATCGAAGACGCCACCCCCGTCGACTATTTTGGCCAGCGCGAGCTGTCGAATGTCACCAACGTCACCGTGTCGTCGACGGGCAATGCCGCGCCCGCCCCCGTGGTGGTGACTGCCGCCGAAGTGGTGAATGGCGGCAGCAAGGCCGTTACCCATGAAGCGGTGGTGGTGCAGGTGAACAATGTGTCGGTCACCAACCTGTCACCTGCACTGGGAGCGGGCGACCGCGCACCGGCCAATGAGTTCGAAGTGACGGGCGGTCTGCGCGTCGACGACTTGTTGTTCTTGCTGACGCCGGCTCCAGCGCTGGGGCAAACCTTCGCAGCGTTGAGCGGCATTCTCACCTACCGCAACAACAACAATAAGCTCGAGCCGAGAAGCGCCGCCGACGTGCTCGAAGGGCCGGCGATTTTGACGGGTTTCTCGCCGTCGCCCGCCTTCATTTTTCAAGGCCAGACGGGAACCACCGTGCCCACACCACTGTCGGTGACCATTTCGCACCCTGAAACGGCCAATGTCACGGTGAACGTGGTGGCTGACAGCGCCGACGTCACGGTGGCCAACGGCGGCATGGTGACGATTCTCGCGGGGGCGACCAGCGCGCCGCTTACGCTGACGGGGGTGAATGCCAACCCGATGGTGACGCTCACCGCCACCTTGGGCCCGTCGATGAAGACCGCCACGGTACGCGTGGTGGGGCCGGCCGAGACGCCGAAGTTGGTGTCACTCACTCCGGCCACGGGCAGCGTGTTGCCGGGAGGCATGCTCACCTTGACCGCGACGCTCGACTTGCCTGCTCCCACTGACACGGTGGTGACGCTCGCGCTGTCTCCCGCGACGGGCTTCGGGGCGGTGCCGGCGATGGTGACCATTCCCGCGAACCAGGTCTCGGCCACGTTCATTTTGGCGGCCGACCCGATGGCGATGGGCATGGGCACCGTCAGCGCGACGTTGGGCGCTGCCACTTTGACGAGCCAAGTGGGCGTGCAGTTGGTGACCACCCAGCACCTGGTGCTGAGCGAAGTGGCGGTGAAAGGCCCGGGCGGAGCGAGCGATGAATTCGTCGAGCTCTACAACCCGACAGCCGCGCCCATCGACATCAGCTTGTGGAAGATTCAGTACAAGAGCGCCGCGGGTGCTTTCTATGCTGACAAGGTGACGCTGCCCATCAACACCGTGGTGCCGCCTCGCTCGTATTTCTTGGTGGTGGGCGCAGGTTATGTGGGCGCGGTGGCGGGCGACCATGTGTACGGGCAACCGCTGGCCTTCGCGGGTGACTCGGGGCATGTGCGCATCGGTTTTCCCAACATGAGTACTGCCAAGGCCGACACCAATGTCGTCGACTGGGTGGGCTACGGCACGGCGGCCGACAGCCCAGAAGGCACCAGCAAGGCGCCGGCGGTCGCGGCTGGAAATATCGCCGAGAGCATCGAGCGAAAAGCGCTGCCCTCGTCGACGTCGATGACCATGGGCCCCATGGGAGCTGATGCCTTTAAGGGCAATGGTTACGATTCAGACAACAGCGGTGAAAACTGGGTGGTGCGCTCGGTGCGGGAGCCGCAAAACGCTGCCAGCCCAGTTGAGCCGTAAGTCTTTGAATTTAGGTTTGAAATAAGGGGTAAGCAGCGGCGC
>JAIBBR010000145.1 GCA_019694575.1 Myxococcaceae bacterium
ATTTCGCTGCACGGCAAAATTCTGCTCGGCTACGTCGCGCTCGGCATCGCGCTCATCGCGGTGCTCTACGCAGGCGACAACTGGCCGTGGAGTTTAAAAATCATGGCCGCGCTCGGTGTCACGCTGCTCATGGCCGTGGCCGTACCATGGTGGTTGTTGCGCGTGGCCCGCGTGCAAGTGCTCTCGGTCACCGCTTTAGAAATTTCCCGCGGAGACTTGTCTCGCCGCGTGCCTGTCGCCACCACCGGCTTTCGCGACGACATCGACGAGCTCGCCGTCGCCATCGCCAACATGCAAGAAAACCTGCGTGAATTGGTGAGCCACATTCAACGCACCGCTGAATCAGTCTCTCTCTCGGCCGGAGAACTGCAACGCAGCGCCGAAGGTGTCAACGCGCAGACCTCTGAAATCGGCAGCTCGATGAAGCGCATCGCCGACGGCGCTGAAGCACAAACGTCGCTCGTCAGCCAAGCTTCGAAAGTCATCACTGCAATGGCGGCGTCGATTCAACGCACCGCGGGCAGCGCCGATGAGTCAGAAAAGGCCGCCGGCGCCACTTCTTCAGCCGCCGAAGAAGGCTCGCAAGCCGCGCGGTTGGCCGGTGAAAAGGTGAAGAAGGTGTTCAGCCGCATCGAAACGGCGAGCCAAGAAGTGTTCGCCTTCGGTGAAAAAACGCAGGAAATTTCAAAAATCGTCGATGCCATTACCCAAGTCGCCCAGCAGACCAACTTGCTCGCGCTGAACGCCACCATCGAAGCCGCCCGCGCCGGCGAATCCGGCCGTGGCTTCGCCGTGGTCGCCGACGAAGTGCGCAAACTGGCCGAGAGCGCCGGCCGCAGCGCCGAACAAATTTCGAAATTGGCCCGCGACATTTCTTCGCAGTCGTCCGCCGTCGTCAGCGCGATGAAAGAAGGCATCGAAGAGCTCACCGAGGGCCGTGAAGACTTGACGACCATCGTGCGCTCGATGGGCAGCATCACCGACACCGCCCGCGACGGCGCCGACAAGGTGCGGCTCATTTCTGAGAGCGCCCGCGAGCAACAGCGCGGCTCTGAGTCGATGGTGAAGGCGATTGCCGAAATTTCGCAGGTGGCGCGCGAGAACGAGCGTTCGACTGAAGCGATTCACAAAGTCATCGAAGAGCAGACCCAGGCCGTCTCGCAAATGACGTCGGCCACCCAAGAGCTCACCAACCTGTCTGAAGAGCTGCAGAACATCGTGCAGCGCTTTCGCCTGGGCGTTTAGAGAGCGGTGCGTTGAATGCGCCATGTCGTCTTTCGCATTGACAAAGACCGCTACGCGCTGCCCTTGGCGTCGACACGTGAGGTGGTGGTGGCGCCTACCACCTTCAGCGCTGTGCCGCGGGCCCCTACCTGTATTCGCGGCATCATGAATTTGCGCGGCCGCATCGTACCGGTGGTCGACTTGCGCGAGCTGCTCACCGACACGTTGGGCGAATTGAGCGGTACGCGCTCTGACGAACACCGCCCTTCGCGTATCATTCTGCTCGACCGCAGCCGCCGTGAGCTGGGGCTGCTGGTGACCGAAGTCGAAGGCATCGAATCGATAGAAAAGGTCGTACCTGCTCCCAAACCCGCGCCATCACTCAAAGGCGTGGCACGAATGGGGGCAATCGCCGTAACCGTGTTAGACCCTGACGGGCTCGACAACGCCGTAGCCCAAGCGTTTGCGAGAGAGTAACGTGCGGTACCTAATTGCTGCGCAGTAGGGAGGCTCTGCAAGACCCATGGCGAAACGGGTGCTGGTTGTCGATGACGCAATCTTCATGCGCAACATCATCAAGGACATCTTCGCGTCCGGTGGTTTCGACGTGGTCGGCGAAGCGTCGAACGGCCTCGAGGCCATTGAGCGCTACAAAGAGCTCAAGCCCGACTTGGTGACGATGGACCTGGTGATGCCTTTCAAAAACGGCATCGAGGCCACGCGCGAAATTTTGAAGGGCGACACCAAGGCCGTGGTGGTGATGTGCTCTGCCTTGGGCCAAGAATCGATGGTGATGGAGGCGATTGAAGCTGGCGCGCTCGATTTCATCGTCAAGCCTCCCCGCGCCGAAGACGTGCTCGCGGTGGCCAAAAAAGTGCTCGGCGACGCGTAAGTTTCGCGCACATCTTCGTCATCACCGCATCGCTGATCAGCACAAAGTTTCGCGTTGTCAAACGCGCGCGAGCCGATTTTTCGGCCCAGCACGAAATAATTCGACGCGGCCCCCTGGCAATTCACAACGCCGATTTGCTAACCAGTCAGCACTCATGTGGACCGTTTCGGGGGGTAACTGTGGAATGTGCGGAGAGTTTTTTCCGCGCTTGGCGAACCACAACCAGGCACGCGTGTGCAGTGATTGCGCCGCGTTTTGCCTCGAGCTTTTGGAGCGTTCAAAATCAACTTCGTTTTTGGAGCACCATTGCGTCAGCTGTGAACGCACGACGGTGACAGGGGCCTTCAAGCGTCTCGACAACCGGCACGTGTGCGCGCCCTGCGTCGCTAACGCCGCGCACATGCTGCATGTCACTGCTTCTGACGGGTTGATCAGCGCGCACCTCGCCGCTCAGGTTCCCGTTGAGACGGCGCCCGCTGTGGCAATGTCGAAGCTTTTGCCAAAGCCCGAACTGCTGCGGCTGCCCAAGCCGTCGGCACCCGCTCGGCTGCTCAAAACGCTCACCCCGGCTTCGTTTGAGCTTGTTCAGCTCTTTCCGTTACCCCAAGAGCTGGCTTCGTGAATACCGTTCGTCTCGCTGACAACTGCGAGATTTTCTGTATTCACAAAGGTGAGGCGGTCATGCTCGACAGCCACATCGCAGGGTACTTTCAGCACGGCATCACCCTGAACGAAGGCGCGGTGGTATTCGACGTGGGGGCCAACATCGGCCTTTTCACTTTGCGCGTGGCGCAAAAGCTGAACGGTAACGTGCAGCTGTTTTCTTTCGAGCCAATACCGCAGGTGTACAAAGTGATGCAGCAAAACACCGCCCAGTTCGGCCCCGGTACGGTGAAGACTTTTCCCTTCGCGCTCTCACGGACCCAGGGCAATTTAACGCTGCATTACTACCCATTCAGCCCGGCTCTCTCGACCGCCTTCCCCGAAATGTGGGACGGCAATGACGATTTAGAAAAAGCAATTGCCGGCACCATTCGCACCGTGCCCAAGCGGTACCAATGGAGCAAGCTGCTGTTCCCTTCGTTTTTACTGCCGCTGGTTGCGAAGCTTCTGCGCCGCAAGCCGGTGCTCTTCAACTGCGAAACGCAGACCTTGTCGCAGGTGGTGAAGTCGCAAAACGTGCAGCGAATCGACTTGCTCAAAGTCGACGTCGAAGGCGCCGAGATGGAAGTACTGGCCGGCATCGAGCCCGGTGACTGGGCGAAGATTCAGCAGACAGTGCTTGAAGTGCACGACGTCGACGGCCGGGTGGCGAAGATTTCAGAGCTGCTGCGCTCGCACGGTTTGACGCAGGTGAAGATTGCGCACGAAACGGGTTTTGAAGAGACGAAGCTCTTCAACATTTACGCGCGGCGCGTCACGGCGTAACAGGCTCCTTGCCTTGAGCCGCGCAAAGCCGTAGTTCGTCTCGCCATGGCAGAAAATTTCATCTTCACCATGCAAGACCTGCGCAAGGTGAAGGGCGGCAAAGAGATTCTCAAAGGCATTTACCTCTCGTTTTTTCCGGGGGCGAAAATTGGCGTCATCGGCCCTAACGGCGCCGGTAAGTCGACCTTGCTGCGCATCATGGCGCAGGAAGACAAAGAATTTTTCGGCACCGCCCGGTTAGACCCCAGCTCGAAAGTGGGCTTCTTGCACCAGGAGCCCCAGCTCGACCCCAAGCTCGACGTGAAGGGCAACATCGAGCTCGGCGTGAAGCCGATGAAAGACTTGCTCAACCGCTTCAATGAAGTGTCTGAAGCAATGGGCCAGCCCGACGCCGACTTCGACAAGCTGCTCGCCGAGCAAGCACGGTTGCAAGACGCGATTGACGCCGGCGGCGGTTGGGAGCTCGACCGCACGCTCGAAATCGCGATGGACGCGCTGCGTTGCCCGCCGGGAGACGCTGACGTTTCGAAATTGTCGGGAGGTGAACGCCGGCGCGTGGCGCTGTGTCGCATTCTGCTCGAGAAACCCGACCTGCTGCTGCTCGACGAGCCCACCAACCATTTAGACGCTGAGTCGGTGGCGTGGCTCGAACAGCACTTGAAGGCCTACACCGGCACGGTGGTCAGCATCACCCACGACCGTTACTTCTTGGACAACGTGGCCGAGTGGATTTTGGAGCTCGACCGCGGCGAAGGCGTGCCGTGGAAGGGCAATTACTCCTCGTGGCTCGACCAGAAGCAGAAGAAGCTGTTCCAAGAAGAGAAAGCCGAATCGTCGCGGCAAAAATTTTTGCAGCGCGAATTAGAATGGGTGAATTCTTCGCAGAAGGCGCGGCAAGCCAAGGGCAAAGCCCGTTTGAACCGCTACGAAGAAATGCTCGCCGAAGCGCAGCAGAAGCGTGACGCGACGGGCGAAATTTACATTCCGCCGGGGCCCAAATTGGGCGGCATGGTCATCGAGGCCAAGCATTTGAAGAAGGGCTTTGGAGACCGGCTGCTCATCGACGACTTGTCGTTCAAGCTGCCTCCCAACGGCATCGTGGGCATCATCGGCCCCAACGGCGCGGGCAAGACGACGCTCTTTCGCATGTTGATGGGGCTCGAGAAGCCCGACGGCGGCGAGCTCAAGCTCGGCGACTCGGTGAAGATTGCGTATGTCGACCAATCGCGCGACGCGCTCGACGGCGAAAACTCGGTGTTTCAAGAGGTGAGCAACGGGTTAGACCAATTAGACTTAGGCTCTCGCATCGTGCAGTCGCGCGGGTACTTGGCGTCTTTCGCGTTCAAAGGTGCTGATCAGCAAAAACGCGTCAAAGACTTGTCGGGAGGCGAGCGCAACCGCGTGCACTTGGCGAAGCTGCTCAAGTCAGGCGGCAACGTGCTGTTGCTCGATGAGCCGACCAACGATTTGGACGTCGAGACTTTGCGCTCGCTCGAAGAAGGTTTGCTCAACTTCGCCGGCTGCGCGGTGGTCATCAGCCACGACCGCTGGTTTTTAGACCGCGTCGCCACGCACATGTTGGCCTTTGAAGGCGACAGCAAGGTGGTGTGGTTCGAGGGCAACTTCGAAGACTACGAAGCCGACAAGCGCAAGCGGTTGGGTGACGCCGCGTTGATGCCCACGCGCATCAAGTACCGGCCGTTGGTGCGCAGCTAAAGAGCAGCGGGCGAGCCACGCGCATCGAATCGAGTTTTGAGAAACACACTCTCGTCGTTGATCACCGCGTCGAATGGCACGACGCTCTGTGTGTTTCAAAAACCCGCTTTATTCGCAGGTAACGCACATGCCCGTCATTCCCACTGGCCCTCTTGGTGTTCTCACCCCCGCCCCGACGAACGGTCCGGGCCGCGCTGAAGACACCGCTCCCACCGCGGTAGCCACTCCCACTGCTCAGCCCAGCGACTCAACCCCCCCGCAAACCTTAGGCGCGTGGGGCAACGACGCGCGGGCAGCACGCCCTACGGCGTTGTCAGTGCCGGCGATTCACAGGCAGGGTGCTTCGACATTCGTGGGTGCGCGCTTCAATGCCGCGGCGCTGGCTGCGCTCAACGGCTTGAAGGCCGAAAATTATGGCACCACCACCGTGCAATTGCCCCAGCCCGACGGCAGCACCAAGAGCTTTACCGTACGCGACATGCAGTATGACTTGGGCGGCGGCAACATTGGCGCGCGGTTCTTCACCGTGAAAGACCACGACGCAGGCGCGAGCACCGCGCTCGACGCGTTCATTCGCAAAGAATCAGGCCTCGAACCGGGCGAGCCGATTTTCACGCTCATCGCGTACGTGCACCCCGAAGAGCACCTCGCGACACTGCGGTCTGCCGCGACGCAGATGCTAAAAACCGAAATGGGTAACACCCACCTGGGCGCCTATATTGGCGAAGGTAAGACGACCAATTCACCGTTCAACTACCACCAGAAAACCTGGGAGGTACACGAAGGCATCAAGCCGTACCCCGCCAACGTACAGCTGGTTTCGCTTCAAGGCGTCAAGCAGGGCTTGCTGAACAAGAACATGCTCGTCGCCGACAGCGTGCTCAATTTCGGCGTGCGTTTCCCAGGCGACTACAAGAACGACCGCATGAACACGGTCGACCTCAACACCACGCTGATGTTCTACCGCGATTGGATAAAAAACGAGCCGTACCTGAAGAATGACCCGCGCTGGGCCACCTATTGCGCTGAGCACAAAACCATCGTCACCAATATCGGCCTCAACGTTCCGCACAACCGCGAAGCGTTCATCGAAATTTTCGGAGCTGAAGGTGACGAACTGTGGACCACCTTCAAGGTGCGCTTCAAAGAAGCGAACGGCCGTGAATTCACCGCCGACGACGAAACGAACTTCGAGCCCCTGTGGAAAAAAGAGGGCCTCACTGCGGCAGACATCAAGGCTCCGACACTTGAAGAGTTCGATGCGTACCAAAAGGCCCGCTTCGACGGCACTTTGAAGAGCGGCGCCTACCAGGGGTACAAGCCGGTCACTGGCGGCAAAGGCATGGCGTGGAAGCCCGAGACCACCGCCGACCTGGTGAAGAACTTCATGGAAACGTACGCGCCGTTCCGCGAAGTGGGCGGTTACGCCAGCGCCGCCACGATGATGGGCTTTCAAGAAACCATCGCCATGCGCATGGGCCTGCCGCCAGAGAAATTCATGGAATCAGTGTTACCGGTCATGACTGAGGTGATGATTGCCGAGGGCATGGCCCGCGCTCCCGCTGACGCAGCGAAGTTCGACACCTGGGTGCAGCAAGCCACGACTGGCTTGTACATCGCCTTCGGAGGCAACGCAGAGGAGCTGCGTACCGGCACACTCAACCCTCAGTTGATTGGCTTGGCCCAGAAAATCATGGCCGGCGTCACCGAAGAGAAGTCGCACATCATGCAAGCCGCCAAGGGCAGCGCACCGCGGCGCAACCACAATGCCGCCGTGTGGCTAAAGACCGCCGTGCAAGATGACCTCGAAAAGGCCCGCGCCCTGATGGTCAGCAGCCCCGACAAGACCGAATATTATTCACCGCCCGCGGTCACCAACCGTGTGGTGAATGGCATGGTCGAGAAGAGCCGCTTCGTCGACATTCGCGTCATCGCCACTGCCATCGACGCTTCGCACGCCGAGCCATAAAAGCGGTACGTCAGTCGCCACCCTTGCCCATCGTCCACCACGAGCGGGGAGACTCGAGTACTGCACCATCGCCCTTCTTCAAATAAGAAAGGAGGCCTTGACCAAACTCAGGGGGCACATACCCGCCTTGAGACTTGGCTGCATTTATTAGGGCGTTACCGTGAGCGATGCGTTCGTTCAGCTGTTCAAAATTCAGCTTTGCGAGCGCGCCGTTTGCACCTCTCCAAAAACGCTTCAGCGGTTCGGCGGTAACTTTGGATCCGTCAGGGTGAGGGTTGTTGAATTCCCACTGCGTACCAATTTTGAGGCCCGAAGGCGTGAGCATCAGCGCTTTACCCGCCCCGAGTTCTTGAAGCCCAAAACTGGCTTCAGGGTGCGTCTTGCCAACCTCTTTAACGTAATTGACGAGCGCGACCGCGTCGTTTTCGAGAAAGCGTTCTGTGAGCTTCTTCAATTTGCCCTGGGCGTCTATCGGCTCAGAACCAGCTGTCGTCTTCCTGACAATGTGCGGCTTGGCCGGAGCCGTTTTCGGCCGTGTCAGCGCGAACCACCTCGATTTTCCGCCAATGAGAAGAGCCATTTGCGCCGCCTCGCGTGAAATGTGGAGCGTGAACCAAAGGAAATAGCAGCAAACGACATGCCGGGCCAAACCAGCTCTATTCAACCGCTAAGAACGCAGACTCACTGAGGTGTTCAGCACCGGCGACGCACTTTCAGGACAACCGCGCGCAACCTGAGCCCCTACACATGTTGTTCGCGCGCCACTGATCAACGGCCCACCGAGCGTCTCACGCATTCGAGCTCGGCGTCGTCACCTGACATGCCCTTTTCGCACGCGAGAATATTCGGGGTGGGCTCATACCGCGCACTGGAAGCCACCCGAATGCATTCGAGCTCGGCGGCGTCACCTTCCATCGCGTCTTCGCATGCCTTCACCATCGACGCGGGGTTGAAGTGCGCAGCCGCTACCGCGCGAAAGCACGCCAGCTCGGCATCATCACCCTCCATCGCTTGCTCGCACGCCGCCAGACCCGCGCTGCTGTCAAAGCGACCATTCGCTGCGATGCGCACGCACTCAAGCTCATTGTCGTCGCCCTCCATCGCCTGCTCGCACGCCTGAATCATCGGCACCATGTTGAACCGCGCGGCGCTCACCACGCGCAGGCACTCCATTTCATTGGCCTGCCCTTCGAAAGCATTGCCACAGGCTTCAATCACCTGCGGGTTGGCCCCCTGCCCGCCCGGCGGCTGCCACTGTTGTCCCGGAGGCATCGGCTCAAAAAACCCCTGCACCGGCTGGCCTTCAGGCCGCAACATCACCATCGCCACTTCAATGCCGTTGAGGCTCAGCGTCTGCCGCGCTCCGCTGGTCCACACGTCGACGGCCGTCACCTCGACACCCGCGGGCATGGCCAGAAACACCGTGCCACTGCCGCGGCTCACGTCGTATTGCAGCCCCTGCCCGCCAATGGGGCCCTGGAGGTTGCGCAGCTGCATGTTCAGGTACGCATAGCCACGGCCGTCTCGCATCGCTCCAGGAGACAACCGGTAGTCGACAGCAATGAGATTTTCTTGAAAGCGGGCGCTCAACGCTTCAATCACCAAACCACGGCCACGGCGGTGTTGCGCCGAAGCGGGGTACGCGCTCGCCAACAAGCACAGCATGAGGCAACCCAGCACTGCTCTCGTTCTCATTGTTTTAGTCCTCTCTTAAACGAAGTCATCGCGCCAGCCGACGAAGGCGCTCAAACCCAAATTCAGCGCTATTCACCCCCCCGGCATGACGAGAGAAGACCCAAAGGGTTGCGCCACGAATCAACCGAAGACTTCAACCAGGCTGCCACTCATCGCCAAGGGCGCGTCACTGCACAGGTACCGCACCACATTGGCGACATCGTCAGGCTTCATCACCGGAGTAAAACCTGCCGCCTTCAGCATGTCGGTGTCAGTGCTGCCGGGGAGCACGGCGAACACCTTCACACCGGTATTTTTCAGCTCTTCAGCCAGCGCTTTGGTGAAGCCATTCAAACCCCACTTCGACGCGCAGTACGCCGAAAACTGCGGCGTGCCCAAAGTGCCACTGATGGAAGAAATATTCACAATGCCGCCGTGCCCACGTTTGAGCAGGCTCGGTAAAAAAGCGCGAGAGAGCCGAAACGGCACGGTGAGGTTCACCTCAAGCGAACGGTCCCAGTCGGCATCGGCGGTGCTCACCACCGGCGCGCGGTGAAAGGTGCCCGCGTTGTTGATGAGCCAATCAATCGCGCCCGCATGCGCAATCAACGCGTCGACTTCGTCACGGCGCGCAAGGTCGGCTTTGAAACCCGTCGCTTTGCGGCCCAGCGCACGCACTTGCGCTTCGACCGCGGCGGTGCCTTGCGCTTGGCTCGAGGTCAGCACCAAGTCAGCGCCATTTTGCGCAAGTGACAGCGCGATGGCCCGGCCGATGCCGCGAGAAGCTCCAGTGACGAGGGCGGTTTTTCCTTGAAGAGAAGCGGGCATAGGGGCACGCGACTGTAGCGCTTTGCACGAAAAAGCCGCTAGAAGACGCCGCTTGCCGTGAACTTCGACGCTCGTACCAAGCTCTTCGTGGCGCTCTCTGCGTCATTCATTGGCGCGCTGGTGGTGGGCGACATCATCGGCGTGAAGCTGGTGGAGCTCACCGTGGCCGATTTTCCCTTCATCATCTCAGTGGGCATGGTGCCTTTTCCCATCACCTTTTTGCTCACCGACTTGCTCAACGAATTCTACGGAGCCAAAGCCGCGCGGTTTGTCACCTGGGTCGGCTTGGGCGTGGCCGCGGGCACCTTCATCGTCATCAATGTCGTGTTGCTGATGCCTTTCGCCGGCTTCACCGAAGACCCCGGGTGGACCGGCGTTCGCGCCGCCACGTTCAACAATGTCTTTGGGGGCTCGACGCGCATTTTGTTGGCTTCGATGGTGGCCTACGTGGTGGCGCAGTTCACCGACATCGCGGTGTTTCACGCCATCAAGCGGGTAACCCAGAACCGGCTGCTCTTTTTGCGCGCGACCGGTTCGACTGTCGTCTCGCAGCTCATCGACACGGTGGTGATTCAGACCCTGGCGTGGGTAGGCACGATGCCGGTGGCAAAAATCGCCTCCATCGTCGTCACCTCGTATGTGGTGAAGTTCTTCATCGCGCTGGCGTTGACGCCGGCCATTTACGCCGGGCACGCATTGGTCGAACGAGGCTTGAAAATTGAGCCGGTGAAAGTGCCGGCCACGTCAGAGACTTAGGGCCCGCCACAAAATAAACGCTCCATATCAGCGCCGATCCATCCCGGCTGTCCGCGTTGCGCTCCCTGCGACTTACCACTGGTAAATCTTAGGTCGCGCGCCTCGCCATCCGGGCGCCTCGGCGCAGATCTCGGACCGTTTATTTTGCGGCAGGCCCTTAAATCAACGTCATCAGTCAGTATGGGCGCTGGTTATTGAAGTTGCCCGCTTGGCGGTACCGGCAGACCCAAAATTCGCCGGCGCCGTTACCCACGAAATTGCTGCACGTCTTGACGCCGCAGCCGACTTCGGTGCTCGAGCGCCACACCACTTGGGTGTAGTGCCCGCAAACATTCGAGCAACTGTTGGCAGCGTAGTTGTACTGGGCTTTCTCGCTGGCCCAGTCTTGCACCACTTTTTGTGGGGTGGTGCTGCCTGGAGGCCAGTTGGCGTACAAGTTTTCTCCCCAGGGGTTCATCGCGTCGTGCTCGAAGATGCATTTGTCGGCGTAGGTCTGCGCCGAGACCGCCAAGTCAGCGGCCCACGTCATCGGCGGCAACGCGGGCATTGGCAAAGGCATCGCACTGGCGCGTTCGACGTTGTGCGCAGCGGTGATGCCGTCAAGCCGCGTGTCTCCCGTTTCGATGCGCGTCATGCCACCGCCAGTGCCGGTGGAGCCGCCACCCATGCCCATCCCACCGCCTGTCGCAAAGGAGCCACCGCCGGTGCCGACCATGCCGCCACCTCCGGCAGCCGAAGAACCTCCACCCGTGCCGCCTCCGTCAGAAAAGCCATTCGACGTGTCACCGCAAGCCGTCACCGCCATGAGACTTAGAGAAAGAAGTGCACGTTTCATCCGCTGCCACTCCATTAAAGGTAACCGGGGAAATACCCCGAGATGTTTTCTCAAAACAAAGCCCTGTCGATACACAGGCTGCAACAACACCGGCGAAGCAACGTCCAGGCAATGTATGCATATGGCTGTAAATGATCATCCCCACGCGCAATCTATCGATTTCGGTTATCCCGCTCGCTTGTCGTTGATGTTGTTGTGTGGCGCACTGGCAGGGGCGGTGGCGCTCACCGTCGTCTACTTTTCCACACGAGCCGGCACCAACTTGATGCTGTGGAACCACCTCTTCGTGATACCCGTCGGCCCTTTCTTGGTAGGTCTGATTGCCGGTAGCGGCTTCGCGTTCGGCTGCAGATTAAGCGGCGTCAAAGTGACCGGCGTGTCCTTGGGCGCAGTTTGTCTCATGCTGGTGAGCCTCTACTTCCTGGGCGAATACGTCGGCTACCGCGTCGATTACCCCCATGGCGTGGTCAACGATGACGGAGTGCTCCTTACTTTCTGGCCATACTTCGATTTTCTCACTCGGCTCTTTCACTATGAAAACCGCGCGGCGCTTGGCATCTGGGGTTATGGCTTGCGTGCCATCTCAATCGCCGGCCTGGTGTTGGGAGGGCTGGCAATGCCCTTCGTGGCACTTGGCAAGCGGCCACACTGTGCCAGCTGTCAGCGCTTTCACCAGTACGCAGTCGTAGGTTGCTTGCCCGAAGAAAACCAAACGGCCATCAACGACGTACTCGAAGCTAGGCCTGATCCGATCTCGTAGACACGGTTGATGTCGACGCCGATGGCGGCGGACGTATTGTAGCCGTTGATGATGCGCGTGGGTAGTGGTCGCCCCGCCGAAGCGAGCGCAGCGAGCGAAGGCGGC
>JAIBBR010000146.1 GCA_019694575.1 Myxococcaceae bacterium
AAGCCCGCTACCGCGGCACACGTCGTAACACGTTCGATCTCAGGCGGCTTGCCGCCATACAAAATCTTGAGTGCATTGCCCGGGACGAAGGCAAAGCTGCGTGACTAAACCTGTTCGGCGCTCTAGAAGTGGATAAAGCCCTTGGCGGCGACCGGTTTGCCATCGAGCAGCAGCGCACGTTTCTTCGTCACGTCTCCGATATGCGTGACGGGGTGCCCGGCGCGACGGCACGCAACTTCGAAGGCCCTGCGTTTGCGTGCCGGCACCGTGAGCAGCAACTGGTAGTCTTCTCCTCCGTGCAGCGCATATTTGAGCGCCCGCGGGCGGGGCATTTGGCGCAGCGCGGTGCTGAGCGGTAAGTACGCGGCTCCGAGCTCGGCGCCCACCCGCGAGGCTTTGAGAAGGTGCGCCAGGTCTTGCAGTAAACCGTCGGAGATATCGATAGCGGCGCTGGCGAATTTTCGGGCCAGGAGCCCCAGCTCCACGCACGGGTTCGGCCGGCGCTGGGCCTGCACGCAGTAGCGCAGGGCGGCGCTGAGTCGCTTCCCATCAATATGGGCGAGGCCGCAGGCTGCGTCTCCCAGTGTTCCCGAGACGTAAATGGCGTCTAACGCGTGCGCGGTAGAGCGAAGCAGCGGCGCTGGGGTGTACCCACCCAACGTCAGCGTGAGTGAGAGTTTCTTCGCCGAGGTGATGTTGCCGCCGATGAGCTGCACGCGGTGCTTGCGCGCCAACGGTTGCATGCCTTTCGCCAGCGCGAGTACGTCTCGCTCAGAAAACGAATGCGGAAGCGCCAATGCGCAGAGAAACCACGCCGGCTTCGCACCCATCGCCGCCAAGTCAGACAGATTCACCGCCAGCGCCTTGTGTCCGACATCTTCGAGTGAAAAAGCGGGCCGCGAGAAATGCACGCCTTCCATCAGCGCATCGGTAGTGAGGCAGAGCTGTCCACGCGTGGCCGGCAAAACCGCGCAGTCGTCTCCTGGCCCCATGGGCGCTGGCGGGTGTGGAAGCCGCGAGGTGAAGAGCTCAATGAGTTCAAATTCGCTGCGCATGCAACGAAAGAACTTACGTGAGCGGTGAAGCATTGGCTTCAAAGAGCTGTGGGCTTGTGAATGATTCCGTCAGTTTCTTCTGGGCGCTGGTGCTCTCATGCACGTCACGACGCTTCTTCGCCTTCGTTCAACTCAAATTAGGTCGATTAATTTCGCCCCTTTCCTGCATAACTTTCCCATACGTCAGACAAGCGAAGTGGTCGCGGGCAGGCCAGACCTTGACCGCGAAAAAGATCAGGCAACCCGAGCAAGGCCACACAACGGCACGGCGATTCGCCCTTCGGGGTGCTCGTCTCTCAATGCAAAATCAGCACGACGCTGATTCGCTTTTCGTCAATATGGGCGGGGCCACAAGCTACGGCGCGACCGGCACCGTGAACGCGATGGTGCGGCGTTCGACAGGAAAAAAAACGCGGCGGCTCCAAAACCATGGCGCCCCGACATAGCCCGATTTCTGAATCACACTGTCGGCATCTTGCGGACAAGCAGAGACAAAGAGCGTGCTTTGTCGCGTGGGCTCTGCCTCTACTTGAAAATTTCCCTCGAGGCCCGTGCGCACTTGATTGCTCCCCGCAGCCGTGGAGCTAGAGACGACAGTGCCGCCGTCGAGCGTCTTGCCGCGCTTCGCCAGCGGTTCTGCGCAAACGCCGTTTCCACCCGCGCCCGAGTCGAGCAGAAAAGGTAGCGCTGGCAGGTCTGCGGCTTGGGTAAAGACGTAAAAATTGCCGCCATTCCATTGCAGCGTGGCGAGGTGTGTCGGCACGCCCGTGGCTTTCGACCAGGTCGGCACATCTTGCACGCCATGCGTTTGAATCGCCCGAGCCGGGCCATCGAATTCGAACGCCGTGCCTCGCAGCACATCTTGGGGAGACAAAATGCCGCCCACTTTGAAGTTCTCTGGCAGTTCGAGCACCCACGCGGGAGCTGTCTCAAGCTCAACCTCGCCCCACTTGAGCGTCTGCAGCAAAATGGGGTTCAGCACCACTGAGTTGCCGGCGGCGTCTGTCGAGCGGTCGGCCACGTCGGTGCGGTAAGGCAACTTCACGCGATCGGCGTAGCGCTTGGAAATAACCGTCATCGGCGCACCGGTGTCGACGATGAACGGCTCGGCTGGGTTGCCGTTCACTGCCACCATCGCGATGAAGAGCTTCTGCTTGTCGAGGAAAGGCCCCCGGCCGCCCGCACGCAACTGGTTGAGAGGCTTGCCGTCTGCCATTGCATCGAACGCCAACAAAGCACAGGCACCCGAGCGCTCATGGCTTTCTGACGACAACCGCGTGTCATGACAGGTCACCCTGAGCAATGCTTTTGCCTCGCGCAAGCCCGCGGCCCAATAGAGCGAGCGGCCAAGCTCGGCGGTCAACTTCGCGTCATCGGCACAAGTGGTGATTAACGCCTCGAGTTTTTCTACGTCACGCGTACGCGCCGCTTCTCGTATTTGTCTGATCAATGTGACGGCGTTGTCGTCTTTCGCCGCGCTCGAAAATGTCGCGCAAGACAGGCACGTCATGGCCACAACGCCAGTGAAGAGGTTGTTTTTCAGGGCACAGCGCATGATTTGCGAGCTGTATCTCAAAACAAGCATCGACAAACCCTTACAGTTGAAGAATGCAAAGCAGACTGTCTTGCACCGCTTGACGCACGCGCCTCAACACCCGTACAAGCTCGGCCGCCTTTGAGGGTGCCCACGGTGGGCACTTGTTTTCAAGAGGGAAGCCGGTGCGATTCCGGCGCGGTCCCGCCACTGTGACCGGGAAGCTCCGCAAAGACGACGGAGCGCGTTGTCGGCTTAGACGTTACGCCACGCCCTGAAGAAGGGGGGAAGGCAAGAGCCGCCAGCGTGAGGCCCGGAAGCCAGGAAACCTACCTTGAGGTCCGGCTCACGCCGGGAAGTGCCTTCTCTCTTCGATGGAGAGAGCAGAGGGCGACACATGCCGCGGCTTTTGCTTCTTCTTTGGCTGTGCGCGCTCCCCGCTTGGAGTGAAGACACGGCTGCGCCCGCCGCTGAAACGGTGGAGCTGCCCGCGGTGCAAGCGCCCGCCCCACCTGCGCCGCCGCCGGTCACCTCGCCCACCGTGCGCGATGCGTCGGGAGCGATTTCGACTGTCGAAGCCGCGCCCGAAAAAGGCCGCGCCGCCGACACCGCTTCGCTGCTCTCGCGCGTGCCGTCAGTGGTGATTCAAGACGCCGGCGGCTGGGGCCAACGCAAGACATTGTCGCTGCGCGGCGCGTCGCCCAACGCGGTGCTGGTGCTGCTCGACGGCATTCCCCTGGAGGGCACCGGCGCCAACGCTGACCTTTCGCGCATTCCCCTGGCCATCATCGACAAGCTCGAAGTGCTCAAAGGCGCGGCGGGCGCACGTTACGGCGCGGGCGGCATGGGAGGGGTGCTCAACGTCGTCACCCGCTCTCCCCAAGGCGGCCTCCGGCTTTTCATCGACGGCAGCTACGGCAGCTTCGCCACCGGTACTTTGTCAGGCGGCGCTTCAGATTCGCTTTTGGGTGGTGACGGCTTGCTCTTGCTGCATGCTCAAAAGAGCAACGGCGCTTTTTCATTCACCTTTGACGACACGCCTCACTTCGACAAAGACAATGCGCAACGCCGCGTGCGCGAGAACAATGACGCGCAAGCCGCCGGAGGGTTGCTGCGCTATCGCCGCGCACTGCCCAGGGGCTTCAAAATCGACGTGCTGCTCGAAGGTTTTGCTGACGACCGCGGCATCGCCGGCACCGTGCAAAACCCCACCCCCGACGCGCGCGCCGCTTCACAACGCGGCACCGCGGGCCTGCGTCTTGGCCGCGCCTTCGAGAAAGGGCAATTCGAGCTGCTCGCGTTTGGCCGGGTGAACCACTCGCAGCTGCGGGGCGGCTTGTTTGGAGATGCACTGGGGCAATTCGACAATTTGGCCGGCGCCGAAGCGGTCTACACCCAGCTGTTTGCCGAACGGCATGCGTTGACGGCGGTGCTCACGGCCGCGGGCGAGTGGCTTTTGACGCGGGGAAATCAACCATCGTGGGCGCGGCTGTCAGCAATGCTGATGGACGAGCTGTTTCTCTTCGACGCCGCGCTGACGTTGAACGGCTCGGTGCGTGTCGACCGCACGGGGCCGTTTACCGGCTTCTCTCCCAAGCTCGGCGCGCAGTGGGCCGTGGGCAAAGGCTTCGAAGTGAAGGGCAACATTGGGCAAGCGCACCGGCCTCCGGGTTTTTGGGAGCTGTATGTGATGCAAGGTTTTTTGATGCCCAACCCTGGCTTGAGGCCTGAGCGTGCGCTCTATGCCGATGCCGCGGTGGCCTTCAAAAACGAACTCGCCGAAGTGAGCGCCGGCGCGTTCATCTCTCTTTACGAAGACTTGATTTCGTACGAGTACTACCCGCCGCTGTTGGCCCGGCCGTACAACTTTCAAGCTGCCCAGGTGCGGGGCATCGAGGTGGAAGGAAAAATCACCCCGCGGCCCTGGCTCACCGCGCAGGCCAGCTACACGCTGCTCGATTCACGCAACTTGAAAGACGACGCGCGCTATTACCTGCGCGAGTTGCCGTTTCGCCCGCGGCACCGTGTTTTCACCCAACTGGTGGTGGGCCCCGAATGGCTCACAGTGCACGGCGATGTGCTCTATCAGTCAGAACAATTTCAAAATCGAACCGAGACCTTGGTGCTGCCCGCGCGGTTGTTTCTCAACGCCGGCGCCACCGCACGCTTATGGCGTCAGCCCGCGGTGCACTTCTCGGTCGAATTCAAGAATCTGCTCGATGCGCAGTCGCAAGACATCGACGGGTACCCGTTGCCGCCGCGCGCTGTTTACGTGACGTTGGCGTTGGCGTGGGAACGCGAAAAGAAAACAGACAAACCGAAGAATTGATGTTCAACGTTTCAATCAAGGGAGCAGCCATGGTGAAAAGCAGCAGCAGAACAGCGGTTTTTTTGGGGTTGGCGGCGGTGTTGTTGACCGCCTGTCCCGACACCGGCGTGGTGTGCCGTGAAGGCACTGGCCGCTGCGCAGAAGGGTGCGCTGACTTCACCAGCGACCAACGCAACTGCGGCGGTTGCGGTTTGGCCTGTCAGTCGGGCCAGGTGTGCCAAAACAGCCAGTGCATTTGCCAACCGGGCTCGGTGGCCTGTGACGGTGCCTGCGTGGTGCTCGAGTCAGACGTGAAGAACTGTGGCGGGTGCGGCAGCGCCTGCGCCAGCGGGCAAGTCTGTGAAAACAAGGTGTGCAAATCAGATTGCGCCATGGCCGGTTCAACCCGGTGTGGCGCGTCGTGCGTCGACTTGCAGAAAGAAGCCAACCACTGCGGCGCGTGCGGCAACGCCTGCGAGAATGGCCAGAACTGCCATGGGGGCCGCTGCACTTACGACTTGGTGGCAGCGTGCTTGTCGACCGGACAGGTGACGGGGCTCAATGCGTCGACCGACATTCGCGGGCCGCTCGAGCCGTTGGGCAGCCAACCGGGCGCGCTCGCTGTTTATAAAGACACGTTGCTCGCGGCCGACCAAATGGACAACCGGCTCAACCAGGTGCGCCTGTACGGGCCGCCCCTTGCTTTCAACGCGCGTTACACCTCGGTGGGCGCGGTGGCGAACCAAGTGCTCGTGGCGGCTCCGTATGTCTATGTTGCCAATGCCGGTACCGGTACATTGCAGGTGCTCAAAGAAGGCGCCGACGCAGGTCATTTTGCGCAAAACGCAGACGCCGGCGTGCAGCTGGGTACGGTGGCCGAGCTTCAATTTGGCGCCAACACGTACCCACAAGGCATGGTGGTGGTGAACAACACCGGTTACGTGCCGCTCTACGGTGGTTTCACGGCGATGACGGCTTCTGCGGGCCAGAAACTGGTGCCGGTGAATTTGACCAACCCCGAAGCGCCCATGGCAGGTGCGCCCATCGATTTGCAGTCGCTCGACTTGAAGCCCTTCGACGGAGGCAGCAGCTTGGCCCGCCCGTACGCCGTCTTCGCGCACAAAAACAAGGTGTATGTGGTGCTCAACAACTTCAATGACGCCTACCAACCGGGAGGCCCCGGGCTGCTGGCGCGCTTTGACCCCGCGACGCCGAATACGCCCCCGCAAATCATCGACTTGGGCGCTGACTGCTTGAACCCAGTGTGGGGCATGGGCAGCGGCGACAAGCTCTTCGTCAGCTGCGCGGGCGCGGCGAGCTATGACTCAGTGACGTACGCGCTGACCGGCGTTGCCAACGCAGGCGTGGTGATGATTGACGAAGCGGGAGCACGGCTTGCGTTGTGGAAATCGGCCTGCCCCGACGGCAATTGCCCGCTGGCAATGCCAGGCCGCTTCACCATGAGCGGTAACCGTTTATTCGTCACCGACCAAAACGCCGGCCGCATTTTCGTGCTCGAAGTGTCAGGCAATGCCTTGGTTGAAAGGCGGGGCCTCAACACCGACGCCGGCGCCATCGCCGCGTGCGCCGTCAATTCAGTCACCGGCATTGCCAACGTGGCTGACATCGCCGTCGTTCCCTAATGGGTATGCGTGGCCGCTTCAGTCAGTGGGGGGTGCTCTGTTGTCTTCTTGTTGCATTCGGAGCAGCAACCAGCGCGCAGGCCCACGTGTTGCGGCTGGGGCCCAAGCCACCTGTTGAAGTGAAGCGGGTGGTGACGCTGGCGCCGTCTCTCACCGAGACGGTGCTGGCGTTGGGAGCCGGCGAGACGCTGGTCGGGGTGAGCCGCTTTGATGAAGCCCCTGCAGTGGCGAAGCTGCCGCGCGTCGGCGGTTACAATGACCCGAGCTTAGAAGCGGTGTTGGCGTTGTCTCCGCAAGTGGTGCTGGCGCAAATGGCACCTGCCAACCAAGCGGCGGTCGAGAAACTGGCTGAGCTGGGTATTTCGGTGATTGCGTTTTCGTTGACGTCGCTGGCTGACGCTGTCGAAGCGATTGAGGTGGTGGGCCACGCGCTGGGCAAAGTGAAGGCGGCCCAGGCGTTGAACAAGGCGATTGCCGACACCCGGGCGGCGACTCAAGCGCGGGCCAAAGCGCGCGCGCACCGGCCCACAGTGCTCTTCGTGGTCAGCTTTCAGCCGTTGGTTGTGGCGGGGCCGGGCTCGTTCATCGACGAGCTGCTGCAAGACGTGGGGGCGCAAAACATCGCTGCCAAATCGGTGACGCCTTTTCCCCAGTTTTCGTTAGAACGGGTGGTGAAAGCGCAACCTGACGTCATCATCGACGCGGCGTTTTCTGCTGAGGGCCGCGAATGGGTGCAACGCCTGCCCGCGCTGAAGAAAACACGCTGGGTGAAAATGAGCTCCGGTGAATTGTGGCACCCCGGGCCGGCGCTCGCTGACGGGCTGCTCAAGCTCGAAGCGTGGGTTTACCCGCCTTGAGCCAGCGCGTGCAGAATCACCGTTTTTGAGAATCTTCACACCGCCACTTTGGGTAAGAACCGGCGCAACAAGCGACCAAAGACAGGCTTCACTTTGTCTGCGGTTTCTGACACTTCGGCGTGCGAGAGCGGAGCATCGCCAATGCCCGCCGCCAAATTGGTGATGCAGCTAATGCCCGCCACTTTGACTCCCATGTGCGCGGCGGTGATGACTTCGGGCACGGTGCTCATACCGACCGCGTCTGCGCCCATTTGCCGCAGCATGCGAATTTCAGCGGGTGTTTCGTACGAAGGCCCTGACAACCCCACGTACACGCCTTGCCGCAACGTCACGCCATCTTGCGCTGCGCACGCGCCAAGCAGCTTCTGCAAGGCCGGGTCGTAAATGCGGCTCAAGTCGGGAAAGCGTGGCCCAAACCGCTCGTCGTTGCTGCCCACCAGTGGGTTCCACCCGGTGAGGTTCAAATGGTCGGTGATGGTCATTAAGTCGCCGACTTTGAAGCTTAGGTTGATGCCGCCCGCCGCGTTGGTGACTACCAGCGCGTTGATTTTCATCGCGCACAACACTCGGGTGGGAAAAGCCACCTGCCACGGCGCGTAGCCTTCGTAAAAATGCACCCGGCCTTGCATCGCGGCCACCTTTTGGCCCTCGATTTTACCCAGCACCAGCCGGCCCGCGTGGCCCTGCACCGATGAAGAGGGAAAATGCGGCAATTCGAAGTAGGGAATGACCTGCTTCTCTTCGAAGCTGTCAGCGAATTCTCCCAGGCCGCTGCCTAAAATCACCGCCACTTTGGGCGCGAAGCCGTGGGTACGCTCGGCGATGGCGTCGACACATTCAGTGACTTTCGAAAACAAATCAGACATTGCGGCCAGGCGCCTTGAGCTCTGTTCTGACGTCCCACAGCTCGGGAAAAAACCGGTAGTCCAATGCCTTCTTCAAGAAACCCACACCCGAGCTGCCACCGGTGCCAGAGCGAAACCCGATGACCCGCTGCACGGTGAGCATGTGTCGAAAGCGCCAAAGCTGAAAACGTTGCTCCACGTCGACCAGCTTTTCGCACATTTCGTATGCGTCCCAGTTTTTGTCGGGTGTCTCGTAGATGCCTTGAAACACCGCCATGACTTGTGGGTTGCTCACATAGGGCAGCGAGAAGTCGCGGTCTAACGTGTCTTTCGGCACCGGGTGGCCGTGGCGCGCGAGGTAGCGCAAAAATTCGTCGTACAGCGAAGGCTCGTGCAGCCGCGCGTCGAGCCAGGCGTACAGCGTTTTTTCATGCTGCAAAGGCCGCAAAGTGTTGGCGTCTTTGTTGCCCAAGATGAACTCAATGGCGCGGTACTGGTACGACTGAAACCCGCTCGCCTTGCCCAAGTCGTCGCGAAACTCCAGGTACTCGCTGGGGGTCATCGTCTCGAGCACGCTCCACTGCTCAAAGAGCATGCGTTGAATATGCGCTACCCGAGAGAAAATTTTGAACGACGATTCTAGGTTGTCATTGCACACGTACTCGCGCGCCGCGTCGAGCTCGTGGAGCATCAGCTTCATCCACAGCTCTGACGTTTGGTGCTGAATGATGAACAGCATTTCGTCGTGCTGAGGTGGTTTCGAGCGGCGTTCTTGCGCGTTCAAAATCAAATCAAGACGCAAGTAATCGCCGTAAGTCGCCCCTTTGGACAACTCGACATGTATGCCTTTTTCGAATTCGCGCACCGTCATGGGTGACTGCTTAGCCCTTAACGTTTGACTTTGCGCGCGGCAGCCAGCGCTTTGGCGCCCGCCCGGCCACGCGGCAGTACAATGTCTTTCACCGAATGCGGCGGTGCATATTCTGACCAGCCCAATGGCAAACGGCCGGTGCGAGCGAGCATGCGCAGCTTTTGGTAGTGCGCCGCGCAATAACCCTTGCTGCGGGCGTCGCGCTCACAACCGATGAGGGCGCAGGGGCGGTCAGTGGCTCCCTCGACGCGAATGCGCTTCTTGTTGCCCAACATCGACTTGAGCGAGAGCTTGCGACCGGGGCCACGCTTGGGGCTTGCGCCCAACAGCGCGGTCAGCTTCTGCGCCAGGGTGCCTTGGTGCTGCAGGTTTTCAACAGCCGCCGCTAAAGGAGCAATCATGCGTTCAACTTCGCTGCGAACGATATCTCTCACCACTTTGTCGACGGACATTTGTATTCCTCGTTTGCTCAAGATGTGTTTGCCGGTGGGTGCCTTGTACTAGAGGCTCCCGTTGTTTGTTTACAAATACCCTTAACGGTTCTCGCGATTCAAGGCACAGCAGTGAGCCCTTGCGGAGCGGTACAAACACCCTTCAGCGGCTGCCAACGTTCGGCGCTCCCTTCGGCCACGCCAGATGAGAGGCCCCCCACCACCAACACCGTGCCGTCTTTGAGCCGCGTCGCCGTGTGCTCGCGCCGTGACACATTCAGCTCGCCCGCGCGACAGAAACGGCCCGCGGCGGCGTCGAGCCATTGGGTCTGTGAGGTATCGGGCGTGTTGGGCGTTTCGCCCCCAGCCACCAAGAAGCCTTTCGCGTCGAGCGAGGTGACGCTGTGGTGCGCCAGCGGCAACGGCAAACTGGGCGCGAAGGGTTGCCAGCGCTGTGTGGCGGGGTCGAACGCTTCTATCAAGTTGGTCAGCGCGCCTTCGGTTTTGCCTCCCACTGCCAGCACTTGGCCGGCGTGAGAAAGCCACACTCCGTGGTTTTGTCGCGGCTCGTTCATGTCGACGGGGGTGCTGTCGCGGGCGCCTGCTGACGGCCACACCTCGCTCGAAGCGAGCACGTGGCCAAAGCCGGTCTGCCGCTCGTTGGAGCGCCCTCCGCTCATCAGCACGGCTCCACTGGGCAGCAGCTGCGCTCGGTGCATGCAGCGCGGCGTTTGCAGCGCGGTGCCGTTGCTCCAAGAATGCTTTTGGGGGTTCCACCATTCGACGCTGGCCAAGTGGTGCATTTCTTCGCGAGCGCCGCCTGCCACCAGCACCCGCCCGTCGTTGAGCAGCGTGGCGGTGTGCCAATGCCGGCCTTGCGCCAGTGACGGCGCAGGCACGAAGCGAGAGGTGCGTGGGTCGAAAATCTCGACTGACGCCAAAGCCACGAAGCGCGGGCGAGAATCGTCAGAAAAAGCAGCGCCGCCGACAATGAGCACCCGGCCGTCGTTGAGCTTGGTCGCGGTGTGCCCGAAGCGGCCTTGCGCCATTGAGCCGACCGACGTGAAGCTCTGCGTGCGCGGGTTGAAGACTTCGGCCGTGGCCAGGGCACTCAAACTGTCAGCGCCAATGCCTCCCACAATGAGCACTCGGCCGTCGTTGAGCAGGGTGGCCGTGTGCCCATGCCGCGCTTGGCTCAAAGCGCCCACTGGCCGCCAGCGCCCTTGCGCCCACGCCGCGTTGCTTAGGCAGAGAAGCAGAAAAAGCCAGCGCAAGCGACGGCCTCACTTCGCTTTCGGGCGAAAGACTTTCGGGGCCTCGGGTTTGCCCTCGATGAACGGGCCTCCGATGAGGTCGACGCAGTAGGGCACCGCGGGAAAAACCGCCTCTAAACATTCGCGAATCGAGTTTGGCTTGCCGGGTAAATTCACAATCAACGCGCCATGGCGAATGCCCGCCGTTTGGCGCGAGAGAATGGCCGTCGGTACCACCCGCAGGCTCACCGCGCGCATCAACTCGCCGAAACCGGGCATCATTTTTTCGCACACCGCTTCAGTGGCTTCGGGAGTGACGTCGCGCAAGGCTGGCCCGGTGCCGCCCGTGGTGACTACCCAGCAGCACTTTTCGACGTCGACCAATTCAATCAGGGTTTTTTCAATGGTGGCTTGGTCGTCGGGTATCAACCGGTACACGGGTTCCCACGGGCTTAAGACATAAGCGGCGAGAGTGTCTTTGATGGCCTGGCCCGACAAGTCTTCGTAGACGCCGGCGCTGGCGCGGTCTGAGGCGGTGACAATGCCGAAACGGGTGGGAGTCATTGGCGCGGTGGTACCGCAAGCCGAGGTCGAAAGGCCACAACGATGAGGAAACTGCGGGTGGCAGCGCGCACACGCGTGTTCACTGTCGATGCACCACTTGCGACACGCGAAGTCCTACCGGTGGGGCCTACCCGCTGACGCTTTTGAGATGATCCGCGCACTTCGCCCCGCCCAGACAGGTGAGGGTGTGCTGGCGCGCCGAATGCACGCAGGTTGGTCAGCGCCCACAAAGGAGCCCACCATGGTTCGCCTCTTCGTTTCAGCGCTGCTCGGCACCTTAGGGTTGTCGTCAGATGTGCGAGAGTTGACGCAGGGGGCTCTACCCCAGTCGCCTACCGTGGTGTCGCAATGTGTCGTGCTGCGTGGCGAACAATTCGGCCAACTGCCGCTCGAAGTAAAGGTCGGCTCAGCCAACGTTCGCTTCACCGCGTGGAAGACGGCCGACGCCGACGCCACCCAGGTGGTGGGCTTTACCTATGTCTCGACGGGTGCCGTGCATTGGGTGGCACAATCGGGTTCACAACTGCTCGACGGCAGCGAGAGCGACTGGTTGCTGCCCGACGCGTTTCGGGGTGGCCGCTCGCGGGTGCTGAGCAGCCTGCGTTTGTGCGCCAGCTAGATTAGCCCAACTTCCGCAACATATGGTCATTTGAGGGTGGTTTCGGAGTGAGCGCTGATCGGGTGTATGCGCCACAGGGTTGATTGTAGAGCGGCGGTTGCTCACGCGCTGATCCACGGCGGCCGAAA